>JALYUE010000019.1 GCA_030853925.1 Vulcanimicrobiota bacterium | reverse complement strand
GTATCGACACGTGCCTGGTCTTCAATTCCAGCGTCAACGCGTTCCGGCGGCTGGATCCGCATTTCGAGGCGCCGAATCAAATCAAAGCCTCTGCGGTCGATCGTGGTTCGATGGTACGTATTCCGATCGGGAACGAGCGCACGGCGCGTGTCGAGGTCCGCTCCGTCGCGCCCGATGCGAATCCATACTTGGCGCTCTACACGGTCTTCAAGACGGGCCTCGACGGCAACGTCAGCGACGTTGCAAATCTGCGTCAAGCCGACCGGTATCTTCCCGACAACATCTACGACGCACTTGCGGGATTTCGAGACTCCGACTGGACGACGACGCTGCTGGGAAGCGACGTCAAGGGGCGCTACGCCGATCTCAAACAAGCGAGCGCCGATCGCTGCCCGCGCTCGCTCGGTACGTTCGTGAAACCCGAAGAAGTGCAGTTCCATCATGAAGTCTACAATCAGTTCCTATGGAATCTGTTCTAACGAGCCGTTGACGAGGTAGCCGGCGTTGAGCGGGGCATAAGGGGCGCATGCAGACGCAGACGCCCGCTACGCTCGAATTCATCGGCACCGCAACCGTGCTCGTCCGGTTCGCCGGGTTCACGATTCTCACGGACCCCAACTTCTTGCACGCGGGCGACCACGTTCACATCGGCTACGGCTTGCGCGCGAAGCGGCTCACCAATCCGTCGCGCGAACTCGACACGATCCCGCCGGTCGACTTCATCGTCCTCTCGCACATGCACGAAGACCACTTCGACCGGGACGTGCAGAAGCGGCTCGACCGGCGTATTCCGATTTACGCGCCGCCCAAAGCCGCCGGGGCGCTGCGCGACCTCGGCTTTCTTTTTGCGCGCGGCTTGCGGCGTTGGGAAAGCGTTCATCTCGAAAAGGCCGGCGGGTCCGTCGATATTCGCGCGATGCCCGGCGTTCACGGGCCGGGTCCGCTCGCGACGGCGTTGCCGCCGGTCATGGGTACGCTCCTCGATTTCGTAACGGCCGCGGGCGAACGGCTGCGTCTTTACATTTCGGGCGATACGCTCGTGCATTCTCGCTTGAAAGAAATTCCGAAGCGTTTTCCGGGCATCGACGTCGCACTCGTGCACCTCGGCGGCACGAAAGTGCTCGGCGTGACCGTCACGATGGACGCGGCGCAAGGCGTCCGATTCGTGCAGATCATCGCGCCACAAGTTGCCGTGCCCATCCATTACGACGATTACGATCGCTTCAAATCGCCGCTCGCCGACTTCGTATCCGCAATCGAAGCGGCCGGGCTCACCTCGAGCGTGCGCTATCTCGCCCGCGGCGAAAGCATGGAACTCACAGGACGCCGACCGGAGGCATGATGTCGGGTTTCGAAACGCTTGCCGAATTGACGGCGGCGCTCGCGCAGCGGCGCATATCGGCGACCGAATTACTCGAACGCTCGATCGCTCGCATCGAAGCGTTCGACGGACGCTTGAATGCCGTCGTCGTGCGCGACTTCGAGCGGGCGCGGTTAGCGGCCGCGGCAGCCGATGCGGCGTTGCAGCGCGGCGAACGGCGCCCGCTCCTCGGCATACCGATGAGCGTGAAAGAGTCGTACAACGTCGCGGGATTGCCGACGACGTGGGGCATTCCGGAATTTGCCGGCTGGTGCCCGGCCCAGGACGCCGTTGCCGTCACCCGCTTGAAGGATGCGGGCGCAGTCATCATCGGAAAGACCAACGTACCGTACGGGCTCGGCGATTGGCAGAGCTTTAACGCAATTTACGGCACGACGAACAATCCGTGGGATCTCGCTCGCACGCCGGGCGGCTCGTCCGGCGGCGCCGCCGCTTCGCTCGCCGCCGGTTACGTACCGCTCGAGATCGGCTCGGATATCGGTGGTTCGCTGCGCGCGCCGGCGCATTACTGCGGCGTTTTCAGCCACAAACCGAGCCGTGGAGCGTTGCCCTCGCGCGGACACGTACCGCCCGGTACGCTCGGTGGAACGCCGGACCTCTCGGTCATCGGGCCGCTCGCTCGAAGCGCTGCCGACGTGAGCGCGGCCTTCGACATTCTCGCGGGACCCGACGAAGCCGAAGCCGTCGCCTTCCGCTTGACGTTTCCGCCGCCGCGGCACGACGCGTTGCGCGACTTTCGCGTTCTCGCGCTCGACTCGCATCCGTTACTGCCGGCGTCGAAGAGCGTCCGCACCGCCTGTGGAAGTCTCGTGAAACGGCTGCGCGCGGCGGGCGCCGCCGTAGCGCTCGACAGCCCGCTGCTACCCGATCTCGCGCACGCGGCGCGCGTGTTCGTGCGCCTCTTGCTGCCGGTCATCTTCGCCCGGCAGCCCATCGAACGGATGCAGCGTCTGGCGGGCGCAGCGGCCGCGCTCGCGCCGGACGACGAGAGTTTGGGAGCGTGGCGGTTGCGCGGCGCAGTCGCGAGCCATCGCGACTGGCTCGCTGCGGACGGGGAGCGTTTCGAACTCGCGCAGCGATGGCGCGCCCTATTCCGCGAGTTCGACGTCGTCTTGTTTCCGCCGATGCCGACGCCCGCGTTCCGTCACGATCAAACCAGTGACGAAAACGCTCGCGTCATCGACGTCGACGGCACACCGTACCCGTACTTGGATCAGCTCGTCTACGCGAGCCTCGCGACGGCACCGGGGTTGCCCGTGAGCGTCGTCCCGATCGAGCGCAGCGACACGGGCCTTCCCATCGGCGTGCAGATCATCGGCCCGTACCTCGAGGACCGCACCACGCTGCGCTTTGCGGAGCTTATGGAACGGGAATGGGGCGGGTTTGCGCCGCCGCCGGGTTATGAAAATCTCTCATAACGGTTTGAGCGAGAAATCCAACAGATCGCGCCACGTTTCGAGCCAATAGCGCGTCGGCACGAGCGGCACGGCGCTGACGACGCGTAACAAATCCACGTTCGAAACGTGACTCCCGAAGTCGCGCGATGCCGCCGGCGCTACGGCGCGACCTGCGAACTCGCCGGAAAACTGCTTGAGTCCGCTGCGAACCAAGACGTCGTCGATCGAGCTTTGTTCCGAGATGTCGCGTACGACTCCCGACAGCGTCAGCAGCGACTTGCGGAAGAGTGCGGTTTCTTCGGGAAAATAGATGAACGCATTGCGCGCCAGGCGGTCGAGCAGCGCGATGAACCAGTCGAATCCGGGAAACGTCCCGAGTCGAATTTGACGCACAGCTTCCAAGATGGCTTTGCGCAGAGCCGCTTCTTGCATAACTCGGCCGAGCGCGGTAATCGAGCGCGTGACCTGGCCTTCGTCGAGCATGGCCGCGCCGATCAGCGTCTGCACGACGTCGGCGCGCTGCGACTTCGTGAGTTCGGTCGTCAGCGCCCAATCGAGGATCGCCAAGCGGCCGTCGTCCGTCACGAAGAGATTGCCGGCGTGCGGATCGGCGTGGAACCGTCCCGGCTGTTTCGACGCGTTCCAAAACGGCTTTGCGATCAGCGCCTCGATCGCCGTCTGCGCCAGCCGGCGGCGCTCGTCGCGCGAAAGGCCGGAGTCGGTGACTTTGCGTCCGTCGACGCGTTCCATCGCCGTCAGGTTGGGCGTCGAAAGCGGGAGCACCTGAGGGATCAACACGTCGGGCGAATCGGCGTAGAAATCTTTCGCCCAAGCCAGCCGTTCTTGCTCGAGATCGAGCCGAATTTCGTTGAGCAACAAGTTGCGTACGCCGTCGAGCGTGTCGCGATAGTCGAGCGCCGGCAATGCGTAATGTATCGAACGTTCTTCGAGGTAGCCGCCGAGGTCGGTCCAAATCTCTAATTCTTCGAGGAGCCGCTCCTTCACGTGCGGCTTCAAAATCTTGAAGACGCCGCGCGTCGGCAGCCCGGGCCCCGCAGCGGGCCAATCGAAGGGGACTACGACGGCGACGCTGCCTTCGGCGAGCGCTTCGTTCGCGAGTTCCACGCCGCCGGCGTCGCCGAGTTCGGAGCGAATCAGCGCGGCGACTTCGGCAAACTCGGTCGTCGGCGGCACGGACTCTAGGCGTTGCAGCCGTTCGCGTAACTCCGCAGGCAAGCCGCGGTCCCGCGCGATGACCTGGCCGAGTTTATGCAGCGTCGGACATTGACGCAGCAACGCGACGAGCCGCTCGTCCGAATCCATCTCGCCCGCGAGCGACAGCTGTTCTTCGACGATCGCGCCGAGCCGTTCTTCCGGCAGGCGTTCGAGAAAGTACACCAACCCGTCGACGATTAAAGGCTGGTAGCCTTCGTACGCCTTCGGTACGAGCTGCACCGTCTGCAGCATCTCGCGCAGTTCTTCAAGCATTGTTCATCACGCACTCGCTCTTACCCAAAGACGGACGCGCCCGGGACGGGCACCGAGAGGACTAAGGCCGAGCCGCAAGGCGCGCTTGGTGACGCCGGCTTCAAAGATAAAGCCATCACAACGAGCAATTCGACGGCATGACTCTTTTTTCGGCGCGGTCGGCGCGCTTAGCGGCACTTCTCGCACTCGCAGTCGCGTCGCTCGCGCAGCCTTCCGGCGCTGCCGCGCCGTCCGCGGGCGATGCGCTCAAAGCGACGCTGCGTAACGGCTTGCGGGTCGTCATCGTGCGCAACACGATCGCTCCGGTCATCTCGACCGACCTTACGTATCTCGTCGGTTCGCGCGACGATCCGGCGAACTTTCCGGGTATGGCGCACGCTCAGGAACACATGATGTTCCGCGGCACGAAGAGCCTCTCGACGAGCCAGCTCGGGACCGTAGCGACTGCACTCGGCGGAGATTTCAACGCGTCGACGACCGACACGTTGACACAGTATCAATTCACGGTTCCGGCCGCCGATCTCGACGCCGTGCTGCGCATCGAGTCCGACCGCATGCGCGACGTGCTCGACGCGCAAGAGCAATGGCAGAACGAGCGCGGCGCGATCGAACAAGAAGTCCTTGCCGACGAGTCGAGACCCGGAGCGGATTTTTACGCCGACGCCCGCGCGAGCGCGTTCGCGGGGACGCCGTACGCGCACGATGGCGTCGGAACGCGTGAGGCGTTCGACCGGCTCACCGGACCGCAAATCAAAGCGTTCTACGAGCGCTGGTATGCGCCCAATAACGCGGTCTTCGTGATCGCGGGCGACCTCGATCCAACGCGCACGCTCGCGCAGATCCGCGAGCGTTTCGAATCGATCCCGTCACGCCCGATCGCCGCGCATGCGGCGGCGCATTTCGCGCCGTTGCGGCGGACGCTGATTCGGCGCAAGACCACGCTCGTGTATCCGCTTGCGGTCGTCGGCTTCCGCCTACCCGGCATCGATAGCCCCGACTTCTTGCCATCGTTCGTCTTGCAGGCCATCATGGGTTCGCAGCGCGCGGCGCTGCGCGGCCTCGTCGACTCCGGCGAGGCGCTCGACGGACAATGGATCTCGTTTCCATACGTCCCCGAGGCGCAGCTCGGCATGGCTTCGGCCGCCCTGCCGCCGGGCGCCGACCCGCTCGCGGCGACCAGGCGCCTCGAGGGCATCGTGAAATCGTACGCCGACCGCGGCGTGCCGAGCGAATTGTTCGAGTCCACGAAGCGACGGTTGATTGCCGATCAAGAGCTCAGCCGCAATTCGATCGCGGCGCTGGCGTCGGATTGGGCGACGACGACGGCGCTCGACCAGCAGCCGTCGATCGCGCACGAACAAACGCTCATCGCGAACGTGACGCTTGCCGAAGTGAATCGCGTAGCCAAGCGCTACCTCGACGTCAACCACGCCGTTCTCGGAGCGCTCACGCCGTCGGCGACAGCATCGCAAAACGCCGCACCGGCCGCGCCGCGCCAAGGTCCTGAAAAACCGCTGGATGCGCAAGCGGCCGTGACGACCTTGCCCGATTGGGCGAATCGCTTATTGCGCGACACCGCCGTACCGCCCGCTCTCGCTGCGCCAACGCAAATCAAAACGCCGAACGGCATCACGCTCATCGTGCGCCCGGAGACGATTTCGGATTCCGTGTTCATGTTCGGTAGCGTGCGCAGCAACGCGAACCTTCAGGAACCGCTCGGTAAAGAAGGTGTTGCGAGCGTGCTCGATGCGATGTTCGGACTCGGAACCGAAGGCCAAGATCGTGCGACGTTCGTGCGCGCGCAGGACGACATCGATGCCGAGGTTTCCGCCGGCTCGGCGTTCGGCGTGCAATCGACGGGCCGTTCGTTCGAACGCGCCGTGGCGCTGCTCGCGCGCAACGAACTCGCTCCGCGCTTCGACGAAGCGACCTTCGTCATCGCGCGACGAAACGCAATCGATCAACTCGGAACCGCGCTGAACAGCACCGCCACGATCGCCACGCGTCGAGCGGCGCAGAAACTCTTGCCGGCGGGCGATCCGGAATTGCGCGAACCGACTCTCGCCACGCTGCAAGCGCTGACGCTCGACGACGTAAAGTCGTACTACGCGAAGACGATTCGGCCCGACGCGACGACGATCGTCGTCATCGGGAACGTCACGGCGGATGCGGCGCGCGGCGCGATCGAGCGCGCCTTCGCAAGCTGGCACGCAGTAGGCGATCTCCCCGCGCTCGATCTACCGTCGGTACCCATTAATGCTGCGGCCGATGTCAAGGTAGCGCTCCCGTCGGGTGGTCAGGCGTCGGTCATGTTCGAACAAGTGCTGCCGCTCGCGCGTTCGTCGCCGCAGCTGTACCCGCTCGAGCTCGGCAACGCCATCCTCGGCGGAGGTTCGGGCGGCCCGGAACAAAGCCGGCTGTTCCGCGATCTGCGCCAGAACGCCGGGCTCGTGTACGGGATCGGTTCGCACATTTCGGCGCAGCGCACGCGCGCGAAGTTTACCGTCGACTTCGCGTCGTCGCCCGAAAACGCGCCGCGGATCTCGTCGCTAATCGACGCCGAAATCGAAAAAATGCGCACGCAGCCCGTCGGTGAGTTCGAATTGACATTAGCCAAGGCGGCGATCGTTCGGCGCACCGTTATCGCCGATTCGTCATTAACGTCGATCGGCGGCTCGATACTAGAAAATGCGACGAGCGGCTTACCGCTCGATGAAGGGCGCGCGGCCGCTCGTCAATTCATCGCAACCGACGCGCGCGCTATTCAGCAAGCGTTTGCGGACTACATCCATCCGCAAAACTTCGTTCGGGTCGTCGTGAGCCCGTGACGAGCGCGAGCTATTCCGGGTCTTGCCGCGCTGCCCGGTTCTCGGTGCGCTTCACGATCCAAAGCTGCGTCGGGTTGCCGTCGCAATCGTCAATGTAGACCGGGCGCCGGTCGGCCGTCGCTTTGCCGATCGTCAGGCACTTGCCCGATTGCTTCTCGCGAATCTGACCGAGCGACGTAACCTCGAATTGCTGGTTGGCTCCATAGTGGCAACGCCACAGCTGCACCGGCGTATTGTCGTTGACCTTGCGACCGCGGATGTCGACGCAGCGGCCGTCGAAGGCGACGACCGCGCTCGATCCGTCGGCGCCGTCGGTCAGTGTCCAGCGCTGATTGTAATGGCCGTGGCAACGGAAGACGTAGACTTCGTGTCCTTCCTCATTGCGGTCGAGGCTGGCATCCATGCAGTACGCCGGCGCGGACCGCGATTGCACGAGCAGATTCGGTCCGAGTTGGGCTGGCTGCGCTGCCGACGCCGGCGCGGCAATGCCCATCGAAAGAACGCACGCAGAAATGAGAGATGAATAGCGTTTCATCGCCAATGTAGCTCCTCGCAGCGGGATGGAGGGTGACTTTTCATGCAACGCATCGGCAACGCCCCTCGTCTCTCTACGACCGTAAAATTTGCGCACCGTCCGGTCGTGGGTAGCGGGAGATAATGAAAGTTATCCGGCTGCGAAAACCTTTTGCGCCGGACGCGCGTACATAGCTCACAACGCGCGTTTGGAGGCTTCGTGCAGCAGCTTCGATTTGTATCACTTGCGGCGATCGCGTTTGTCGTCGCCGCAAGCGCCACGGCCGGGGCCGAACGGCCGTTCGCTTTCGACGCTACCGCCGGGCGGCTGCCGAAAAATGTCGTGCCGCTTGCCTACGATATCGCACTGCGTCCAAATTTAGGTACGCGCACGACGACGGGCTCGGAGCGGGTTCGCATCCGCGTCCGCTCGGCGACGTCAAAGATCGTAGTCAACGCGCTCGCGACATGACCGTAACGAGCGCGAGTCTAGAAACCGGCGACGTCGCGAAGATTTCGGCCGACCCGAAAACGCAGACCGCGACGCTGGAGTTCGCGCGGCATCTCGTTCCGCGCACCTACGAACTGCGCCTGGCCTTTGCCGGCAAGATCGGTACGCAGCCTCAAGGCTTGTTCGTGCAGCCGTACACGACGTCGTCCGGCGGCAAAGAAGAGATGCTCGCGACGCAGTTCGAATCGACCGATGCGCGCCGCATGTTTCCGAGTTGGGACGAACCGGCATTCCGCGCGACGTATCGATTGCACGCGACGGTGCCGCGCGATTACACGGCCGTTTCGAATACGCCCGTCGAAAGTGAAGTCCCGAGCGGCGCGCGAAAGATCGTTACGTTCGCGCGCACGCCTTCGATGTCGTCGTATCTCGTCGTGCTCGCGGCGGGTCGTTTCGCGACGATCTCCCGCGTGGTCGACGGGATTACGGTGCGCGTCGTCGCGCCGCCCGATAGGATCGAGCACGGCCGCTACGCGCTCGACGCCGCTTCGCAGCTGCTCGCCTACTACGACGCCTACTACGCTTTCAAATATCCGTTGCCGAAGCTGGATCTGATCGACGTTCCCGGCGGCTTTCCGGGAGCGATGGAAAATTGGGGCGGAATCACGTTCGACGAAGCGACGTTGCTGTTCGATCCGAAGCTCGAACCCGACTCGGCGAAAGAAGAAATCTTCCAGACGATCGCTCACGAGATGTCGCATCAGTGGACCGGCGATCTCGTAACGATGGACTGGTGGAGCGGCTTATGGCTCAACGAA
This sequence comes from Vulcanimicrobiota bacterium, assembly GCA_030853925.1. GTDB lineage: Bacteria > Vulcanimicrobiota > Vulcanimicrobiia > Vulcanimicrobiales > Vulcanimicrobiaceae > JALYUE01. The sequence goes on along the minus strand of JALYUE010000019.1, from coordinate 28,429 downwards.
AGCTTCGCCGACTGGATGGAAACGAAAGCATCGGATCATTTCAATCCGTCGTGGCATCTGTGGGACCGCGTCGAGTCGCAGGTGCAAGGCGCGATGCGGACCGATCAGCAGTCGACCACCCATCCGGTGTCGACGCCGGTCGAAGACGAAACGCAAGCCGCTGCCGCGTTCGACGAGATCACCTATCAAAGAGGCGGGGCCGTCATTCGCATGATGGAGCAGTATTTGGGTGAAGACACGTTTCGCGACGGCGTTCGTGCATACGTGCGCAAACGTGCTTACGGCAACGCGACCGGCGCCGACTTGTGGTCGAATTAAGTTCGATCGCGCATCGGAACGTCGGCGCGCTCGTCGACCCGTGGATCGCGACGCCGGGCGTGCCGATCGTCGATGTGAGCGCCAAGTGTTCGGGCGGTCGCCGCTCTCTAGCTCTTTCGCAGCACCGCTTCTTCGTAGAGCCGGGTCAGCACTCGTCGCAACTCTGGAGCATTCCCGTAGCTTTGGAGATCGCAGGAAAAACTTCGTATATCTTACTCGACGGCCCATCGGCCACCGTCGACGCCGGCGCTTGCGGCGATCCGCTCGTCGTCAACGCCGGCGCTCTAGGTTATTACGGCGTGGATCTCGATACGGCCAGTGCCGGCGCATTGATCGCAAACTTTCCTTCGCTCGGCGTGACCGAACGCGCGCGAGCAATCGGCGATGCCGGCGCATCGATGTTGGCGGGCGCCGCGCCGCCGCAGCGTCTATTCGCGACCATCGCCGCCGTGCAGCCGTCCGACGCACTGACGGTCTGGAACGCCGTATTGCGGTCGCTGAGCGACATTTCGGATCTCGAAGCGGGGCAGCCCGGCCGCGCATCTTTCGATGCTTACCGCCGGCGCGTACTGGCGCCGGTCTTGGCGCGAGTCGGCTGGGATGCGCGGCCGGGAGAGGACCCGCAGACCGAATCGCTGCGCGCAGAACTCCTGGGGTCGCTCGGAGCGTCGGGCGATAAAATCGTCATAGCGGAAGCGCAGCGGCGCTTTGCGCGATTCGCGAGCGACCCCGCCTCACTGGCACCGGCGCTGCGCGAGCCGGTCCTAACGATCGCCGGGACGTACGGGGACGCCGCGACGTGGGATACGCTGCATGCATTATTTGTAGCGGCGAAGAGCCCGGTAGAAGGGCGTCAATATGCGATGGCATTGTGGAACTCACGCGATCCGCAGCTGGCCGCAAAGAACCTCGCGATGGCGGCGAACGGCGAAATTACGTCCGAATACGGCGCGGAACTAGCTTATTACGACATCGTCATGGTCGCCCTATCCGGCGAGCAGCCGGAGGCCGCATGGAGCTACTTCAAAGCGCATCACGGCGAACTGGCGTCGAAGCTCTCCGCCTTCGAGCGTCCGCTCGTGACCGCCGCGATCGCACCACTGTTTTGGAACGCCGCTCCGGCGACCGAACTCGACGCGCTTATCGACGGTACGCCCGCTTTACCGCCTGCCTCCGCTGCGCGCGCGAAGCACGCGATCGAAGTGCGGCTGGCGCAGCGCGCGCGGATCGTCCCGCTCGTCGATGCCGCGCTTGCGAGCCCCGTGACGAAGTAAGCGTGCGGCAACGCGTCCCGGGACGAGAACGTGCCCGAGGCGAAGCTCGCGCGGCCATGTTCGTTTGCATCACCCGAGCGGATCGAGTAGGACTTTGCATTCGTTCTTGGCCGACTTCAAGTTTTCGAACGTGGCGGGAAATGCGTCGAAACCGACTTTGCCGCTCACCATCGGCCGCGAATCCATTCTGCCGGCCGCGAGCATATCGACGGTAAAAGCGAAGTCTTGCCGGCGATAGGCGTAGACGAAGTTGAGTTGCAATTCTTTGCTGATCGCCTTTGCGGGCAACACGCGGTCGGGCTGCATACACACGCCCGCGACGACGATGCGTCCCTCGCTCGGCGCGTAGTCCATCGCAAGCTGCAAGCTACCCGGCGCGCCGACGCAATCGAAGATCACGCGCGGCCGAGCGCCCGCGATCGTTTTGACGCGCGCAACGACGTTTTCCAAACTCGCATCGATCGTGGCGCTCGCGCCCATGCGTGCGGCGCGTTCGAGCCGCGCGGGGAAAAGATCGGTCGCCACGATATGCCGCGCGCCGAAAAAGCGGCACCACGCGCTCACGGCAAGGCCGATCGGCCCCGAGCCGATCACGAGCACGTCGTCGCCGCGCTCGAGTTTCGCGACGTTGACGGCGCGCAGTCCGACGGCGAGCGGCTCCACCGTGGCTGCGCTATCGTCGTCGACGTTACCGGGCAGCGCGATCGTCTCGAGCGCGCTGACGCGCACGTATTCCGCGTACGCGCCGGGCTCCCGGCCGAGGCCGAGCGACGCGCGTGTCGGGCAGCGGGTGCCTTGTCCCGACAGACACGCCGCGCACTGCCCGCATCCCAGGGTCGGCAAAGCGGTAACGCGCGTCCCGTCGCGCCAAGCCGCACGCACGTCCGCAGCCGCGTCGACGACTTCGCCCGCAAATTCGTGGCCCATCACGGCGCCGAGCGGTAAGGGCGGCACGCCGCCTGCGGCATCGTCGACGTCCGCGATATGAAGGTCCGAACCGCAGATGCCGCAGGCCGTTACGCGCAGCACGAGTTCGCCTGCGGCCGGCTGCGGGTCGGCAACGCGCTCGATGCGAAGCGGACGGCGGGCACCTGCGAAAACGGCTGCTTTCATAACGAAGCGGCCCTTCTTATCGAAGTGTCGCTGCCCCCGCCGCTTTAACGAACCGGCGGCAATCGTCCCGTTGAGGACTTCGCGCGCGGCTGCGCCAACGTCGTGCCCATGCCGCTCGATCCGTTACCCGCAGCTTTTTACGAGCCGCTCGATGAGGCCGCATATCGCGCGACGAGTGCGTCGATGAGTCCCTGGAGTTCGGCGCTGCAGCATGGCGGGCCGCCGTGCGCGCTCGCAGTACACGTGCTCGAACGCACGTACCCGCGGCCGGACATGCGGATCGCGCGGCTCGTCGTCGACTTCTTAGGTGGCGTCCCGCTCGGCGACATGATCGTACGCACGGAGATATTGCGGCCGGGAAAGCGCATCGAGTTGTCTCGCACGGTGCTGTCGTGCGCGGGTCGCGATGTGGTCGCGGCGCAGGCCTGGCGCATCGCTCTGCGCGACGACGTACCGGTGCCGCAAAGCGTCGCAGATCGCGAAACGGCAACGCGGCCGCCGTCATTACCGTCGACACAAACGTACCTGTCCTTCGCCGGGCTCGAAAATTGGGGCTACGGACGGGCGATCGAGTGGCGCTTCACGCGCGGCGGTTTGCGCGAATGTGGACCGGCCGACGTGTGGACGCGTCCTCGTCTGCCACTGGTTCTCGGTCGTCCGACGAGTGCGGCCGAACGCGTCGCGCTGGTCGCGGATTCGGCCAACGGCATCAGTTACGAACTGGATCTCGCTAAGTTCATTTTCGTGCCGCCCGGACTTGCGTTGACGTTCGACCGCTACCCACAAGGCGAATGGACGTTCATGGCAGCCGAAACGTTGCTCGCGTCCGACGGCATCGGGTTGACCACGTTCAAGCTTGCGGACGAACGCGGAACGTTCGGCGTCGGCGCGCAGCCGGTTCTTTTGGAACCGCGCGGCTGAGCGGCGACGCGCCGCGCGTCGGAACGGCGGGCTGGTCGATTCCGCGCGCTTCGCGCGAGCACTTTCCGCAAAGCGGGTCGCAGCTCGAGCGATACGCGGCCAGATTCTCGTGCGTCGAAATTAATTCGTCGTTCTATAAACCGCATCGTCCGGCAACGTACGAGCGTTGGGCGGCGAGCGTTCCGCCGGGCTTTGCCTTCTCGCTGAAACTTCCGAAAACGATCAGCCACGATCGACGTTTGGCCGCGTGCGAAGACCCATTCGATGCGTTTCTTCTCGAAAGCGCCGGCCTAGGCGCGAAGCGCGCGGTGCTGCTGCTGCAACTACCGCCTTCATTGGCCTTCGAAATTTCCGTCGCGCGTGCGTTCTTCGAGATGGTGCGCGCGCGTTACGACGGTCTCCTCGCCTGCGAACCGCGTCACGCGACGTGGTTTGCGCAGCCGGCGGGCGATGACTTGCGCCGCTTCGAAGTCGCACGCGTCGCGGCCGACCCCGCCCGCGTGCCGGAAGCGGCACGGCCCGGCGGCTGGGACGGCTTTGCGTACTACCGCTGGCACGGTTCGCCGCGCACGTATTACTCCGCGTACGGCGAGGAGCGCGCTCGGGACATGGCCGACCTCGTGACCGCGGCGCGGGGTCCCGCCTGGTGCATCTTCGACAATACGACGCTCGGCGCGGCAACCGAGGACGCGCGCGCCTTCGCCGGGCACTGCGCCGCTTCCAGGTCATCGGGCACCGCTTAAGGTAACGGCCAAACTCGATGAGCTACGTCTATTCGATGCACCGCGTGGGCAAGACGGTGCCGCCCAAACGCCAGATTCTCAAAGACATTTCGCTGAGCTTCTTACCCGGCGCGAAGATCGGCATTCTCGGGCTCAACGGATCGGGAAAGTCGACGCTGCTGCGCATCATGGCCGGGCTCGACACCGATATCGACGGCGAGGCGAAGCCGATGGCGGATCTCGAGATCGGCTATCTCGAGCAAGAACCGAAACTCGATCCAAAAAAGAGCGTCCGTGAAACGGTCGAAGAAGCGCTGAGCGAAATCTTGTCGACGCGCAAACGCCTCGAAGAAGTGTACGCGGCCTACGGCGATCCCGATGCGAACTTCGATGCGCTCGCGAACGAACAAGCGCGGCTCGAAGCGATGCTGTTTTCTCAAGACGGCGAAAACGTCGAGCAGCAACTGGAGATCGCGGCGGACGCACTGCGCCTGCCGCCCTGGGACGCGAAGATCGGTCCGCTCTCCGGCGGAGAGAAGCGCCGCGTCGCGCTTTGCCGCCTGCTTCTTTCAAACCCGGGAATGCTGCTGCTCGACGAGCCGACGAATCATCTCGATGCGGAAAGCGTCGAATGGCTCGAGCAGTTCTTACAACGCTTCCCGGGAACCGTCGTGGCCGTGACGCACGATCGCTATTTTCTCGATAACGCCGCCGAGTGGATTTTGGAGCTCGACCGGGGCCGAGGCATACCGTGGAAGGGCAACTACAGCTCCTGGCTCGATCAGAAGCGCGAGCGGTTAGCCGGAGAAGAAGCCGTCGAATCGGCGCGGCAGAAGGCGCTCAAACGCGAACTCGAGTGGGTGCGCACGGGCGCGAAGGGCCGCCAATCCAAGAACAAGAGCCGCATGGCGCGCTTTGATGAACTCTCGAGCTACGAGTATCAGCGCCGCAACGAAACGCAAGAAATTTTCATTCCCGTCGCGGAACGGTTGGGCGATCAAGTCATCACCTTCGCTGGGGTGCGTAAGAGTTACGGCGATCGCTTACTGATGGAGAACCTCGACTTCACCATTCCGGCGGGCGCGATCGTCGGCATCATCGGACCTAACGGCGCCGGAAAGTCGACGCTGTTTCGCATGATCGCGGGCAAAGAACGGCCCGACTCCGGAGAGATCCGCATCGGACCGAGCGTGAAGCTCGGCGTAGTGGACCAAACGCGCGAAGCGCTCGACGACGCGAAAACCGTCTTTGACGACGTCAGCGCCGGCCGCGACTTGCTGATGGTAGGCAAATTTGAGATGCCGTCGCGCGCCTATCTCGGACGTTTCAATTTTAAAGGCGCGGATCAGCAAAAGCGCGTGGGCAGCCTCTCCGGGGGCGAACGCGGGCGGCTGCACTTAGCGAAGACGCTGCTCGATGGGGCGAACGTCTTGCTGCTCGACGAACCCTCCAACGACCTCGACGTCGAAACGTTGCGCGCGCTGGAAGACGCGCTGAGCGAGTTCGCCGGAACCGTGCTCGTGGTCAGTCACGACCGCTGGTTCCTCGACCGCATCGCGACGCACATCATCGCCTTCGAGGGGGACTCGAGCGTGTATTTCTTCGAAGGCAACTACCACGAATACGAAGCGAATAAGAAAGCGCGCTTGGGCGAGGAGGCCGCCCGGCCGCATCGCATTCGTTACCGCCCGCTGACGCTATAGCAAATCCTCGACGCGGATGGGAAGGTCGCGAACGCGCACTCCCGTGGCGTGATGGACCGCATTGGCGATTGCGGCGGCCGTACCGACGATGCCGATCTCGCCGATGCCCTTCGTGCCCAGAGCATTGACGTGCGGGTCGTGCTCGTCGATCCACACGGCCTCGACGTCGCGCACGTCGGCGTTGACCGCGATGTGATATTCCGCCAAATCGTGGTTGACGTAGTAACCGAACTGCGGGTCGAGCACGGTCTCCTCGTGCAGCGCCATCGAGATGCCCATCGTCATCCCGCCGATCAACTGCGAGCGCGCCGTTTTGGGATTGATGATGTGGCCGACCGCAAAGACCCCGAGCAGCCGCTCGACCCGCACTTCGCCCGAGTCCACATCGACGTGCACCTCCGCAAACTGGGCGCCGTAGGCGTGCATGGCGAATTGCTTTGCCGCCGGATTCTTCGCGACTCTGCCGTCCGCTTCGAGTCCGTCGGTCGGTATCGTACTGCCGTTCGCGCGCAGACGTGCCTTCAAGTTTTCGGCCGCGTCGACGATGGCGGAACCCCACGAGGAAATGCCCATCGAGCCGCCCGCTCCGGGCGCTTCGGGAAGGTCGCTGTCTCCGATCTCGAGCGTCACGCGTTCGAGCGGAATCTCGAGCGCGTCGGCGGCGATCTGCGTCAGCGCCGTCCACGTTCCGGTTCCGATATCCGAGGCATCGATGCAGACGTGGTAGCGCCCGTGCCGATCGACTCGAACGGTGGCGCTCGACGGCCGTGTGCGCGCCGGATAGGTCGACGCCGCCACACCGACGCCGATGAGTCGCCGGCCGCGCAACGTCGCTCGCGGCGCGCGCGCGCGCGCGTCCCATGCGAAGCGCCGCGCACCCTCGCGCAAGCACGCGACCAAACCGCGACTGCTGAAAGGCAATCGACTTTCGGGATCGACGTCCGGCTCGTTTCGCACGCGGAGTTCGACCGGATCGAGCGAGCACGCCAGCGCCATTTCGTCCATCGCGCATTCGAGCGCGAACATCCCCGGCGCTTCGCCGGGAGCGCGCATGATCGACGGCGTCGGGACGTCCAAGCGCGCGAGGCGGTGGCTCGTGCAGCGGTTGGGCGCCGCGTACATCATCCGCGTCGCTACTGCCGTCTGCTCCGCGAACTCTTCGAGCGTCGAGGTCTGTTCGATAACTGCATGCGAGATGGCCGTCAAGCGCCCGTCGCCTTCGGCCGCAAGTTGAAGATGTTGGATGGTCGGCGTCCGATAGCCGACGAGCGAGAACATCTGTTGCCGAGTAAGCGCGAGTTTCACGGGACGTCCGGCGACCTTCGCCGCCATCACTGCGAGGATCACGTGCGGGTGCGTGAAGGCTTTGGACCCGAAACCTCCGCCGACGTAAGGCGAGATGACGCGAACGCGCTCCGGTTTGAGGCCGAACGCTTTAGCGACGTCGCCACGAATGCCGTGCGCGCCTTGGTTGGAGTCGTACAGCGTGACGCCGTCGTCGTGCCAGACGGCGAGCGTCGCGTGCGGTTCTAGCGGGTTGTTGTGGTAGTGTGGCGTGGTGTATGTGGTCTCCACCCTGATCGGCGCCGCGGCCATGGCTTTCTCAATATTGCCGCTCGCCGTGTCGGTTGGAAAATTCGGATTGACGGTTTTGGGTTTGTAGAGATCTTTGCGATTGGCCCGCAGTTCGACGTCGTGCGGCTCGGCGTCATAACGCACTTCCAACAGCGCCGCGGCGTGACGCGCGATTTCCAACGACTCCGCGACCACGGCCGCGACGAACTGCCCATGGTAGGCGACTTCATTGGATTGCAGCACTTCGAGGGCGGCGTCGTCCACTTTCTTCAAACGCGGCGCGTTGAAATACGAGATGACGGCGAGGACCCCCGGCAACGCGCGCACGGCGGTTTCGTCGACCGTCGCGACGCAGCCTTTCGCTATCGTGCTCTGCACGCCGAACGCGTAGGCAACGTCCTCCACCGCGTACTCGTACGCATATTTCGCGGCGCCCGTCACCTTGAGAGGACCGTCGATGCGGTCGAGCGGCAACCCTACCGCTCGAACGGTAACGCTCATCGCGCCTCCGTCAGTTCGAGCAGCGTGCCGACGAGCACCTTACGAAGCAAATTGATTTTGAAAACGTTGTCGCGCAGCGGTTGCGAATGCGCGAGCTCTTCGTCGGCGGCGCGGCGGAAATTTGTCTCCGTCGCGGCTTCGCCGCGTAATGCCGCTTCGGTTTTCAAGGCGCGCCACGGCTTATGCGCGACGCCGCCGAACGCGATCCGTACGTCGCGGACTACGTCGCCCGCGATGTCGAGCGCCGCGGCCACGGAAACGAGCGCGAAGGCGTACGAAGCGCGGTCGCGCACCTTGCGATACTTCGAACGCGCGGCAAGCGCGAGCGGCGGCAAATCGACGGCGACGATCAACTCGCCATGTTCGAGTACCGTATCGCGCTGCGGTTCTTTACCGGGCAGACGATGAAAGTCGATCAGCGGAATGGTGCGCTCGGCGTCGACGCCGCGCACGCGAACGGTAGCGTCGAGCGCCGCCAACGCCACCGCCATGTCGGAGGGATGCGTCGCGACGCAAGCTTCGGACGCGCCGAAGATTGCAAGCGTGCGATGATGACCTTCGAGCGCCGGGCAGCCGCTGCCGGGCTGCCGTTTATTACACGGCTTCGAGACGTCGCCAAAATACGCGCAACGCGTGCGCTGCAAAAGATTGCCGCCAGTCGTTGCGAGATTACGCAGCTGCGGCGAAGCGCCCGATAGCAAAGCTTGCGACAGCACGGGATAGCGACTGCGAATGGTGGGATCTGCGGCCAGATCGCTGTTGCGCACGGCGGCGCCGATGCGCACGCCGCCGTCGGGCAAGAGGTCGATGCGATCGTGCGCCAGGCAGGTAATGTCGACGAGCAACGCCGGTTGAGCGACCCGCAGTTTCATGAGGTCGACCAAGTTCGTGCCGCCTCCCAGAAACGCGGCCGACGGTTCGGCCGACAGGCGCTCGACCGCGCTTACGGCATCGGCGGCGCGTTCGTACGAAAACGGATTCATGCGTGCGCCGCTTCGTCCGCGGCCGCTGCGATTTCGGCAATTGCCGGAACGATGTTCGCATACGCGCCGCAGCGGCACAGATTTCCGCTCATGCGCTCGCGGATTTCGTCAGAATCGAGCGTTATGCGATCGGTGTCGGTATCCGTCGTCACGGCGCTCGGCCAGCCGGCGCCCGCCTCGCGCAGCATACCGACGGCGGAGCAAATCTGGCCCGGGGTGCAATAGCCGCATTGGAACGCGTCGTGCGCGATGAACGCTCGCTGCAGCGGATGCAGTTCGCCGTCCCGAGCGAGCCCTTCGATCGTAACGATGTCGGCGTCCTGATGCGCGACGGCAAGCGCCAGACACGCGTTGACGCGCCGACCGTCGAGCAGAATCGTGCACGCGCCGCATTGGCCGTGATCGCAACCTTTTTTCGGGCCGGTTAGCCCGAGACGCTCGCGCAGAGCATCGAGCAACGTCGTGCGCGTATCGATCCGCAGAGCACGTTCGGCGCCGTTGACGCGCAGTCTAACGTCGAGTTCCATTGCCGCTCCTCAGACCTTCGGTTGCTGGCGGTGGCCGTCCGTCCAAAACGCAGAACGACTTTACCTTCGAGGAAGCTAGGCCCTCGCTGCAACGTTACAAAGCGCATCGCACGACCGTGCTGTATCGACCGTCCGGCGCAAACGTGCGCGCTCGCACGCTCGGTAGTGCGCCGTGTAACGCGCCGAAACGAAGCGGAGCGCGGTATAAGCGTGACGTGGGTGAGGGCGGCGAACCGTCGAGCGTGTAACGAATGTTCGCGTCGAGTGGAACGGTCAGCGTCAAGGCCGTCCTATCGCCCGCGGCGCGGTGTAGGTCTGGGAACGAAGTGCAGACCGGTTCCGGTACGCGATACGAATAGCGTCGCGACGACAGCCACGTGAATTGTTCGGGAAGACGCCGCAGAAAATCGTTGTAGTCGCGATCCTGCGGGCGGCTCCACACGGCCTCGGCGAGCGCGAGTTCGCGCGGCAACAGCATGTAGAACAGATGCTGCTCCGTCGCGATGTACTCCGTCCAGACGTTGGCCTGCGCGCCGAGTACGTGCTCGCGCTCGGACGCCGGCAAATGGATCGGCATCGGGTCGAACGCGTACACGTCGCGAGCCGTGATCGTGTCGCCGAAGGCCGCAGGTTCTTGCGCGCGGTCACCTTGATAGGCGTCGAAATAGAGCGAGCGGTTCGGCGTAAGAACGACGTCGTGTCCCGCTGCGATGGCTGCTGCGGCGGCGGTTTGCGGTTGCCAGAGCATGACGACCGCGTCGCGCGGCGCACCGTCTACAATTTCGTCCCACCCGATCAATCTGCGCCCGTGCATCCGTAAAAATCGCGCGAGCCGATGTGTGAAGTACGGCTGCACCTGCTCGGTTGCCGTCAAGTGCTCCGTGCGCATCAGCTCCGCGACCTCACGCGCACCGCGCCACTCGCCGAGGTCCACTTCGTCACCGCCGACATGCACGTACGGGCCGGGAAATAGCGCGAGCACTTCCGTTAACACGTTCTTGACGAATGCAACGGCCGCGTCGGTAGGACACACGACGTGTGCGCGCACGTTTCCGCCACAAGCGAACTCGGGGTACGCGGCGAGAGCCGCGCCGGAATGTCCGGGAACGTCGATTTCCGGCACGACGCGCACGCTTCGCTCCGTGGCGTAGGCGACGATGCGGCGAATTTCTGCCTGCGTATAGAAGCTGCAATCGCGCGCCGCGCAGCGTTCCGCGTCGGTCAGCTTAGGATACCGCTTGATCTCGATGCGCCAAGCTTGATCGTCCGTAAGATGCCAGTGGAACGTATTGAGTTTGTAGTGGGCCGCTACGTCGATGTAGCGCTCGATGACGCGTGGGCGGAAGAAATGGCGGCTCACGTCGAGATGAATGCCGCGCCACTCGTACATCGGCCAGTCGGTGACGCGCACGTCGCGCGTCGCGAGGCGCATACCCGGGAGAAATTTACAGACCTGTTCGAGCGTCTGGACGCCGTAAAAGAGCCCGGCCCGAAAAGGCGCCACGACCTTGATGCCGTCCGGCGACACGGACAACGTGTAGCCTTCACGTCCGAGCGTGCGCGCCGTGCTCGGCACGAGTCGCAGCGAAACATCGACGCGCTCGCGCCGCGATCTCACGATCGTAGCTCGCACCCCTCCGGCGCGTAGATCTCGTTGCAAGAAGCCGGCCACCGCGCGTTCTTCGGCCGTAATCGCGCGGATTCGCGCCCGTTCCGGCCAGAGGTAAGCGCCCGGAGCCGCAACGAGCGAGCGCGGGCGCGGGACGATCGATACGTTCCAATCGCGAACGCGTGCGGCGGTCGCCGGCGGATGCGTCGACGCGCGTGCGCCGAGCCCGAGCGACGGCAAGAGAAATGCGAGCGCAACGCTCGCACGCAGCGCGGCTCGGTTCAGCGCGGGCCGCCGTCGAGCGCGAGCGCGAAGACGTCGTCCCAGTCGCGCAAAAAGCGTTCGAGGCCGTAGTGCCGTAGCACGTACTCGCGGCCGCGCCGGCCGTAGCTGCGCGCTGCGGCGGCATCGCCCATAAGCCACCGAATGCCGTCGATGATGTCGTCGAGCCGATTGGACACGATGCCGGCATTGCGCGGTACCGCGTACGGCACTTCGGTCGTGGCCAGCGCCACGACCGGCATTCCGCATGCCATCGCTTCGAGCAACGCGAGCCCGAGCGACGTCCAGCGGAATGGATGAACGTACACGCGCCGCCTTGCGATCGCGGCGTGCAGCTCGTTCATCGGAAGATCGAACTGCGTGCCGATGCCGAACAGGTCGATCGGCGCCGCACGTTCGAGCGCCGGCAGCAAGTCGGTTCCCGTCACGCGCGCCCGCCGCTTCGCTTCGTTGATGACGACGGCGGAACGTACGAGTTCGCCGCTATAGAGATCGCCCGGGTCGGCGACGCCGTGCTCGACGACGCGCACCGTCGCTGCTCCGGTATCCCAAAAGAGCGCGTTGAAGTGGGTGACGTGCACGATCGTGACGTCCGCCCGGTTCGCGAGCGGATGCTGCATCTCGTTTATGCGTCCTTCAGGGGCGTTGTGTTCGACGTAAACGGCGGCAACGTCGCGTCCGGCGGTGCGCGTGCCGAGATAGTCCGTCGCTTCGTCCATCTCGTACAGATTCTGAAAGACGACGACGTCGATCGTTTCGAGCCGCGCCTGCTCGGGCGTTACTTCTACGACGCTTGCGGGCCAGCTCGGCCGCTTGCGTCCGCGCGTCGAACCCGCTGTGACGGCGAGAAGATAGCGGTGCGGTCCAGCCACGAACGTGCCGAGCCACGAGCCGTGGACGTGCCAAACGAGGATCGTGAGCGGACGCATTTACGGCATGTCCGTCGGAATTGCAAGCGGAATCGTCTTGGGACCGCCGAGCTGAATCATTTCCACTCGATCGGTTACCGGCAATGCCGCAAGATCCGGGACGGACGGCGCTTCGGAGAAGACGCCCGTCGCCGGATCCTGCGCGTAAAAGTTTACAGTCGAAGGTTTCGTCGACAACGTCACGCTTACGTTGACGCTCGGGACGTCGACGAAACCGCCGAGCGCCGTCGTACCCGCGTAATTCGGCACGGCTTGCCACAGGAAGATGTCTTCTTCGCCGGTCGACTTGCAGACGTTGAACACGCTGATGCCCTGTGCTGCGGGTGTCATGATGGAGACGCCCGGGCCTGTTACGGCGGCGTGTACGACGCAGTTGCCGCCCAAGGGATGAGGGTCGTACAACAATTCCGACAGGCCGGCAAGCGCTTTATATTGCGGCCACGCCTTATACGTCGAACCGTCGACGGCTTCGAACGATTCGTTGCGGGCCGATTCCAGAAGCGCGTAAATATAGACGCTCTTCACGCCCATGAGCCATTCGAACAAAATCTTGCGCGGAGCGTTGCGGCCGCCGATCGCTTCGGGTACTCCATAGGTGACGGTGCAGCACCGCACTTCGGCCGTTTCCGTCGCCGATACCGGCAGGTCTCCCGAGATCGGCCTGGCCCACCCCATGTTTCTCGCAACGTCGCTTTCGCCTCGCGGGTTCGAGGAGCTGCCGCCCTCCGGCCAAGCGCTCTGCGCGTAGTGGTGAATGTTGCCGAGCGTGACGCACGACGTTAGATCGCCGAGTACGGGGCCTGCGGTCGACACGGTCCGGCCGGCGATCGACGACGCGATATAGTCGTACGGATTCGCCACGGCGGCACTAGTACGCGTGTCGCGGTACGCAGTACACAGGTCGCCGAGCGAGAAGGCGCGGTCATTCGTGCCCCATGCCGGCCAACCGACTCTGCCGAAGCAGTCCGGGTCCTTGCTGATGTTGCATTCGTTGGGCCCTTCGATCGAACTGACGCTGCCCTTCGGATACGACGTCACATATTTTTCCATCGCCGCTGCGGTTAGGTCCTGACTCGTCACGAGATCGAAATGCACCCCGCGCGCAGCGAGATACCGCACTTCATCCGTCGAATTTTTGTCCGCTACGGTCGAGATCGTATCGCGGATTCCATAAAAGCGGGGAATCGTCAGAAGAGCTTCGATGAACGGATGCACGTCGTTACCGTTGAAGTCACCCGACCACGGCGCGTCGCGATTGAGGTGCGTGTTGAAGCGTATCGAGCGTTGCACGAGCCCGGCACTGGCTCCGGGCATCGTACCGGACATCGTAGCAGGCATTTCCGTCGCGTTCGCGGCCGCACGCGAATCGCTCGTGCGGTTGCCGGCAATCAGCAACCATGCAACGGCAAACATGGTGGTCGCAACGATCAGAGAATTGCGCGCGGTGGACAGCATACTCTTACATTGGTCGCGCTCGGAGCGATCCCTTAAAGTGCGGCGCGCGACGAGAGTTTTGCGATCGGGTCGTAGCTAGGCCTCGAACTTTCAGGTATCGACCGTAAGCAGCGGCAGTACCGCGGGCGGCTTCGGAAACGGCCTGGGCGCGAGCTAGCCGCTTCGTCCGGCGCTCCCGTCTTACGTGCGGCCGTTCGCCGCGTGCTCGCCTTTCGCGGAACGTTCGGCCGCGTGTTTGTCGGTCCAGGCTTGCACGGCAGCCGTCTGCTTCTCGTTGAGGGCCGGCCGCATTTCTTTCGAACGCTGCTCGCTTGCGAACAAGCGCGTCGTCGAGCCTTGGAAGTGCGGCATAACGTCGCGCGCGAACAGCTCGTAGCTGCGGCGCGTCGCTTCCCAGTTGGCCCAGTCGTTGGCGATCATCAAGTACGTGCCGAAGCCGCCGGATTGTTGTTCGAGGCGGCGGATCTGCGCCACGGCGTCCGCAGGGGTTCCGATGACGCCGACGCCGCCTTCGACGACCCACGCGATCCGTTCTTTCGTCGTCGCACCTTGCGGCAAAAGCTGAGGGAAAGCGGCGGTGTGCTGAAAGTACTCGAACCACGCGTCGATACCGTACGCGACGTCTTGGAGCGCCTGCTCTTTCGTTTCGGCGACGTGCATGGGGCCGACGAGCCGCCACTTCGCGCGGTCGACGGTCGCGCCGAACTCCGCCGCGCGCTCTTCCATTACGCTCCAGTGCAGGGAGAGCGCGTCGAATCCGGCGGCCATCGTCGCGCCGATCGAGAGGATGCCCGCGCCGTGACGGCCCGCGATGCGGGGACCCGCCGGAGAAGCAACGGCGGCGATCGCGATCTCGAAACACGGATCCGTATACGGACGCAGTTGACTGCGCGCATCGACGAGCTTGTAGCGGTCGGTCGTGACGTTGAGCGGCTCGTCCGACGTCAGCAGCCGAATCAGTACGTCCGTGTCATGTTCGAGCGCCGCGCGCTGCGCGGCGGGATCGATCCCGATCATGGCCGCATCTACCGGCAGAGCACCGGGTCCGAGGCCGAGCATGAAACGGCCTCGAGTCAGGTGGTCGAGTAGAATCGCGCGGTCCGCCACCCACAACGGATTGTGATAGGGCAGCGAAAGCACGCCGGTCCCGAGTTTGATGCGGCGCGTCTGCGCCGCGGCGTGCGCGATAAAAATTTCGGGCGACGCGATCGTCTCGACGCCGCCCGAGTGATGCTCCCCAACCCACGCTTCGTCGTAGCCGAGCTCGTCGAGCAGTTGGATCGTTTGCAGGTCCCGCGTGAACGCAGCGGTTGGATTTTGGCCAACCGGAGCGTGGAAGGGAGCCATGAAGATGCCGAAACCCATACGCGCCATAGTGTCGGCATCATAGACATGGAGCGGTGAAGCGTCAATGGAGACGGTCCGCATACGGTTACCTCGTAACGAGCATCGCGAACTCGAGAGAACGCCGGGACCGCCGGACGGATTGCCGTGCAACTGAGACTTTGGCCCTAACAGCCAAGAACGCTTGCTATTTAGGTCGCCAGAGCCTAATCTTTTCTCACTTGCTCTGGGTAGGTTTACCAGCGCCGTCAGCATGCATGTCGACGCGCGCCGGTCGCCTTCGTTCACACAACTTAAAGTCGATCTGAATTACTTTCGTGTTAGCAGGAGAGGTATTTCCTATGTCTACCGTTACCGCCGTTCGGCGGCCGCGCGCAGCCATATTTCTGGCGATCGGAACGCTGGCGCTACCGCTGGCGCTCGTCACAAGCGACAAGGCGGGCGCCGGCGTTATCGCGCCGCGCGTTCATCTCAACTCGAACGCTCATCTCATCGTCGGTCGTCGTCCGATGCCGAATTTGCACAACATTGTCCAACCTTGGGGTTCCACGAAGACCCGTACGACGACAACCGGGATTATCGGCAATACGCAGCTTTGTAACCGGCTCTGGACGACGAATACTTCCCGACCGCCCGTCGGCTCGGTCTTTGGTTCCACCGCTATGCAGATGTACTGCTTCGGTCCGCAGTTCAACCAGGGTAACGGCGCTTCAGCGCGACGCGCTGCGAGCCTAAGCACATCCATAACGGTCGGCAAGAACGTCGATGCCGCCAATCCGAACGAGGACATCACGTCGTCCGGCGTGCGCGGGTACGGGCAGTCGGAGACGTCTACTGCCTCAATCGACAATTATGTCCTCGAGGCGTGGAACGATTCAACCGGTTTCTTCGCGCCCTGCCCGTCGCCAAACTTCAAGGAAGAATTGAGCGGCTACGGGTTTTCGAATAACAACGGCGCATCGTTCACCGACTTGGGCGGCCTGCCGAACGCTGCATGCGCGACGTCCAAATACGACGGTGACACCGCCGTAGAAGCGTATCGCGCACCGAACGGCCACGACTACTTCTACGTCGCGAACATTTACACGACGAGCACGTCGAACGATATCGCCCTCGCCGCCTGCAAAGTAAATGGCGTCGGGACGGGCGCCTTCTTGACGTGCGGTCAGCCCGACATCGTCGCGGCGGACTCGAACGTGTTCGGCGCCCCGGGTAGCGGGTTCTTGGACAAGGAGTACATAACGGTCGACCAGCCGCGGGGCAAAATCTACATTTCATACACCAATTTTATGACTGCTCCGGGCACGACCGGGAGCGGAGAGATCGAACTTGCGACCTGCGACGTCGCTGCTAATCCAGACAATCCGCCCTGCGCAACGACCGCGGTCGTAGCGCCGGAGAATGCAATGGGCTGCGAGAACCAAGGCTCGTACCCGGCGGCCGATCCAGCCAGCGGCGACGTCTACGTGGCGTACGAATTCAACTTTGCCAGCGACTTCGGTGCGCCGTGCAACAGCTTACCGACGCAAGAGGTCACAACGCGCATCCCGATGGGCGCGACGGCGCCCGTCGCTGCGACGGCGGTCAACATCACAAGCGAGGCTTCGGCTTTCGTGCCCGGCTACAACCGTTTTCCCGTCAACGACTTTCCGAGAATTGCGGTTAGCGACCCGTACGGGACGGTAAGCATTGCATGGAACGACACGCGTTACCGCCCGACCGGGGACATCTTGCTGCAGAGTTATGACCTCGGCTCCGGTTTCCCGACGACCGTCCAGACTACGGCGGGCTGCACGTCGTCAACCTGTCCGAATCCGGTTCGGCTGACGAACAACACGACGCCCACCTTCGACATGCTACCGGGCCTGCGCAACGCGGAACCCGATGGCGGGATCGACGTCGTATGGTACGACAAGCGGCGCTCGCCCGCCACGGATCGCTCGTTTACCGACGTATTCGGTGCGCTGAACTTGAGTCCGCGCCTCACGCATACTCCTGCGAACACCCGTATAACGAACGTTGGTAGTTCTTGGCTCGGTACATCGTCGGATATCGTGCCAAACTTTGGCGATTACACGGACGATCACGTTAAGGAGAGCGGTTCCGGCACATTTACGGTCGATCAACTCTTTGCCGCGTGGTCCGACGGCCGCATCGGAACACCGCAGCCCTTTAACGCACTCGTTAACGGAGTCTGAATCCTAGACCGAGCGACACACAAGTGGATCGGCGGGAGGGGCGCTAGCGCGCCCCTCCTTTCGTTTTTTCGAGCCCCGCTTGCGTCGACGTATACTTGAAGATCACCGTAGCCAGTGGCGGCAGCGTTAGCACGATCGAGTAGGGTTTGTCGTGCGCGCCGATCGGCTCGGCCTTCAACACGCCGTTGTTCACGCCGCTACCGCCGTAGCGTTCGGCGTCCGTGTTCAGTACTTCCGTATAGCTGCCGCCGGCCGGAACGCCGAGCCGGTACCCGTGTGCGACGACCGGCGTAAAGTTCGAGATGATGACGGCGAAGTCGCTAGGGTCGCGCGCGCGGCGCACGAACGCGAGCGCACCGGCAACGGCGTCGCTCACGATCCACTCTAGCCCTGCCGGCTCGGCGTCGAGTTCGTACAGGGCAGGCGACGCGCGATAGGTGGCGTTGAGGTCGGCGACCAAGCGCTGCATTCCACAGTGGCGGGCATCTGCGAGCAAGTGCCAGTCGAGGCTGCGGTCGTGGTTCCATTCGCGCTCTTGCGCGAACTCCGCCCCCATGAACAGCAGTTTCTTGCCGGGATTCCCGTACATGAATCCGTAGTACGCGCGCAGATTCGCGAAGCGCTGCCACGCGTCGCCCGGCATCTTGCCGAGCAGCGAACCTTTGCCGTGTACGACCTCGTCGTGCGAAAGCGGCAGCACGAAATTTTCGCTGAACGCATACATGAATCCGAACGTTAGCTCGCCTTGATGGTAGTGCCGGTAAAGCGGATCTTGGTGCATGTATGCGAGCGTGTCGTGCATCCAGCCCATGTTCCACTTGTAGCCGAACCCGAGGCCGCCCGCATACACCGGCTGCGACACCTTCGGCCACGCGGTCGATTCTTCGGCGATCGTGATCGCGCCGCTGCCTTCGGCGTAGACCGCTTCGTTCGTGCGCTGCAAAAACGACACGGCACCCAAGTTTTCGCGTCCGCCGTACATATTCGGTACCCATTCGCCCGCGCGCCGGCTGTAATCGAGATACAGCATCGACGCGACGGCATCGACCCGTAACCCGTCGATATGATACTGCTCGAACCAGAAGAGCGCGTTGGCGATAAGATAGTTGACGACTTCGTTGCGGTCGAAATTGAAGATCAGCGTGTTCCAATCCGGCTGGTAGCCTTGGCGCGGATCGGCATGTTCGTACAGATGCGTGCCGTCGAATTCGCCTAAGCCGTGCGCGTCGGTCGGGAAGTGACCGGGCACCCAATCGAGGATGATGCCGATGCCGGCCCGATGCGCCGCGTCGACGAAGGCCGCGAAGTCGGCCGGCGTCCCGAAGCGGCTCGTCGGCGCGAACAAGCCCACCGGCTGGTAGCCCCACGAGCCGTCGAAGGGATGTTCGGAAACCGGCATGAGTTCGATATGGGTGAAGCCGAGTGCGGCCGCATACGGCACCAGGTCGGCCGCAAACTCGCGATACGTGAGATACCGGTTACCATCCGCGCGTTTCCAAGAACCTAAGTGCACTTCGTAAATCGAAATCGGTGCGTCGCGGCGATTAGCGGCGTCACGCCGCGCGAGCCATGCGTCGTCGCTCCACTCCGTACTGCCGGGAAGCGCGACGATCGAGGCCGTCGCCGGCGACCGTTCTGCGGCAAAACCAAATGGATCCGCTTTGAGCGGTAACATACCGCCGCCCGGTCCGAGCAATTCGTATTTGTAAACCGCGTCGACCGCGACGTTTGGTATGAAAATGTCCCAAAGGCCCGCTTGCCCGTGCCGGCGCATCGGATGGCGGCGGCCGTCCCAATCGTTGAAGCTCCCCACGACGGACACGCGCCTCGCGTTCGGCGCCCATAGCGCGAACGCGATCCCGTCGACGCCGTCCATGCGCGCCGGATGCGCGCCGAGTTTCTCGTACAATTTGAGGTGGCGGCCTTCGCCGATCAGATGCACGTCGAGTTCGCCGAGCGTCGGCCCGAAGCGGTACGGGTCTTCGATATCGGCCGTCGATTCGCCGATCGTCGCGCGCAAGCGATAGGGAAAGAACGTTTTCCGAGCGACGAGTCCCGCAAAGAATCCGGCGTCGTCTAGGCGCTCGAGTTCCGTCACGACGGCGCCGGTCGCCGCATCGACCGCCTGCACCCGCGACGCCTGTGGAAGAAATGCGCGGATGCTGATACCGCCCGAGAGCCGGTCGGCATGCATCCCCAGGACGGAGAACGGGTCGCCGTGCTCGCCACGCACGATGGCGGCGATCTCGTCGTTAGGAGGCACGAGCGGCCTCAGGTGTGCGCGCGCCGTCCAAAATCGAACGAATGCCTTCGAGCGGAATGCGAACCCACGAAGGCCGGTTGGCAAGTTCGTACGACATTTCGTAAAATGCTTTCTCGAGAATGAACAGTTCGAGCAGCTGCCCGGCAAGCTCGTCGTCCGCGGGATACGACGCGCAGCCGGCGATCGATTCGCGATAGCCCGCTAAAAACGCGGCGACGCCCCGTTGCTCCCAATCGCGCGCGAGCGGTTCCAGATCGCTCGTGTCTTCGGCGCGGTCGCTCGTCGCGCCGCGCATCGCGGCGACCGCGGCATAGTTGATCGACCGCAGCATCCCGGCGACGTCGCGCAGCGGCGACGATTTCGTTCGGCGTTCGCTCGGCGCGCGCTCGGGCTCGCCCTCGAAATCGACGAGCATAAAATCATCCGCCACCACGAGCACCTGGCCGAGGTGATAATCGCCGTGATAACGGGTTTTGAGTAAGTCCGTTGCTTGCAGCGGCGCGAGCGTCAAGCGTTCGTACACTTCTTGCCGGCGGGCGATCGTGGCCTCGGCAAACGCGCGCACGTCGCTCGGCAGGCGCTCGAGTTCGCGCTCGAGCGTGGCGAGCGCCTTATCCGCGCCGGCACGTGCGCCCGCGACCCACCCGTCGAGGTCGCCCTGCGTCATGGGTTCTGGTTCGAACGACGGGTCGCCCGTACTCGTCGCGAAACCGCGATGCAGCTCGGCCGTCCGATTACCCAGTCGACGCGCGCGCTGTAGGAAGATCTCGTGATAATCTCCCGCTGCAGGCTGCGAAGCGAGTTCCGCCCGGCGGTCGAAAAATCGTTCCAGGTAGGCAATCGTCGTCGCCCACGCGTCGCCTTGGCTTTCGACGAATTGCGCGGCGATGGCGAGGACCGTGGGTTCGCCGCCCGGAGCGACGTACTCGACGTACCCGTACAGCGGCGGGGTGTGACGATAACCGACGGTTTCCAGGAAGCGCGCGATTTCGACTTCGGGTTGCGGTCCCGCGTGCACGCGGCGATACGCTTTGAGGATGATGCGTTCGTCGATGACGAGCGACGTGTTACTCTGTTCGACGTCGAGTCGCCGAACGTTCGCGTCGAGCGGTATGTCGAGCGCCGGGGCGGGCGCCGTCCGCGTAGCGGAAAACTTGCCGCCGCGCGTCGAGGGTGCCGTTCGGCTTTCGCGCATATCCGCAAGCAGGCTGCGCGCGAACGCATCGATCGCGAACGCGTCGTAGAGGAAGCCGCTCTGAGGACCCGTGCGCGTCCGCGCGAGCGTCGCGCGCGCCAGCATCGCCGTGCGTGCGCCGTCGGCCTCGTCCGCCATGACGACGGGGACGAAGTAACGCTCTTGCGCGTCGATGACGGTCAGGTACGCGGTAAGGCCCGGGCTCTCGAGCGCCACGGCGTCGACGAGGCGGACGTCGTGTACGCGCGCGTCTTTGCCGGCGAACCAGCGCTGCTGCGGCAGAAACGCCGGCAGCACGTCGCTCTCGAACAGTGCGAGCGCTTTACCGGCGAGCGATCCGCCGGGCTCACGCGGCAGCACGAGCGTATGCAGTTCGGGGAGTTCGCCCGGCAGCTCGCCACCCCACGCGGGCGCCGGCGCCGAATCGGACAGCAGAAACCAAAAGAAGCCGTGGCCTGGAAGCGTGACCACGTAACGCTCGTCGCCGATGGTTTGAAAAGAACTCCAGCCGAGCATCTCGACCGGCACGCGACCCTTATAGCGCGAGAGGTCGAGCGCGACTTGCTGCGCCGAACGCGCCAAATTCGCGACGCAGAGCACGACGTCGTTCCCGTACTCGCGGACGTACGCGATCACTTTGCGATTCGCGGGCTGTAAGAAGGTCAGCGTCCCGCGTCCGAACGCTTTGTAGCCCTGTCGGACCGCAACGATCTTGCGCATCCAATTGATGAGCGAACCCGGGCTGCGAGTTTGCGCTTCGACGTTGACGCTTTGAAAACCGTACACCGGATCCATGATCGGCGGCAGATACAGGCGTGCCGGATCCGCACGGGAGAAGCCGCCGTTGCGGTCGATCGACCACTGCATCGGCGTGCGCACGCCGTCGCGGTCGCTTAGGTAGATATTGTCGCCCATTCCGATCTCGTCGCCGTAGTAGACGATGGGCGTGCCCGGCATCGAGAGCAAGAGGCCGGTCAGCAGTTCGACCCGCCGCCGGTCGTTCTCCATGAGCGGCGCCAGCCGCCGCCGAATGCCCACGTTGATACGGGCGCGCGGCTCGCTCGCGTAGATGCGGTACATCTTGTCGCGTTCGCGCTCGGTCACCATTTCGAGCGTCATCTCGTCGTGATTGCGCAGAAAGATCGCCCACTGGCAGTTGCCCGGAATTTCCGGCGTCTGGCGCATGATGTCGACGATCGGATAGCGGTCCTCTTCCGCGATGGCCATGAACATGCGCGGCATGAGCGGAAAATGAAAGGCCATGTGGCACTCGTCGCCGTCGCCGAAATACTGCCGGACGTCTTCGGGCCATTGGTTCGCTTCGGCGAGAAAGATGCGGTCCGCGTACTCGGCGTCCAACACCGCGCGCATGATTTTGATGACGCCGTGCGTTTCGGGCAGATTCTCGCAGTTCGTGCCTTCGCGCTCGCACAGATACGGCACGGCGTCGAGGCGCAACCCGTCGACGCCCATATCGAGCCAATAGCGCATCGCATTCATGACCGCTTCGATCACGCGCGGATTGTCGTAATTCAAGTCGGGCTGGTGCGAGAAGAAGCGGTGCCAGTAATACTGTCCGGCCACGGGGTCCCACGTCCAATTCGAAGTCTCCGTGTCGGTGAAGATGATACGCGTTCCGTCGTACTTTTTGTCGCTGTCGCTCCACACGTAGAAGTCGCGCCACACGGAACCCGGCTTCGCCCGACGCGCGCGCTGAAACCACGCATGCTGATCCGAGGTGTGGTTGACGACGAGTTCGATCAGCACGCGCAGATCGCGCTCGTGCGCCGCCTTGACGAACCCGCGGAAATCGTGCAGCGTGCCGAAGGCCGGGTTGACGCTGCGGTAGTCGGCGATGTCGTATCCGTCGTCGCGCATGGGCGACGTAAAAAAGGGCAGCAGCCAAACGCACGTCGCGCCGAGCGCTTTGATGTAGTCGAGTTTTTCGGTCAAGCCTTTGAAGTCGCCGACGCCGTTGTCGTCCGCGTCGAAGAAGGCCTTGACGTGAACCTGGTAGATCAGCGCGTCCTTGAACCAGAGCGGATCGTCGTCGATCACGACTCGGACCTCGCTCGGACGCGGAAGATCGCGGCCGGGTTGAGTTGCGGGTCGAGGCGCCAGCGCTGCGCGGACCCGCGCCACAGATGGTGCGTCCCGCCGAGCAGTTCCATCACGTCGTATGGCTCGTTGTCGACAAAGCCGAGCTCCTCCGTCGGCAGCCACAGCGTTGCGTCGCGCGGCGCGAACGGGTCGAGGTTGACTGCGATCAAGAGAACGTCCCGTCCGCGACGTTTACCGTAAAACAGCACGGCGTCGTCGTCCGCTCGATAAAAGGTAACGTTGCGCCAATCCTGCAGCGCGGCGTTCTCTCGCCGAATGCGATTGAGCGCGGCTATCTCGTCGTTGATGTTACCGGGTGCGTCCCAATCTCGAACCTTCAGCTCGTATTTTTCTGAGTCGGCATACTCTTCGCGCCCCGGTAGAGCGGCGTTTTCACACACTTCGTAGCCGCTGTAGATACCGTAGAGGCTCGACAACGTCGCCGCGAGCACGAGCCGTATGCGAAACGCCGGACGTCCGCCCGTTTGCAGGTACGGCGGCAAGATGTCCGGCGTGTTCGGCCAAAAATGCGGACGGTAAAATTGCATCAGCTCGCTGCGTGCGAGCTCGGTCACGTACTCCGTGAGTTCCGCTTTGGACGTCCGCCACGTGAAATACGTATACGACTGCGCGAAACCGATTTTCGCAAGTTCGTTCATCACTTTGGGCCGGGTGAACGCTTCTGCCAAAAAGATCGTGTCGGGATAACGCGCCCGAACGGCGGCGATCATCCATTCCCAGAACGCGAAGGGCTTCGTGTGCGGATTGTCGACGCGGAAAATGTGGATCCCGTGTCCGATCCAAAAGAGCACGATGTCGCGCAGCGCGTTCCAAAGCGCCGCTCGATGCGCTCCAAACCAGTTGAAGTTCACGATGTCTTGATATTTTTTCGGCGGATTTTCGGCGTACTTGATCGAGCCGTCCGGCCGAAACGTAAACCATTCGGGATGCTCCCGCACGAACGGATGATCGGGGGAGCATTGCAATGCGTAATCGAGGGCGACTTCTAGGCCGTTGACGCGCGCGGCCGTGACGAACCGGTCGAAGTCGTCGAGCGTTCCGAGCTTCGGTTCGACGGCCGTGTGGCCGCCGTCGGCGTTTCCGATAGCCCACGGACTGCCGGGGTCCTCCGGCGCGACGTCGAGCGCATTGTTGCGACCTTTGCGAAACGCATGGCCGATCGGATGGATCGGCGCCAAATAGACGACGTCGAAACCGAGCGCACGGATCTCGGGCAAGCGCCGCGCCGCATCGGCGAACGTTCCGTGCACGCCCGGCGTGCCGCTCAGAGAGCGCGGGAAAAGCTCGTACCAAGCTGCGAATTGTGCCGCGCGGCGATCGACGTCTACGCGTAGGGGCGGTTCGTAGCGGGTTGCCGCGCGCCGCTCCGGCGCACGCGCGGCGGCGCCGTCGACGCCTTGGCCGAGCATCGCCTCGATGCGCCGCAGGTCGTCCGGTAATGCCGCTATGTCGCGTAGCGCTTCCGCGAGCGGAGCCGGGTCGTCCGACCGGTCGCGCGCGGCTTCGAGCAAAGCTCGTCCTTCGAGGGCTTCGGTTTCGAGCGGCTGACCCGCGGCGAGTTTTTTCGCGACGTCGTGGCGCCACGTTGCGAACGCGTCGGGCCACGCTTCGAGCGTGTATTCGTACGGCACGTTGCGCTCCACGCGAAACGCGCCGCGGTAGCGATCGTTGTCGAGCGGCGTCATCGGAGTTTCTTGCCAACCGGGCTCGCCGCGTTCGCGAAACAGTAGGATCGCGCGCAGCGCGTCGTGACCTTCCCGGAAAATATCCGCCTCGACGACCACGTCGTCGCCGACGACGCGCTTGATCGGGTGCCGCCCACCGTCCAACTGAGGCGTAACGTCTTCGATGACGACGGAACGCGCGAGCGCATCGACGCCGGCTTCGTTCGCAAGGGCGTGTTCGACTCGCATTTGTGCGTCTTGCGATCGCACGAAAACGCGTATCTCCAGCGGAGCGAGCGTTACCGTCTCGTTCGCATCCTTTGCGCTCCGCTCGTTCGCACCCGGCGTAACCTCGTGCGGGGCGCCGCCGAGCAGCGAACACAGCCCGGCAAGGCGAACGGAGCGCTGCGCGGGAGCGGGATTCAACAGTCCCAGTGCGACGTCGGACGACGTGCGCGCCCGCCGTAGCAATGCAACGACCGTCCCATCGACGGAGACGTCGCGTTCGCTGCCTTCTTCGTTCAGCGCGGGCAGCGCCGCTTTCATGCGGTTGACGGCGGCGATGAACGGGCTGATGTCGAAACGCGCTGCTTCCCAATCGCTAGGGCGCGTCGCCACGACGTCGAGCTTGCGTTCGAAGCCGAATTCATAGCCCATCGGCAACATGACGCCGCTCGAAAAAAAAGCGGCGAACAAATAGCGGAACTTATACTCGGCTTCGATCTCGGCTTTCGAACGGCCGGCGAGTTCGGCCGCGAGGCGCGGCGTGTCGTGGCTTTCCGGAAACGCGATCGAGGGAGCGATGTGGCGAAACGTTTCGTATTGCTCCAGCAGCCAACTCGCGTGAAAATCCCACCATTTCGAACTGTTGAAAAGGTAGTCGAAGCCGGCATGCCCGAGGCGCGCCACGTCTTCGGCGCGGCAACCGAGCGTTTCGGCCGCGAAGAGGGCGTCCGCAAACACCTCCCGTCCCGCGGCGATCACGTCCGACCACACTCCGGCGGGAACCTTGTACGCGGCGTCGCAGCGGAAGCCGCGCACACCGAGACCGACGTAGTGCCGCACGACGCGCGCGAAATACGCGGTCAGCTCGCGCAGCGCCGGGCGCTCGGTGAAGTCGATTTCCGCAAGGTCGCCCCACACCGTGACGTTGTGCGGATCGGTGGGACCGGCCGCCGCCGGCGCCACGAGCGTTCCGTCCGCCGAGCGCACGTACCAACTCGAATGCTCGTGGACGAGCGGCGAGTCGTTCGCGGTATGGTTGATCACGAGATCGAGCATAACCCGGAGGCCGCGCGCTTCTGCCGCGCGCACGAAGCCAGCGACGAGTTCGTCGTCGTCGCTCGCATCGTCGCCCCGAACGTGCGCGCTTAGTGCGAAGTAATCGGCTATCGCATACAGACTTCCCGATCCGCCGGTCGCATGGATCGGATTGACGTACACCCAGTTAAAGCCCATCGCCGCTATTCGGTCGAGATGCGTTTCCCACAGCGCGATCGAACCGGCAAGCGTCGGGAAAAGATTGTAGATGCGCGGTCCCACCGGCTTGCGCTTTCAGCGGCCGGATGCGAACCCATGCGCGGCACGTCGTTTCCGCTTCTGGGTAGGACGAGCGCATGGCAAGCGAAAGCAGCGGCACCACGGTCGACCTTTCTGATGCGGAGCAGCGGGACGTCGACGAACGCACGCCGCCGCGAGCCGCCGTCATCTTCGAAACGGTGCGCCGCGAGGGTGAAATCGAGCTGGACCGACCCGTCGTATCGCTCGCCGCATCGGGTCTCGCCGCCGGTCTCTCGATGGGCATGTCGCTCGTCGGGGAAGGGCTGATCCGGACGCTGCTGCCGGATGAAAAGTGGCGTCCGCTCATCGTGAGTTTCGGTTACACGCTCGGTTTTCTCGTCGTCGTGCTCGGGCGCCAGCAGCTGTTCACCGAAAACACGGTCACCGCGATCTTGCCCTTGCTCGACGATCCGGATAAAGGCAAGGTATTGCGCAAAGTGGTGCGGTTGTGGGGCGTCGTGCTCGTGGCCAATATCTCGGGCGCCGCCATCTTTGCTTACGCGGCGGTGCACTCGGCGATGTTCGACGATTCCGTTCGCGCGACGTTCGGCGCGCTCGGTCGCGAAGCGGCGGCCCCGACATTCGGCGTGATCGTCGTGCGCGGCATCGTCGCCGGCTGGCTGATCGCGCTGATGGTCTGGTTAATGCCGGGTTCCGAGCAGCTGCGGCTCGTCGTAATCGTGATCGTGACGTATTTCGTCGGACTCGGTTCGTTCTCGCACATTATTGCGGGTTCGGTCGAAGTGCTCTACGTCGTGGCGAGCGGCGGCCTGTCGTGGGCGCAATACCTCGGCGGATTCTTACTGCCGGTGTTCATCGGCAACGTGATCGGCGGCGTAACGCTCGTCTCGCTGCTGAATTACGCGCAGGTCGTTGCCGAAGGCCAAGCGCAGCCACGACGCACATGATCGACATCCACACGCATCTGCATCCCCCGCTTCTGTTTGCCGCAATCAGACGCTGGTTCGCGCAACACTCGGATTGGGACGTCGCGGGCGCCCCGAGCGAGCCGCACGCGGTCGCGGCCGTGCTACGCGAGGCCGGCGTCGAGCGCTTCGTGTTTTGCAGTTACGCGCATAAAGCCGGCATCGCGCGCGAGCTCAACGCGTGGCTCGCCGCGACCTCGCGTGCGCTCGGCGCTTACGGCTTACCGCTCGCGACCGTACATCCCGCGGACCCGGAGTATCTGCGAGACGCGCGCGAGGCGCTCGACGCCGGCTGCATCGGCCTCAAACTGCACGAAGACGTGCAACGTCTCGACGTCGACGACGAACGGCTCGCCCCCGTCTTCGAAGAACTCTCCGCGCGCGGTGCGTTCCTGCTGGTACACGTCGGGCCGATTCCGTGGCAGTACCCCGCGCACGTCGGCGCGGCGCGCGTCGAACGCGTGTTACGGAAACATCCTAGGCTCAACGTCGTCGTGGCGCATTTCGGCACGCCGGATACGCTCGAATATTTCACGCTGATGGACCGCTTCGAGCGCCTCTACCTCGACACGACGATGGTCTTCGGCGGCCCGTCGCTCGTGCGGGCGCCGGTCGACGTCGCGGTGCTCGAGCGGTATTTCGACCGCGTGCTCTACGGTACCGATTTCCCGAACGTGCCGTATCCATACGCGAACGAACGCGCGGGCATCGAACGTCTCGGTCTGTCGGCTACCGCGCTGCAGGCGATCGTGCGCGGGAACGCCGCGCGGCTGCTCGGGGAGGCCGGCACCGGGGTCTGATCGCAGTGCGCGGTTGAGCCCGCATTTGCGGGTACGAGCCGCTCATGCATAATGAAGACATCGAGCGCGTGGACGACCGAGAAGAGTCGACTCGCGCCGCCGTGACCGCGGCGGACGACACGGGGCTCGTCGCGCAGCAAGAAATCCTCGTGCACACCGAGCTCGACGAGTTGGACACCGGCGACGTCGATGGCGGCGTCGAGTGACGCGGCGCGCTCTTTCGTGAATTCCGATATTCTAGCCCACATCGAAGAACTTGTCGCCGAGGAACATCGGTTGCTCGAGGCAGCCGGGCAACGCGCCCTCGAGCAAGACGAACGTTCGCGCTTGAGCGCCGTCAACGTCGAACTCGACCGATATTACGATCTCTTGCGTCAGCGGCGCGCGCGCGAAGAGTCTGGGCAAGATCCCGCCGAGACCGAGCTGCGCTCGGAAAAGACGGTAGA
>JALYUE010000123.1 GCA_030853925.1 Vulcanimicrobiota bacterium | reverse complement strand
GCGCAGAGCGCTCGAACGAACCGGAACGCAACTCGTGCGTCTGTCCGGCAGCGTCGCGCACATAAAATGCACCGGCGCCTGCGAACGCCAAATCGAACGTTCGCCCCGTGTGCCGCAGCGGACCCTGCGACGCGTCGACGACGCTCGACGTGACGAGCCCGGCGTCGGTCAACGCGGCGTGCACGACGCGCTTATGAAAACCGGCGCTCGATACGTTCGCTAAGTTTGCAGCCGAAACGTCGAGACGGCTTTGAGCTGCACGCATCGCCGTCGCCATAAGATCGATACCATCCATGGCTCGATCCTAGCGGCGGGGCGTTTCCACGATGTTGACTTCGAGTGACCGTTCGCAGACGCGCTGCGTTAGGCGGTGACGGCAACGTCGGATTCGCGCACCAATTTTCCGCACGGTCCGCACAACGTGGGATGCAGCGGATCGGCGCCGAGCGGCAGCGTCTTCCAACAACGCGAACATTTGCCGCCCTCGGCCGCCTGCACGCTCAAACGCGGCTCGTCGCCGAGCGCCCCATCGACGTGCAGATCCAAAGCCGACACGACGAGCGCCTCGCGCAGGTTGTCGGCGAGCGCGCGTAACCGTTCCGCAATCGGCGGTGAGGCAGTTAGGTGCGCTCGCAACTGAAAGTCGCGCGGGCCGTCGCTCGCTGCAACGTCCGCACGCAGCCGTTTGAGCATCTCCCAAAGAGCGAGCTCTTCGGTTTCGGCGGAGCCCCGTTCGCTGCCGGCAGGTAACTGCAGGTCGAAGACGCTGACGCGGCCGGCCTTCAAGGCAGCCGGTACGTGTTGCCACGCTTCTTCGGCCGTGAACGAGAGCAGCGGCGCAAGCAGCGCGCATAGCGCTTCGAGGATCGCGAACAGCGCGCTCTGCGCCGACTTGCGCCGCACGCCGTCGCGCGGCCCGGAGTACATCGGATCTTTGAGGAGATCGACATAGAAACTCGACAGATCCGACGTATCGTACTCTACGAGCGCGAGATAGACGTCGTGCAGACGATACGCCTTGTAATGCGCGACCACGCGATGCGCGACGTCGTCAAGCTTCGCGAGTGCGAGCCGATCGATCGGTTCGAGCAGCTCTCTCGGGACGAGCTGTTCGGGCCGCAAATCGTCGATCAGTCCGAGCAGCATGCGCAAACGGTTGCGCAGGTTGCGGTACACGCTGCCGATCGATTTGAGAAGCCCTTCACCGAGCCGCATGTCGGCAGTGAACTCCACGGACGACACCCATAAGCGCAAGACGTCGGCGCCGTACGTTTCCATAGCCTTTTGCGCACCGATATAGTTGCCCGCGGATTTGTGCATCGCACGGCCCTCGGCGTCGACGACCCAGCCCGTCGACACCACTTCCTTGTAGGGCGGCGCGCCCGCCGTAGCGACGGCGGTAATGAGATTACTGCGAAACCAACCGCGGTACTGGTCGCTGCCTTCGAGATACAGATTGGCCGGCCAATGCATCCCGCGTTGACGGAGCACGGCCCGATGCGTCACGCCCGATTCGAACCAAATGTCGACGATGTTGTATTCTTTATCGAACGAGCGTCCGTTACACGCGGGACACGCGAAGTTCTCGGGCAGGAATGTTTCGACCGGCTCCGTCCACCAGAGATCGGATGCGTTCGAACGATCGTCTCCGCGCTCGCGAAATACGCCGGCCACCGTGCGCGCGACGTCGGGATCGAGCAGCGTATCGCCGCAGCTTCGGCAGACGAGCGCCGGGATCGGCGTGCCCCACGTGCGCTGACGCGAGATGCACCACTCGGGATGATTCGCGATCATTTGCTGCATGCGATGCTCGCCCCAAGCGGGATACCACGCGACGTCCGGAATTTTTTCTTCGATCCGCTTACGCAGCCTATTAACGTCCATCGCGATAAACCACTGCGCCGTCGCGCGAAAGATGACCGGATTCTTGCAGCGCCAGCAATGTGGATACGAATGGTCGTAGTCGTTGCGCGCGAACAGCATTCCGGCGGCGTCGAGGTCGGCGATGATGTGCTCGTTTGCGGCAAAGATCTGCTCGCCGGCATACGGACCCGCTTCGAGCGTGAAATGTCCCGTCGCGTCCACCGGATTGAGAATCGGCAAGCCGAAGCGCATGCCGGTCTCGAAGTCGTCCGCACCGTGACCCGGTGCCGTGTGCACGGCTCCCGTTCCGCTGTCGAGTTCCACGTAATCGCCGCTGACCAAAAGCGAATCTCGATCCAGAAACGGGTGACGCACCGCCGCGCCGACGAGAGCAGTGCCGAGCGTTCCGCCAAGTCGCTCCGCCGTTGGTCCCGGCGCCCGCGCGAAAACGTTCGCAGCGAGGTCATCCGCCAACACGAACGACTCGTCGCCCCGTCGGTAAACGCCGTAGGAAGCGTCCGCTTTGAGAGCGATCGCGACGTTCGCGGGCAACGTCCACGGCGTCGTCGTCCAAATGAGGACCGACACCGCACCGTCGCCCGAGCGTGCCGGATCGACGTTCGCGCGCCTCAGCAGATCGTCGCGCTGTTCTCTCGTCGCGGCGAAGCGGACGAAGATCGAAGGCGAGACATGATTCTTGTATTCGATTTCCGCTTCGGCAAGTGCCGTCTCGTCGCGGATGCACCACAGCGTCGCCCGCAGACCTTTGTAAAGCTGCTTCGCGGCCGCTAGGTCCGCGAGCGACTCGACGATGACCGCTTCGAATTCTTTATCGATCGTTCTATAGGGATGCTCGTACTCGCCGAGCAGTCCCATGCGCAAAAACGTTTCGCGCTGAACGTCGAGCCAGTAGATTGCGCGTTCGCGGCACTTCGCGCGCAATTCGAGCGGATCGACCTTGTGGAAATCGAGGCTCAGATGCTTGAGCGTCTCGAATTCGATCGGCAGCCCGTGCATGTCCCAACCGGGTACGAATTTCGCATAACGGCCGTCGAGTAGATGCACTTTGACGAAGACGTCTTTGACGACGCGGTTGAGGAATGTCCCCATATGCACCTCGCCGTTGGCGTACGGCGGGCCATCGTGCAGAATCCACTGCGAATTCTCCGAGTTCGCCGCCAGCCGCCGCTCGTACACCCGCTGCTCGCGCCACCATGCGACGCGTTCGGGTTCGCGTTTCGACAAGTCGCCCCGCATCGGGAAAGCGGTCTTCGGGAGGTTGAGAGTCGCCCGGTAATCGGTACTTAGCGTTTCGTTCGAGGACATGAACCTTCAAAGTTCAAGGCGCGGGTCCGCGCTTCCGCCAGGCCCTAAGCGAGCGCGTCGCTGAACGGCAGTTGCCGTACGCGCTTTCCGGTCGCATTGAAGATCGCGTTGCCGATGGCAGGGCATCGGGCGGCATGCCGTATCGTAGAGTGTTTGCTCGACGCGGGCCGTTGCGGGCCGTTCATGAACGTGATGTTCACCTTCATCGCCATCGAGATCCGTCATCGATCGCGCGCATCACTCGTGCGTGGTCAGGCCGCAGCGCGATCTCGAGCCGTGCAGCCTCAGCGCGCGAGCTCGGCCAGAACGTCGAAATTACGCTCGGCAAGCGTGCGTTGACGGTTCGCGGCGAACGCGAGCTGCGCGCCCAGTTCCGCGCGGCGCGCCCAAACGTCGTCGACCAAGCGCCCGACCCGCTCGGCACTATTACGAACCCCGGGCGTCCACAGCGGCCCGAGCGGATAGTCGACGGCTTCGATCAGCCCGGAGACTTTTGGGTCGTACGGAATGGCGAGGAACGGAACGGCGAACCGCACAGCGAGCACGAGCGCGTGTAGACGGACGCCGATCAGTAACGTCGCTTTCGCGATCAAAGAGGCGACGGCGTCGAGATCGTCGAGCGCCACGAGCGCCGGTTTCGACTTGCACTTGCGAATGACGGCGGTCGCTGCCTCGGCGTCGGCCGTGCCGCCGAACGGCACGAAGGCGACCTGCGCGCCGTGACGGTCGGCCAGCCGATCCACCGCGCTCGCTAGGACCACGGCACCGTCATTCCAGTGCGCCGTCTTGCGCACGCACACGATGACGAGCGGATCGCCCTCGGCCCCGATCCCGACGTTTTTGAGATCGGGCGGCGCCGCCGGCAAGTCATACAGGAAGACGGGGTCGGCCGTTACTTCGACGCTGGTCGTGGGAACCAGCGGCGCGAGCAACTCGCGCGAACGCTCGTCGCGCACGGTCGCGGCGTGCAGGCCCTTACAACATTCACGCACGGCCTGTTTCCCAAAGAAATCCAGCGGGCCGACCGACTGCGCGAACACCATTGCCCGCTTGCCCGCGCGGATCGCCGCGCGCACGATGCCGGCATAATATAACAAGCTCCGCAGGCTCGTAGCGTTCTGGAACAGGCCGCCGCCGCCGGAAAGTACGACGTCGGCGCGCTCGACCGCTTCGCGGATCGCGCCTTGATCCCAGCGCGGCGTCGCCACGATGCCGAAGGCCTGCGCCGTCTCCTCCGGTTTTGCGGAGAGGACGTCGAGCGTCGCGTACGGATAGCGCGTCCTTAGTTGCGCGACGATGATCTGCAGCAGCGCATCGTCACCGAGGTTGTCGAAACCATAGTACCCGCTGAGCAAAAACCTCACGTAGTGCGGATACGGCGGCGCGCCGCGAACGACCGCGCGCGAGAATCGATGACGCGATACGCGGCGATTGCGACGATACCGAGCACGATTCCGACGATCGCGCCGTTAACGACGCGCATCAGCGACACCGCGAGCGGCGTATGCAGATGCGAAAACGTGTCGACGATATCGGACGTCCCGATCGCAATGCCGATCGCGAAGAGCCACCCCGCAGCGCGCTTATGCTCGAGGCGTAAGGTCGGCAGCAGCATCATGAGTGGAAAACCGATAACGAATTCTTTGAAGCGCGGCCGGATGCCGAGCACCGCCGTCAAGTTCGAGCGGAATGCGAGTTCGAACGATGACGGCGCGATGTCACTTTGGTTTCCACTGCGCGAGACGTAGACGAACGCGGCGGTGGCGAGCAACGCGACGATCGCGAGTTGATAGACGCGCAAAGGCGCGAGCGCGCCGTCGCGCACGCTCGGGGCATCGTTGCCGAAGCGCCGCGTGAAGACGTACGCGAGAAAAGCCAGAATCGGCGGCACGACGATCACCGCTTTGACGCCCGCGAAGCGGTCGATCTCTTCCATCGTCAATGGCACGCTGACCAGCCCGACGACGACCAAGGCGCCCGCGAGCGCGAACAGCGTCGCAACGCCCAGGGTCCGCAACCCCGCCATCACCGCGCCGCCGAACGAGCGCACCGGAGGCATCGTAAAGGCGCGCGGAATTGCGACGACGCCCATCGTCGAAAAAGCAATCGCCCCGGACAACGCCAGCAGCTTTCGTACGAGCAAATCGTGATGGAGCGCATATCCGCCGGCGACGAGGAGAATGTCGAGCGCGAAGACGACGTACGCCAATCTCGCACGGCGCATGCCGAAGGCTTCGAGCAGCAGCATCACGATCGCCGGCACCGCGAGCGACACGAGCGCCACGACGATCGGATTGAAGCGGAAGCCCGGCACGGGCGTCGCGCGCCCGAGCGTAAAGCCGCGCGCGAGTAGACCGTCGCGCAGCTGGCGGACGAGTTCGACGTTCGTCTTTTCGAGCGACATACCGTCGTACGCGTGCAGGAACGGGCGCAGGTAGACGACGCGGACGTTGCGCTCGCGTACTCCAAGCAGATAACGCGCGACGACGGTATTGAAATCCAACTTATCGAGTTCGGCCTTGCTGATCGCCTGCACGCGAGTCGTCCGCTCGATCGCCTTTTCGGCGAGACCTTCGTTCCCTTTCTGCACTTGATTCTTGTCGTACGTTTCGATCGAACCGAAATTGAGGCCGGTACGCCGTAGGGCATCGGCCGTGTCGGCGAGGTGATCGGGAAAGCCGAGCACTTCGTTGCGTTGGCCGAAGAACACGACGGTCGTGGCGCGTCCACCGATTCGGATATTCGCGAAGATTCGCCCAATGTCGGACGCGCCGAAGCGTTCGTCGTTTTGCACGCGCGGCACGAGAAACAGGTGCAGTTTACGCGTCAACGCCAGCGGTTGCGCGGCGAGCCCGAGCCCGAGACTATTGAAGTAGTCGAGCTGCGAGCGCACCGCGAGAATCGTCGGCCCGGCCGCGCGCACGACGCGAATGGAACGCGAACCGAGGTGCGCCGCGAGCGCCGCCCGGTAACGCGCCACTTCGCTCGAATCGAACACGACGAGATACACGTCGGACGCCGACAGGGCACCGGCCTTCGCAAGCGCGGCGAAGGTGCCGCTCGGCGGCTGCAATTTCGCTTGAGCGATTAACTGCTGCCCGGGCACTGCGAACGCAGCGCTGCCGCCATTGACGTTGCCGCCAAGTTCTTCGGAGACCGCAAGCGAGGTAAGCCCGGCGCGCCGTAGGGCGATGAGGAACTGCTCTTTGTCGTATCCATACGACTGGGCGAGCGCGTTGAAATCGGAATAATCCATCACGATCTCGACGCGCCGCGCTCCGAGCTCCTTGCGTTCGCGCACCGCGGCGACGTACAGCGCGGCGAGCAGCGCGATTCCGAGTATCGCGCAAAGGATGAGCCGGTAACGGCGCGGGGCACTCATGGCTACCATTCGTTCGCGAACGTAGGGCCGTGCGATTCGAGCGCCGGCTCCGGGTACAACTGCAGACCGTCCTCCTAAGTGGATGACCGTGCTTGACGCACGAGCGGCGGGTTCGGTATAGTGGGCCCACTTAACTGCAGTTCGAAACTCCCCACGGTGGAAACGCTTGTCGCTCACTCACCCAGCGCACGCGGACCGCACCGACACCTCTCGAGACGTACGTATAGCCTTACTCGGCTGCGGTACGGTCGGCAGCGGTGTCGCGCGACTCCTCGTCAACTCGACCTCTTCCGTACCGGCGCGCAGCGGCGTCGACTATTGGCTCGCCGGGATCGCCGTGCGCTCCCTCGGCAAACCGCGTCCGCCCGAGATACCGGCCGATCTGTTCTCGGAAGACGCCAGGGCGCTCGCGCTCGACCCGTCGATCGACCTCGTTATCGAATGCATCGGTGGAACCGGCATCGCGGCGGAACTCGTCGTCGCGGCACTCGAGTCGGGCAAACACGTGGTGACCGCGAATAAGGACCTCCTGGCGACGCGCGGCCCCGAATTGCGGGCGCTCGCGGCGGCCAACGGCGTCACGATTGCTTACGAAGCGGCGGTAGGCGGCGCGATACCCATCGTGCGGACGATCGCAGAGTCCCTCGCGGGTGAAGACATTTTGGAGGTCGGCGGCGTGCTCAACGGCACGACGAACTTCATCTTGTCCGAAATGTTCGGCGGTGCGACGTACGCAAGCGCCCTGAAAGCCGCACAGCGCCTCGGTTTCGCGGAAGCGAATCCGGCAAGCGACGTCGAGGGTGTAGACGCCGCGCACAAGCTCGCCATCCTCGCGCAGCTCGCATTTCGGCGCGGCCTCGTCACAAGCGAAATTTCACGCACCGGAATCACGGCACTCACGCGAGAGGATCACTCGCTCGCCAAACGCGCGGGTTGGCGCCTCAAATTGATCGCCTCTGCGCGAGCGGGCGCTTCGATCGTCACGCCTGCGTACGTGCCACAAGAGCATCCGTTCGCGCAGCCGATCGGTCCGCAAAACTGCATCCGCGTGACGGGCCGCAGTTCCGGCTCGCTGACGTTCGCGGGCACCGGAGCCGGCAGCGAACCGACCGCATCGTCGGTCGTCGGCGACGTGGTAGCGGTCTTGCGCCGGATCGCGGCCGGTCGCTACGTTGGAGTCGCGCCCGCTTCGACGCGGCTCGAGTCCGTACGCGAAGATGCGCTCGAGCCCCCCATCCCACTGCGCCGCGTGCTGCGGCTCACGTCGCTTGGCGATGTGCGGCCGGCGCGCGAAGCGCTGCTCGCCGGCGACATCGAGGCCGAGCCCCTCGACGGCCTTCCGGCCATCATTACCGCGCGTCTCGATGCAGCGAGCGCGGAGCGCCTCGGCCGGCTCGTCGTCAAATCAGACGTGCGCGCCGCGAGCATCATCCCACTTTGGGAAGACATCGCGCTTCCGCTCATGCCCGCTTTCACACCCATTGCGGCCGGCCTCGGAGCCGCCGCCCCCACGCCGGTTTAGGAGATACACGTGGCAGATTCCGACTATCATTTCGAAACGGCCGCCATTCACGGCGGCCACGCGGGCGACCCGCACACGAAGTCGCGCGCCGTTCCGATTTATCAAACGACCTCGTTTACGTTTGACGATTCGGAACATGCCGGCCGCCTCTTCGCCTTACAAGAGTTCGGCAACATCTATACGCGCATTATGAATCCGACGAGCGACGTGCTCGAGCAACGCATCGCTCAGCTCGAAGGCGGCGTCGGCGCGCTCGCGCTCGCGAGCGGCCAAGCCGCGAACGTGATGGCACTGCTCAACATCGCGCGCGCGGGCGACCACATCGTCGCGTCCGCGTCGCTGTACGGTGGAACGTATAGTGCGTTCATGCATACGCTGCCGAAGTTCGGTCTCGAAATAACGCTCGTCGATCCCGCGAAAACGGACAACTTCAAGGCGGCGATCCGCCCGAATACCAAAGCGATCTACGCGGAGTCGATCGGCAATCCGAAGGTCGACGTGCTCGACATCGAAGCGGTCGCCGAAGTAGCGCGCGACGCAAAACTGCCGCTGATCGTCGACAATACGCTGGCGACGCCTGCATTGCTGCGGCCTTTCGAATGGGGCGCCAACATCGTCGTTCACTCGGCGACGAAATTCATCGGCGGGCACGGGACGTCGATCGGCGGGCTGCTCGTCGACGGTGGGAATTTCGACTGGGCCGCTTCGGGAAGGTTTCCCGAACTGACCGAACCGGATCCGTCGTATCACGGCGTCCGCTACGTTGCGTCGTTCGGGAATCTCGCGTACATCATCAAGGCGCGCGTTCAGATGCTGCGAGATCTCGGCCCGGCACTCGCGCCGTTCAACTCTTGGCTGTTTATCCAAGGTCTCGAGACGCTCGCGCTACGCATGCAGAAACATTCGGCGAACGCGCTCGAAGTCGCGAGGCACTTGCAGTCGCATGCCGACGTGACGTGGGTCTCGTATCCAGGCCTCGGCGATCATCACGCGGCCGGACGTTCGAAAAAGTATCTGGCGAACGGCGCGGGCGCCATCCTGACGTTCGGAGTAAAGGGCGGCGCGCCGGCGGCCAAAGCGTTGATCGACCGGCTGAAGTTGTTCTCGCTTCTCGCCAACGTCGGTGACGCGAAATCGCTCGTGATCCATCCGTCGACGACGACGCACTCGCAACTGAACGTGGTCCAGCAAATCGAGTCCGGCGTCACAGAAGACATGGTGCGGCTCTCGGTCGGCATTGAAGACGTGCGCGACATCGTCGCCGACCTCGATCAAGCGCTCGCGGGGGCGCGCGACGTTATCTACCCGCGCGAGCCGGCGGCCGTCTGACGGGACGCGAACCCAGCTTCGAACGCGACGTCGCGATCGGTTCGCTCGAACTCGATTGCGGCGTCGCTTTGCCGAACGTCGTACAACGCGTCAGCGGGTACGGCGAGCCCCGCCCGGACGGCGCCAACGTCGTGCTCGTCTGCCATGCGTTGACGGGCACGTCGCGCGTTTTAGACTGGTGGAGCGGACTCGCGGGCTGCGGTAAGCTGCTCGACACGGAGCGCCTCGCGATCGTCTGCGTCAACGCGCTGGGAAGCTGCTACGGGTCGACTGGGCCCGCTTCGCCGGCCGCCGACGGCCGGCCATACGGGGACCGCTTCCCCGTCGTGGGCGTTTTCGATATGGTGCGAGCGCAGTGCGTCGCGCTCGCGGCGCTCGGCCTCACGCGCTTCGCGGCAGCCGTGGGCGGATCGCTCGGCGGTATGCAGGCGCTGGCGTGGGCGCTCGAAGCGCCGCGCCAGGTCGAGCGCGCGCTCATCATCGGCGCGTACGATCATTTCGCGGCGATGGGCATCGCGCTCAACGCGGTCGCGCGCGAAGCCATCCGCGTCGCGCGTACCCCGGCCGAGGGCATCGCGCTCGCGCGAAAGATCGCAATGCTCACCTACAAATCCGAAGCTTTGTTCGGTTCGCGCTACGGCCGCAAGCCCGATCGCAAGGGCGGCGATCCGTCGAGAAATGCCGGCGATCGGTACGACGTGGAAGGCTATCTCGACTATCAGGGAGCGCTCTTCGCGGCGCGTATGGAGCCGCGCGCCTATCTCGCATTGACGCGCGCGATGGACCTTTTCGAAACCCGCGATCGGGTGCTCGCCCTGCCGCTTCCGGCGCTGACTTTCGTCGGCATATCGAGCGACTGGCTCTTTCTGCCGCGCTACGTGCGCGAGTCCGCCGAGCGATTCGCCGCCGCGGGCGCAGACAGC
>JALYUE010000118.1 GCA_030853925.1 Vulcanimicrobiota bacterium | reverse complement strand
ACATATAATTTCTCCCGAGCGCGTGTGTCGCTCGCAACGCGTTTCGTGAAGCAAGTGCTCGTCACCGTTATGCACCTCATCATGTCGTCGGCGGCCGCTGGGCTCGAGCGCGCACGTTCCTGACGACCGACGAATCGAGAAGAGTCGGGAAGCGCTACGGTGGGGTCGCAAGCTTGAGACACGTGGCGAGCCAGGCGCGACGATCTTCAACCGCGGGCGTGACGGTGAGGTCGTGACCCGCATCGTAGGTCCGCGTAATTTTTTTCGCCCGCAACCGCCGTCGCAAACGCGCGAGCCTTATCGGCCGGCACATGCGATCGTTCGAAGCGAATTGCAGTAGGCTGGCGCCGCCTGCTATCCGCGCGAGCGACGCCGGAATATCGAACGCGCCGAGCTCGGCCAAGTATGCGGCCGGGTCGGCCGGCGGCCGGCTCGTATCGAGCAAAAACCATTCCGCAAACGTGACGGTCGGAGCCATGTACACGCGGCACGACACACGCGGGTCGACGCCGGCTAGCAACGCGCCGTACATCGCGCCAAAATCGTGGCCGACGTACGCGACGCGGGCCGCGTCCACGCGCGGTACCGCGAGCAGAACGTCGAACGAACGGCGCAGCGAAATCACTTCGGCGCGCGAGTCGGCGGCGTCGCCGGCAGGCACGCGCACTTTTTCAAACCACTCGGGCTGCGACCACGGTTGGTCGGGCAGCAACGATACGACGCCGCGCCGCGCGAGCCAGAGCGCGTCCGCGAGAAACTCGCTCCGGTTCGTCGTCGGCGGGTCGCCCAGCCAATGCACGAACAGCACGCCCGGCATGCTCCGCCGCGCACGCTCGGGCGCGACCAGCGCCGCATGGATCGGCGCGTTACCCGAGCGAAAGGAAAACCTCCGACACTTTCGCAGCGCCGTCGATACGTGTCTGGCCGACTCGAAACGCGAGCGGCGCCGACGCATCGTAGTCGAAGGAGACCGCCGATGCGCTCGAGATGCAAACGCCGATGCATAAGGCGACGAGGATCGCCCAGGTCAGCTTCTCCAGGCAAGCCCTTTCAATTTTCGTGGTGCCCTTCCCGTAGCGGAAGCATGCCGTGCCGGTGCGAACGCGCGCATACATGCAGCGCCAATTTTTTCTTGCGGTAGTCGCCGCTTTCGCGACAACGTCGTCCGTGGCGAACGCCGTGGTCAAGCGGCCGAAGAGCGCACTGAAAACCGTTACGCTGCCGGACGGTCTCAAATACGTCGACGAAGCGGTCGGCAAGGGGCCTCTGCCGCGCACGGGCCAGACGGTTACCGTTCACTATGTCGGGACGTTGCGGGACGGCACCAAGTTCGATAGTTCTCGCGATCGCGGCGAGCCGTTCTCGTTTCCGATCGGCACCGCTCGCGTCATCCCCGCTTGGGACGAGGGCGTCGCGACGATGCGCGCAGGCGGCCGCCGCAAGTTGATCGTCCCGCCCGCGCTCGGCTATGGCGCTACGGGTGCGGGCGACAAAATCCCGCCCAACGCGACGCTCATTTTCGACATCGAACTTCTTAAGATCGAGTGATTCGAACCTTTCTTCGGCCGGCGTCACTGATCGCCACGTCTGGCGTTCTTATATCGTTGTCGGTCGGGCTACCGGCGTGTTCAAGTAAGAAGCAACCGTCGGAGTCGTATACGGCGTCCCCGAACGTCGTCGCGATACCGACATCGGTACCCGTCGGGAGATATGGGATCGGATGTCGGACGGCCTCGTCACCCGATACGGTGGGTCCGCCAAGTTACAGCGTTGACGTCGTAGGAAAGATTGGCGCGCCGCCTCTCAACCGCGAGCATCTCGCAACGAGTCATGCGATTCGCCGTTATGTCCGTTCCTCAACGTTGCGCTTTGCCTTTATCGATAACCAGTTTATCGTTTTTGACGCACAGAACAACCCTTGTAGCGAAGGCGCAGTAGGATACTGGATCATGAACGATCCCAGGGGCAGCAATATGTATTACCAACCTGGAGAATCTCCAGGCGATATTCACGCCGGCCCCGGTGACGCTTCACCGACGCAGGGTCCTTGGATGAGCCACTAACGTAGAGGAAAACGGCACGTCACAGAAGCCGCTCTTCAAAAACCTCACGGAGAGCGTCTTCGGAATAAGACGGCTTCAAATCGATCGATGCGACTCTCCGTTGAACTCAGCGACCTCACTTAGAATATCGATTCAATGTGAGGTCCGCTGGTTCAACGTGAGAGAGCGATAATTTGGTGGAGCTGTCGGGGAACTGCCCCCCGAGTCCGAATCGCCGGACCAGCGCTTTCTCCAGGCTCAGTTTCGGATTTGTCTTACACCGCCGAACGTCTCGAAACTAGACTTCCGGCGGCAGCAGCTCCTTAATTTCGGCCGAGTCGCAGAGCGGACTTCCCAGCCTAGCCGGACTTGTTGACGGAGACGAGACGGATCCGGCTACCCTCTCGTGCTCCGTCGCTAACCTAGATTAGGCAGCGAGTGCGTAGTTGTTGTTCGCGTGTATACGCGTTGCGATCGTTTTAGGAGGGCTCGCAACTCCGCCTGCTTACACTGACCGCGGATCAACCCGTCGAAGCTACTCAGCCCCGCGACCAGAACGAGCCGGCCTCGGCCGGCAACGTTCATGATAGCATAACGCGTCCGGGTTTCAAAACGGTTACCGCCCGAAGCGTCCGATCCGCAAAAACTCGATCGGATGCGGCGTGGCGCCGTCGCACACGAGGTCGGCGACGATCTCTCCGACGACCGGACAAAACTTGTAACCGTGGCCCGAGAACCCGCCGGCCATGACGATGCGAGCGTCACCCGGGTGAGTGTCGATGATAAAATGCTCGTCCGGGGTCAGCGTATACATACAGGCCTTGCCCATGGCGTACTCGGCGGCGGCACCGGGCATCCAGGCGTCCAGCGCGTCTTTGACGCACGCGACGTCACCCGAGCGCACGGTGCGGTCGAGATCCTGCGGCACCGTGGTCTCGCCAAAGGCATGAAAGGCGGCTTTCACCCCGTCTCCGTCATCCGGAAACCCGTACAGCGGCGCCGGCCACTCGGGCCGATCGACGAAGAACGCCGGAAATCGCTGCCTGCCGTAGTGGGCCGTCGCCGGTCTAAACCACACCTGTACGTTGCGCTGCACCCGCAGAGGCAAGTCCAGTCGCGCCGACAGTTCCCCGAGCCACGGCCCGGCGCAAATCGCGAGCCGCTCCGCCTCGACCGTCGAGCCGTCGTCGAGTGCGAGCCGAATGCCGG
Organism: Vulcanimicrobiota bacterium; assembly: GCA_030853925.1. Lineage (GTDB taxonomy): Bacteria > Vulcanimicrobiota > Vulcanimicrobiia > Vulcanimicrobiales > Vulcanimicrobiaceae > JALYUE01. Next base: position 15,732 of record JALYUE010000118.1, on the reverse strand, counting down.
TCGCACGCGACGCGTACGCAACGGCGCGCGTTTCGTAGCGGATGGCGGCGCCGTGCGCCCGCGCGACGCGCAGGTGCGCCTCGATCGCAGCCTCCGGAAACACGGCGCCGGCGTGCGGTTCGAAAACGCCGCGTTCGCGCGAGCCGACGACGAGCGTCGGGTAACGGTGCAAGATTTCCGCGCGATCGAGTTCTTCGAGCGCGATGTCGTGCATGCGTGCGCTCAAACGAGCGCCGTGCAGAATCCCGCTCTCCGGGCCGCCGACCATAAGCACTCCGTACAGATCGAGTAGCGTCATGCCGCTCTGCCGTTCGAGCTCACGCCATAACTCGTAGGCGCGCCGCAGCAACGGGACATACGCCGGATCTTCATAGTAGGCCATGCGGATGATGCGCGAGCGGCCGGCCGACGAACCGCGTTCGTGCGCGCGCTCGAAGCGTTCGATGCCGAGTACGCGCTTACCGCGAGCAGCCAAGTGCGCGAGCGCGGCGCTGCCCATTCCGCCGAGCCCTACGACGACCGCGTCGAATGCAGCCGCCGCATTCAGCATCGGCGACGCGTTACGAAAAGGGACGTAACGACCTCTCTCAAAGGCAAGCGACCGTGCAGGAGTCCTCGTTGATCTTCGTCTTGATGACGTCGGTCGTAGTCGTCGCGATCATCGCAAAACGGTTCGCGTTGCCCTACCCGATTGCGTTCGTCATCGGCGGCTCGGTTCTGGCCTTCGTCCCCAATCTTCCGCACTTCCAACTCAGTCCGGACTGGGTTTTCCTCATCTTCTTGCCGCCACTGCTGTTTGCCGGCGGCTGGCAAACCGATTGGAAGACGTTCAAGGAAAACGCGCGCCCGATCGGCTTGCTCGCAATCGGACTCGTCGTCGCGACGACGGGAATCGTCGCGATCGTCATTCATCTGCTGGCGCCGCAGATGGGTTGGCCGAGCGCGTTCGTGCTCGGAGCAATAATTTCGCCGCCCGATGCGGTCGCGGCCGGAGCGGTGTTCGAGCGCTTTTCGGTGCCGCGCCGCATCATGGCGATTCTCGACGGCGAAGGTTTGGTCAACGACGCGACCGCGCTCGTATTTTACCGCTTCGCCGTGGCCGCGGTCGTCACCGGATCTTTCTCGCTTGCGAATGCGAGCTTCATGCTCGTCGTCGTTGCGCTCGGCGGTGTGGCGGTCGGGCTCGCATTCGGATACGTCATCGTCCAGGCGACGCTTCTGCTGCGCAAACTCGAGCTCTCCGATTACTTGATCGATAATGCGATCCAGCTCCTGGCCCCGTACGCAATCTATCTTTCGGCCGAACTGGCGCACGTCTCGGGCGTTCTTGCGACCGTAACGGCGGGCATCTATTTCAGCCGTAAATCGGGACGCATCTACGAACCGGAGGGGCGGCTCGTGGCGTTTGCGGTCTGGGACTTGTTGATCTTCTTACTCAACGGTTTCGTGTTCTTACTGATCGGGTTGGAACTGCGTTCGATCGTGCACGACCCGTCGTTCGCCTCGCGCGAACTTTGGGTCGGACTGACGATCAGCGCGCTCGTGATCGTGGTGCGTATCGCATGGGTTTACCCGGGCACCTATCTGCCGAGGATGGTCTTCGAGAAGATCCGGCGCACCGAACCCATGCCGGGCTGGAACTATACGTTCGTGGTCGCCTGGAGCGGCATGCGCGGCATCGTGTCGCTTGCGGCCGCGCTTGCAATCCCGAAATCGACGGCCACGGGACATCCGTTTCCCGGCCGCAACGAAATTATCTTCATTACGTTTTGCGTCATCTTCGTAACGCTCGTTTTTCAGGGCTTATCGCTGATTCCGTTGCTGCGCTGGCTGCGCATCAAAGGCGACGATCTGGGCCAGCGTGAAATCGAGGTTCGCCTGGCGGCACTGCGGGCGGGCATCGCACGGCTGCGCGCGCTCGAGCCGGGCTTCGATTCGACCGAAGAATGGGAAGTCGAGGGCCGCATCCTCGGCGAGTACGAGTATCGCATCGCGCATCTGTCGGGACATCTCGAAGGTTCCCCGAACTCGGAAGGCGTGGCGTTCGATCATACGCTGCAAGCCGAGGCGTTGAACGCGGAGCGCGACGAAATCTTGCGCATGCGCGAAGTGGGCGACATTCCCGACGAAATCTACCGAAAGGTCGAGTACGACCTCGATCTCGCCGACGAGCGCATCCGCTAAGGAAGCGTCCTCTTAAGGCGGTTTAACGCGTGCCGGCTTCAGCGCGACGATCTTCGCGCCAGCGGCGCCCGAGTTCGTCGTGGTCCGTCCGATCGATCGTAATCGGCGTGATGCTGACATAGTTGTCGCGCAGCGCCGCGAGGTCGGTCCCATCGACGACGCTCGAACCGTCGAACGCGCCCCACAACCAGTAATACGTCCCGCCGCGCGGATCGCTGCGGCGATCGACTCGATCGCGATACGCTTTGCGGCCCTGCCGAACGTAGCGAAGTCCGCGCAAGTCGCGCGATTCCACGTTCGGCACGTTGACGTTGAGCAGCGTCAGCCGCGGCAGCCCGTCGGTCAGGATCTCGCCCGCCACCCGCACCGCTACGTCGGCGGCCGTCGCCCAGCGGTTCTCCCCATCTTGTTCGGGCCAACTCGCCGCAAGCGAAATCGCCATGGCGGGGACGCCGATAATAACGCCCTCGATCGCGGCGGCGACCGTGCCGGAGTAATTGACATCGTCACCGACGTTGGCGCCGCGATTGATGCCGCTGACGACCAGCGACGGCAACCCGCCGCACAGATCGAACGCGCCGACGACGACGCAATCGGCAGGCGTTCCGGAGCAACGAAAAGTCGGTGCCGAACGGCCGGGCACTTCCGCAACGCGCACCGGGGTCTTGATCGAAATCGAGTGTCCGATGCCGCTATTATCTTGGTCGGGCGCGACGACCGTAACGTCGCCGACCTTACGCAGCGCATCGGCGAGGGCGACGATGCCGGGGCTCGCAAAGCCGTCGTCGTTGGTGACGAGAATTTTAGGACGGCTCACGCGGTCGCTTCGGTACCTTTCAATAAGCTCGAAAGGACGAACGAGACGATCGACAACACGAGCGCCCCAAGAAACGCCGAGCCGAATCCGTCGACCGTCAGGCCCAGACCCATGCGCGCGACTAAGTAGAACGTGATCGCATTGATGACGAGCGTGAAGAGTCCGAGCGTCAAAATTACGGCCGGCAGTGTGATCAAAATCAAAATCGGGCGTAGCACCGCATTGACGAGGCCGAGGATCAGCGCGGCGATAACGGCCGCCGTGAACGACGAGACGTGTACGCCCGGAAGAAAATAAGCGACGATGACGAGCGCGACGGCATTGAGCAGCAATCGAATGAGAAAGTGGCCCATGCAGATGCGGTTCGCACGATGCGCGAGGAGGCCTGCGCGTCGCGCGCCGTCATGCGTTGAGCGATGCTTTCACCGATGAGGCGAGTCCCGGCGTCATGCCCTTCACGGCCGCGATCTCGTCCACGCTCGCACGCTTAATCGCACCGACGGAACCGAACGTAACGAGCAGACGTTTTCGACGCACGGGTCCGACGCCGGCGAGCGCGTCGAGCGACGATTGTGTCATCGCTTTCGCCCGCCGCGTCCGGTGGTATTCCACGGCGAAACGGTGCGCTTCGTCCCGGACGCGCATCACGAGATGCAATCCCGGCGATGCCGGCGGCAGGACGATCGGTTCGGTTTGACCTGGGACGAACAACCACTCGTGTTCTTTTGCGAGGCCCGCAACGGGGATACCCCACAAGTCGAGTTCTTCGAGCACCTCGACGACGGCGTTGAGCTGGCCCTTTCCACCGTCGATCAGCAGCAGATCGGGCCGATGATGGAACTTTTCTTTCTTGCGCAGTTCCGCTTCCAAAGCGTCCTTGGCGCCCGACTCCACGATGCTCGCGCGAAACTCTTCGCCCGGGGCATTCGTGTCGGCGCGCAGGTAGCGCAGCCGGCGCCGCAGCGTTTCCTGCATCATCGCAAAGTCGTTCGAGCCGGCATCGTAACGGATCTTGAAGCGCCGGTAATCGCTCTTTTTCGCGCGGCCTTCGACGAAGACGACCATCGAGGCGGTCGGATTCGTGCCCTGGATATTCGAGATGTCGTAGCACTCGATCCGATGCGGCGATTGCGGTAAATCGAGTGCCGCGGCAAGTTCGCCGAGCGCGCGGGCGGACACGGTTTCCTGAACTTCCTGATGCGCGAGAAACGCTTTGAGATTCTGCTCCGCGTTTTCGCGAACGAGCCGCATGTATTCGGCGCGCGGTCCGCGTTGCGCGCGCACGACGCGCACGCGTTGGCCCTTCAACTCGGACAGCCACGCTTCGATGACGCCGAGGTCGTGCGGCAACGCCTCGACCAGCACTTCCTTAGGGATCGTCGCCTGCGAGGCCGGGCGGCGCGCGCGCGCTTTAAGCGCGACGGGAACTTCGTTGTCGCGAGCTTCGCGCAGGGCGAGCGGCGAAAAGCCGTCGCCGATACCGGACGGCGCTCCGGTTTGACCGGCCCGCGCGGTGTAGAATTGGGTGAAGAAATTCGAGAACAGTTCGGCATCGGAATGATCGGTAACGCCGTCGAGGATGAAGTGTTCTTGCCCGATCAACTTGCCGCCGCGGACGAGAAACACTTGCATGCACGCTTGGCCATGAGAACGCGCGGCCGCAATCAAGTCCATGTCGATACGGGTGCGCCACACGACCTTTTGATTTTCGGTGACTCGCCGCACTGCGACGATACGGTCGCGTAAGCGCGCCGCGGCTTCGTAATTGGTGCGCTCGGCGGCCTGCGTCATCTCGGCGTGAAGCCGCTCGAGCAAACGTTCCTGCTGGCCTTCGAGAAACAGCACGACCTCGTCGACGAGCTCGTCGTATTCGGCTTCGCTTTGGTAGCCGACGCAGGGCGCGAGGCAGCGTTTGATGTGGTACTGCAGGCACGGCCGCTTGCGCTTGCCGTCGATCGGCTCGCGGCAGGTCCGCAGCGGAAAGACGACGCGAATGAGATTCACGAGCTCGCGTAACCCGTGAGCGTTCGTATACGGGCCGAAATAGCGTGCGCCGTCGTCGCGCACGACGCGCGTGAAATGCACGCGCGGAAACGGTTCGTTCGTCACCTTGAGATACGGATAGCGCTTGTCGTCGCGCAGGCGAACGTTGAACGGCGGTTGATGCCGTTTGATGAGATTCGCTTCGAGAATCAACGCTTCGATTTCGTTGTTCACGACGATCCAGCGGACGTCGACGACGCGTTCGACCATGCGCGACGTGCGGAATACGTGTGCGGCGGAGTCTTGGAAGTACGAGCGAACGCGGCTTCGCAGGGAGACGGCTTTACCGATGTAGAGAATACGTTCGTTCTCGCCCAGCATCAAATAGACGCCGGGGGCGTCGGGCAGTTGCGCGAGCCGGTCTTGCCTTACTTGAGCCGCGACAGAACGTCCGCTGCGAGATCGAACGCGGCGCGTGCTTCGCGATGTGCGTTCGCCGCATCGCCGGAAAGATATGCGTCCAATGCGCGCCGATAGCGACGCTTGGCAGATTCGAGCGAACTGCCCGCATGCAGACGGTCCCCGAGCTCGATTTCGTTCCGCGCGACCAGCAGGTCGGCCGGCAACGCTGCCGACGCACCGCCCGCTAGAGCCGGCGACTCGCGTGGAACGGTACCGGCCGCCAGAACGTTCGTTTCGGCCGGCGTTACGAATACCGGCTGCCGCGACAGCGCCGCAGCTTGCGCGGCGTTCGCCGAAGCGAGCGCGCCGGAGGTGTCACCACGCAGCGCCCGTTGACGCGCGTCGGCGTAGAGAAACTCGGCCCGCTGAGCCGCTGCGGGATCGGTTGCGCCGGCGCGCACGATCGCTCCATATGCGCCCGACAGCGAACGTCCGAGGGGGCCCGTGGGCAGCGGTGGTGCCGGCAATACCGGCAACACGGGGAGCGGAGCCGCGGCAACCGGGGCGGACTGCGCGAGGGCGGCGCTCGGCAAGCCCGCAGCGCACGCCAAGGCCAGAACGGCGAGCGCGCGCATTTTAGGCGCCCTGGCGCGCCTTTCGACGAACTCGCACGATGCGGTCCACAACGAATGCGGCCACCGCCAACGCGACGACGACGACGAGCGCGGTCGAGAATTTGTGGATGACGGGTGAGATATCATCGAAGTGCTGTCCGAACAGACTGCCGAGCCAGGCGAGTCCGAAACAAAAGACCGCCGAACCAGCCGCCGTGTATGCAAGGAAAGGCGACCACTGCATGCGCGAGACGCCGGCCGGCAAGGCCGAAACGCCCCGGACGAAGGGGATAAAGCGGCAGACGAACACCACGACGTTGCCGTGCCGTTCGTAGAACCGATGAAAAGAGTCAAGCTTCTTCTCGCTGAGCTTGAGGTAGCGGCCATAGCGAACGACGAACGGCCGGCCGCCCGCATAACCGATCGCGTACAGGATCGAACCGCCGACGAGTTCCCCAAGCGTCGCAACCGCGGCGGCAAGCCAAATGCTGGAAAGGTGTCCGGTTACCGCTAGAGCGCCGGCGGCAGGCACGACGAATTCCGTTCCGACCGGGATGCCCATGTTCCCGATGGCCATGACGACGAACAAGCCGCCGTAGCCCGCGTGATCGACGACGTTGAGGAAGAACTGCGAGACGTGTTGCACCTACCCGGCTACTCGCTTGGAGCCGCGTAAGTTCCCTTGAAAACGGGCGAGGATCTCCGCCGCCAAGCCGCCGGCCTCCCCGCCGATCGCATCGAAGAGATGCGCGGGTTCGACCGGCGCGCCGGGCGGAGCCAGCGCTTCGGCTCGCGCGACGACGTCTCTGACCCGCGGTGTGATGAGGATGCCGGACCACGATCGATCGTCGCCGGTTCCCAAAGCGCGACGTAAGTCGCCGATCACGTCCGCGGCGTACGTGCCTGCGGCAGACAAGCGCGCCTCGACGGCCGGATCGTGCTCTTCGAGCAACGCGAGTAACAGATGGCCGACACCCACGTAGTAGTGGTTGTGGTTTCGACTAGCTTGCTCGGCGGCGCGCAGAACGCGATTGGCCGACGGACTGAAGCGGGTGAACACCGTGTAGGGGGTCCTTTGAGAAAACCCCGCAGCTGGATACCTATCGGGGCGGCAGGATTTGAACCTGTGACCTCTGCGTCCCGAACGCAGCGCTCTACCAAGCTGAGCTACGCCCCGCGGCTAGGACCCCGCACGGTTCTCGGAGCCGACTCCACCTCCTGCCCCTACCGGCGGCCCAGGTTCGGTCCGGCGCGGTGCGAATCTACGAGTGTCTTGAAGTATTTGATCGTGGGCTGCGGTCGCGTCGGTTCGACGCTCGCCAAGCTCCTTACCGCAGAGTCGCATGAAGTGACCGTCGTCGATGAAAATCCGGCCGCTTTCAAACGACTGGGCAACCATTTTCCGGGGCGCGTCGAAGTTGGAACCGGAATCGATTACGACGTGCTGCTGCGCGCGGGAGCCGACGCGGTCGACGGGTTCGTCGCAGTGACCGACGGCGACAATCGAAACGTCATGGCGGCATTGATCGCTCAGCGGATGTTCCACATCAAAAAAATCGTCGCGCGTATCTACGACCCTCCGCGCGGACAACTGTACCGCGAACTCGGCATCGAGACGGTCTGCCCGACGACGATCGGGGCGAAGATCGTACGGGATCGGCTCATTCACCTGGCGGATACGTCGATGCCGTCCTTCGACTTCGGCAAGCTGTCGTCGCTAGCGATAACGGTACGCGATGCTAACGACGGCGTGCGCGTGTCCGACGTCGAAAAGCCGCATTCGGTACGGGTCAGCGCGGTGCGGCGCGGTGGACGCGTCTTCATTGCGGCCGCGGAAGACGTGCTGAGCGCCGGCGACGAGATTAACGTAACGGTCGCGCCCGAAGCGCTGTCCGATTTCGTCGCGCGTTTCGCGGGAAATACCGGCGACGTGCCTATCGCGCTGATGGCGTAGGGCAGGATGTTCGTCATCGTCGTAGGCGGCGGCAAGGTGGGTACGTATTTGGCCCGCGCCCTGCTCGCCCAGAATCACGAAGTCGTCGTCATCGAAAAACTTGCGAAGAAGGCCCAGTTTATGGCCAATCTTCTCGAGACCGACGTCACGATGGTCGGCGACGGCTGCGACCCCGTCGTCTTGGATCAAGCCGGACTGCGGCGCGCCGACGTCGTCGTCGCGGATACGGGCGACGACGAAGACAACCTCGTCGTGTGTCTGATCGCGAAGAAGAATTCGAAAGCCCGCTGTATCGCACGCGTGAACAACCCGAAGAACAAATTGATCTTCGAATCGATCGATCGCGACGCTCCGATCACGTTGATCTCGTCGACGGAAGTGATTCTAGATGCGATCAACGAGCACGTCAACGGTCCCGGCTATGCGATCATTACGAAGCTGCGCGAGGGCGATCTCGAACTCGTGAAACTCGCGATCCCGCCGAACTCTCCCGCGGACGGTAAGCGCGTCATCGACGTCGGCCTGCCGCGTTCGTCCGTCGTCGTGGCCGTCGATCGCAAGGGCGCGGATCTCGTCATTCCGAGCGGCGATACGGTGCTGCGGGTGGGCGACCAAGTAATTTTGCTCGTGAAAAATGAATTCCGCAGCGAGGTACGCGCAGTTCTCGTCGGTCTCAAGAGCGCCGTGTGAAGAGCGGGCGGCGTCTCGTCGTGCGCGGACGTCGGCGCTACGCGATCTGCCGCTCTCGCGCGCGCGTCAAACGTTGCTACGTGGTCGCCCGCTCGTGCGAGCGCGCGATGTCATTCCTGCCGATGATGACGTTCATCTTCGTCGTCCTCGTCACGGCGCTCGCCGCTGCAGGCCCCGGTCTCCTCTCTAGCAATCGCGCGGACGGCGCGCCGGTCGCGACCTTGCCGCATTATTCGTTCGACGACTTTGCCAGCGCTCAACGCTAAGCCGGCCGCGGTCAAGCCGGCGGCGACGTGTTTCGCGTACGCCGACGCGCGCGAACCGGTGCCGATCGAAGATTTCGCGTCGATCAGCAACGTACTGGCCGAATCCAAGGGCTTCGTTTGGTTCGATGTCGTCGACCCGGAGGCGGCCGACTTGGCGACGATTCAAGAAGAGTTCCACCTGCATCCGCTTGCAATCGAAGACGCGATCAAAGCGCATCAGCGCCCGAAGATCGAAAGTTACGACGGGTACTGGTTTATCGTCGTTCACGCCGCGTCGACCGACGCCGACGCCCTACAGATCCACGAGATAGCGATTTTCGCCGGCGCGAATTTCATCGTGACGGTGCGCGACCCACCGCCGTACCCGCTCGACGAAGTGTTGCGCCGATGGCACGCACGCGGCGGCGCCCTGCGGTGCGACAGCGGTGCGCTGCTGTACGAACTCCTCGACACCGTCGTCGACGGCTACTCGCCGGTCGCGGAAGCCTACGAACGGCGGATCGAAACGCTCGAGACGACGCTGTTTTCGGAGCAGGCTCCGACCCGCAGCATGCTCTTGCAAATTTTCTCGATTAAAAAAGACGTACAGCGCTTCCGTCACGCCGTCGTCCCGATGCGCGAGATTCTGGCCCCGATCATGCGCGGCGAAATGAAGCTGTTCCCGCAAGACGAGTTACCGTACTACCGCGACGTTTACGACCACGCCGTTCGCGTCATCGACGACATGGACGCGGCACGCGAAATAGCGAATAGCGCGCTCGACGTCCACATATCGATCGCATCGAACCGGCAAAACGAGGTGGCGAAGCAACTCACGATCATCGCGACGATCTTTTTACCGCTGACATACCTGACCGGCTTCTTCGGCCAAAATTTCGGTTATCTGGTCGCGAACATCGTTAGTCCGGCTTCGTTTTGGAGCGTCGGCGTAGGAACGGAGGTCTTCGCGCTGCTGGCGCTGCTCGGCTATTTCAAATACAAGAAGTGGTATTGAGGCGACGCTGCCGCCTAATGGAGTAAGCCCGAGAGCACGTTGATACCGAGAGCGACGATCGCCGTATTATATGCAAACGAGATCAGGCCGTGGACGAGAACTACTCGCCGGATTCCCGGGTCGGTGATCTGGACGTCAGACACCTGGAACGTCATGCCGACCACGAACGAGAAGTACGCAAAGTCGTAATCGTTCGGGTTTTCCGTACCGGGAAACGTGAGACCGCGCTCGGCTTCGTTCTCGTCGTCTTTATGGTAGAACAGGTGCGCGTATCGAAACAGAAACATGGCGTGGATAAGCATCCAGCCAGTCGCGACCGCCGTGATCGCGATGCCGTACGCCACCAACTTTTCGTTGAGGGTCGGAGCGTGCGGACCTCGCCCCAGAATCGAAATGGCCGATAGCAGTCCCACGGCAACGCTCAGCAGGACGATGACGAACATGATGTCGCGCCCGGGATCTTCGACGGCCGAGCGCCGCTGCGTCGCCTCGGCGCGGTCGTGCATTCCGAGCTTCCACAACACGAGCCCGAACAAAATTGCAGCCGCATCGTACGCAGCAACTGCACGCGTCGTCCCTGAAAGCCATGCGGGAGCGACGAGCCAGACAACGACGGCAACCGCCAATCCACCGATCAAGCCCACGATCCGCGCGCGCCGTCCGGGATGTGCGGAGTTCGCATAGCTCGACTTCGGCGTACTCATCGAAGCGGCTGTTTAGCGCGAGACGCCTAGCTTCCCGCGCGTTGAAAATGCAGGCGGCGGATCAGCGGCGCGAGTGCCCAACGCTGCACGACGAGCGTCAAGAAGACGACCGCGAAGACCGCATCGATGATTTGAGCGCGGCTCGGGAAATCGGCGGGCAGGCCGAGAGCGAGCGCGAGCGACAACGCGCCGCAATCCCGCAAGCCCGATCGCATGTCGCCAAGCGCGTCTCTCGGTAGATACTTCGCGAAGCGGCACGAGGACGTAGGCGAGGAAGCCGCGCGACGCGAGGACGGCCGCGAGCGTCACCCCGAGCAACAGCGGTTCGTTGAACGTGCGCGCGAATTGCAAAGTGAGCCCGGTTAAGAGAAAGACGACGGCGTTTGCGAACGCAGCCGTGTGGTCCCAAAAGCGTTCGATCGTTAACTGCTCGTTTCGAGCAAGCGCCGGCAGCGCGATGCCGGCAGCGGCGCTCGCGAGGATTCCCGAAGCCCCGACAAACGACGCCGCGCCATACGAACCATATGCCACCACGAGCGTAGCGGCAATTTTCACGAACGGCCGACGGTCTGCGCGCAGCATCGGCCGCGCGACGGTTGCGATCGCAATGCCGACGAGCACGCCGACACAAGAAGCGTACGCCATATGGCCGGCACGCCCGTCAGGGTCGGTACGGCGGGACCGGTCAGCGCCATCACGGCTTGCAGCACTACGACCGCGACACCGTCGTTCGCAATCGATTCGCCCTCCACGATCGTTAGCAAACGCACCGGAACGTTGAGTTTTCGAAAGAGTGCCAACACCGCGACGGGATCGGTCGCAGAACGAATCGTGCGAGTGCGAGGGCGGCGGGCAACGTGAAGCGAGACGAGAACGCGGCGCCCGCCGCGATGACGAGCGCGGTCGGAACGACTCCCGGCAGGGCGAGAACGCCGATGGCTAAGGCCGCGCGGCGTAACGCATGCGCGTCGTACGCCCACGCCGCCTCGAAAATGAGCGCGGGAAGAAATATGCCGAGAATCTGCGGCGTGAGCGCGATGTGCAGCGCGTGAGGAAGCATGCCGCCCGCGGCGACGCCGACGAGCACCGTCGCCGCGGGCGCCGGAAGGCCGGCTTCATGCGCTAAGCGCGAAAGCAAAGCCGCGGCGCCGAGCAGGATGGCGATGACGGCGAACGTAGCGAGCACCCAATGTCCGGGTTCCACCGCGCGGCGACGACGCCTGGCCGTCCCCGGACCGCTACCGAGCAACGTGAGGGAATTAGCGCGATGCAAGCGACTGACGAAGAACGCGCGAAGCGCGAAGTCGGGTACCGGGCCGTCGACACGTTCGTGCGCCCGCGAACGTGCATCGGTCTCGGCACCGGTTCGACGGCGCGTTATGCCATCGAGCGCGTGGGCGAACTCGTGCGGCGGGGACTGAGCGTCCGTGCCGTCGCGACCTCGCTCGAGACCGAACGCTTATGCGCCGAGGCCCGCATTCCGCTCGCGGCGCTCGGCGACGAACCGCTCGACGTCGCGATCGATGGGGCGGACGAAGTCGCGGCGGATTGGTCGCTTATCAAGGGCGGCGGCGGCGCGCTGTTTCGCGAGAAGGCGATCGCGCTCGCCGCGCAGCGGTTCGTGGTCATCGTGACCGCTCGCAAGCTCGTCGATAAACTCGGTACGTTTCCGTTGCCCGTGGAAGTCGTGCCGTTCTCGGCACGCTACGTCGAACGCGAACTCGGCGCGCTAGGCGCGTCGGTCGTGCAGCGCGAGCACGCCGGAAAACCGTTCGCGACCGACAACGCGAACGTCATCTTGGATTGCGCTTTCGGTGCGATCGACGAGCCCGCGCAACTCGATGCGGTAATACGCGGAATACACGGCGTCGTGAGCACCGGCATATTTGCGGGCCTCACGTCGACGGTGCTCGTCGCAGATGCGGACGGCGGCGTTCGCGAGCTAGCGCGGCCCGCGCTTCTCTAACGCGCTCAAAAACGCCCGAAACATTCGCCGAGGAGCGTCGCGAGCGTCGCCGAGAACGGACGCTGCGCCGATTCCCGCGCACGGGTGCGCCAATCGACCGCGGTGCGGAAACGCATTCGCAAAGAGTCGCCGCATAGGGCGGCTTCCGCTACGGTCGCGACGACGAAGACCGAGCGCGAGCGACGCGCGACGAGTCGAGCAGTCGCGGCCGCCGGAAGCGCATCGATGTTGCGGATGACGAACAGCCGCGGCACGTCTTCGCCGAGCGGCGCTATCAGTTCGTCGAGTGTCGGCTGAGCAAAATCACAGAGCTCGGCAGCATTGACGACGAACGCCGGCAGATCCAGACGATCGGTGAGCCAACGTACCGCCGCGCGTTGTTGTCCGACGGTCGCGCCGCTAAGCAACATCGTCGACGTCTTGGCAGTACGAAGCTGGGCCGCCGCCGCGCGCTCGTGCACCTTAGCAATCCGTTCGAGCGCCGCTTCAACACCGAGCGGCACGAATGTATATGCGTGCAGCTTCCACGGGTCCGCGGACTTTACTACCGGCGGACTATTGAAGGCCAGGAAGTCCGCGAACGAGATATCGTCGGTATTCATCCTCGTTACGTTAGCAAACAAACGGGGCGTTCAAAGGTGCCGAAAGGCCTCGAACGCGGCGCTTCGGTCCTACGCGAGCCGGGCAAAAGCACGAATACGGGTATTCGCCGATGCCGGACTCGCTGGGCCGGCTAAGCGTATCGCGGGTACCGATCGCGCGGGACTGGTTGTCTACGCACCGGGCGCGATAACGTATTCGTAACGGTCGTGCTCACGATGGCCGATGCGCTGCCCGAACTCGCAAAATGCTTAGGAACGGCGAGCCCGCCACTTCGACCATCTACACTTCGTCGCGCTGCATTTAGTAGCTTCATCGAGCGCCGGCTTCGGGCTCCGTCGCACATCGTTATTCCAAAACGAGTAACGTTCCACGACGACCTCCGCGTCATTCCCGTCAGGAGCGCTCCACACGCATTCCTACACGACGCTCAGCGTGGCAGCGGCATTGTTCGTCGAGCACGACCGCAACTCACGCCGCACCAGCGTCGCGGCCGCCGTTGCGAGTACGCCCGTCGGGCGGCCTTCTGCGAGAGGGTCGTCGCCCGCGCGTTACGACTCGTCTTCGACACCGAGAATCCGTACATTGTGCGGGGGGCTTACCATCGACGACGGGCGCAAAGTCGGCAGGCGTCGTTCAGCTCGGTGGTCGAACGGGTACTCCCTACGTAATTTTACAACGTCGGCAGCGGCGCACGGCCGGATCGTGTGTGACATGGAGAAGGTATGAACGGGCAAGCGATGACTGACGGCTTCCACATCGTCGTGGACGCTCTCAAACTTAACGGCATCGACACGCTGTACGGCGTCGCCGGCATTCCGATTACGGACTTGCTCCGGCTCGCACACGACGAAGGTCTACGGTATATCGGCTTCCGTCACGAGCAGTCGGCCGGAAACGCGGCCGCCATCGCCGGGTACATCACGCAGAAGCCGGGCGTCTGCATGACGGTCTCGGCGCCGGGCTTCCTAAATGGCATGCTGGCCCTCGCCAACGCGACGGTGAACTGCTTCCCGATGATTCTGATTAGCGGGTCGAGCGACCGGGCGATCGTCGATCTCGAGCAGGGCGATTACGAAGAGATGGACCAGATGAACGCCGCGAAGCGCTACGCGAAGGCGGCCTATCGGGTGAACCGCCCGGAGGACATCGGTATCGGCATCGCCCGCGCGATTCACGCCGCTTCGTCCGGACGGCCGGGCGGTGTCTATCTCGATCTGACGGCCGAAGTGCTCGGTTCGGTAATCGATATCGAGACGGCGAAGAAGTCGCTCGTGAAGGTCGTCGACCCCGCACCGGCCCAGCTTCCGGCGCCCGAATCGATCAAGCGCGCGCTCGACCTGCTGGCATCCGCACAGCGTCCGCTCGTGCTCCTCGGAAAAGGCGCCGCGTACGCGCAAGCGGATCGGGAAATTCGATCTTTCATCGAGACCACGGGCGTGCCGTTTTTGCCGATGTCGATGGCGAAGGGCCTCCTCCCGGACAACCACGCGCAATCGGCCGCGGCGGCTCGTTCGTATGCGATCGGCCAAGCCGACGTGGTGATGCTCGTCGGCGCGCGCTTAAACTGGCTTCTGGCGCACGGCAAGGGCCCGCTGTGGTCCCAGACGACGCAGTTTATTCAGGTCGACATTTCGCCGACCGAGATCGACAGCAACCGTCCAATCGCGGCGCCCGTCGTCGGCGACATCAAGTCGGTCATGTCGGCATTCAACGCCGCGCTCAAGCCCGGACAGATTAAGGCGGGCTCCGGTTGGACTGACGAGATCGACAAGCGCAAGCAGAAAAACATCGAGAAGATGGCCGCTCGGTTGAAAGAGGATCCGAGCCCGATGAACTTCTCGAGCGCCCTGCGCGCGGTACGCGACGCGCTTGCCGACCGGCCGGATGTGTACGTCGTCAACGAAGGCGCGAACACGCTCGATTTCGGTCGCAACATCATCGACATGTTCGAGCCGCGCAAGCGTCTCGACAGCGGCACCTGGGGCATCATGGGCATCGGGATGGGCTACGCCATCGGCGCGGCCGTCGAGAGCGGCAAGCCGGTCGTCGCGATCGAGGGCGATAGCGCTTTCGGTTTCAGCGGTATGGAGTTGGAGACGATCTGCCGCTACAAGCTACCGGTCGTCACGATCGTCATGAACAACAACGGAATTTACCGCGGCGACGCGGCCGACGGCGCGCCGTCGCCGACCGGTTTCTTGCCGGACGCACGTTATGAGAAGATCATCGAGGCTTTCGGAGGCGCAGGCTATCATATCACCGATACGCAGAACCTAAAGAAGGCCGTTAGCGAAGCGATCGCTTCCGGCAAGCCCGCGCTTATCAATGCCGTCATCGATCCGACGGCCGGCACCGAAAGCGGGCACATCCAAAACCTCAATCCTAAAAGCGCGCTCGCCGGTAAAGTCTAAACAAGCCGCAGAGATAATAGATCGGGCCTCGTGGTACGTCTTTCGCCATCCACCGACGACGGCGATATGGATTTCGTTCCCTACGAACCGTATCGCCGGAGAAGCCGTCGACATAGCCGGTAGCGTCATGCCCTTAACGGGGTA
>JALYUE010000024.1 GCA_030853925.1 Vulcanimicrobiota bacterium | reverse complement strand
CGGTCGATCGCGCCGAAGAGGCGGTCGAGCGCGTACTCGACGACGGGAACAGTGTATGTGGTGCGCTGCGCGAGCGCCTGCAGCGTGCGAACGCGCGGCGGGAAATCACCATCGCGCCAGCGTTCGGCCGCGTCCGCTATGGCGGCGATCACTTTGCGCGCCGGCAGGCGCGACGCTGCGCCGAGCGGCAGCGGCGCGCGTTCTACCGGACTACCGGGGCCGCCGGCGCGAGATCTTCCGCGTCGAGCGAACACCCGCGTAGCGGCGCGTCGACCGCGCGTCCGAGCAGCACGAGGCCCTCGCTTACGACGTAGCCGCGATCTTCGGTATCGATGGCGACGACGGATGACCGGTTACCGAGATCGACATGCCGTAAGAATCCCGTCTCGCCGTCCGCGACGGCGTTACCGGCGGCATCGACGACGAGCGTCCGCAGCCAGGGTGGCGCGACCTTTACGCGGCGCTGCGTCGTGCGCGAAGGCACGTCGTCATAGTATTGACTCAATAGTTCCGTCATGCCGTATTCGGCGACGATCGACGCTTGCGCGATGCCGAGCGTCGCTTCCAAACGCGCGTACAGTTCTTCGCGTTCGACGATGCGCGCCCGCCCTTTGAAGCCGCCGGTTTCCATGACGCGCGACCCGGCGGGCGCCTCGAAGCGATGCCCTCGCCCTTCGAGTTCGTCGAGCAGCGTCGCAAAAGCGAATGCCGTGCCGGTAACGCACAGCGGCTGGGCTTCAGCCGCGGCGGTACGCGAAGCGCGCGCGAAGCCGTCGACGTCGACGTCGCTTTCGTCCAGAAAGTACTCGGCTTTACCATCGCCGCGCAGCACGCTCACATTGCCGAGCATGTAGCCAAGCGACGAATGGCGTTTGTAGCGCGGGTTCGGAACGAGATTGAGATAACGCAGTTTTGCTCCGTCGGCGAGCATGAAACGATCGAAGCCGGCGAGCAGCGACGCGTCGTACAGGCGCGCGTGTTCGACGAAATGTTTGCCCGCCCGTTCATCCGTCGTGCCGCTCGTATGGAATTCGAGTTCGGCTCGTCGCACGTCGAACGTCGCGAGCGCCGTTTCTTTGAACGCGGTGCTCGGGACGGCCGGAATACCGTGCCACGTCGCCGGCGGCCGGCGGCGGTCGACCCCGAGCGACGCTGCATAGCGGCGATACGCGGAGTTTCGTTCGAGTTGATACGCGCACGTCGCAAGCGCGAGTTCGTCGAAACGGCGTTCGTCGCAGCCCGTGCCGCCGGCACTCCAGTCCCGCACGATGTCCAGGAATGCGTCGTCGAGAGCGGCCGCATCGGCGTCGACCATTACGATCTTTTCGAGCTGATGATGCCGCTGTTGAGGCCGCCGATCGAGAGGCCGCCGTCGAAGCGCGCGCATTCGACTTTGATGCAGCGGTCGACCACGACGCTCAGACCCGCTGCATCGGCGAGCGCGATCGCTTCTTCGTTGATGACGCCGTATTGGAACCAGATCGCTTTGGCGCGGACAGCGATCGCTTCGCGGGCTACGCCCGCCGCGTCGGCGGACTTCCGAAAGACGTCGACGATGTCGGGCGCACCGTTCTCTGCGGCGTACGCGGCCAGCGTGGGAAACGCTTTGACGCCGTCGATCGCGTCCGTCAGCGGATTGATCGGCGCGACTTTGAAGAGACCCTTCGTGCGCAGATACGAGAACACGAAGTAGCTCGGCCGCGTCGGATTGGGCGACGCGCCGACCATCGCGACGGTGCGCGAGCGACCGAGCAGATCGCGCCGGGCCGATACGGTCTCGAGGATCATGCGCGCACGGCTTCCACGAGCGTCGCGACGCGCGCGGCTTTCAACGCGTTCTCCAAATCCCATAGGAGATCGGCGGGGTCTTCTAGTCCGACGGAGAGCCGGACCATCTCCGGGTTGACCCCGCTCGTAAGCATTTCGTCTGCCGTCAGCTGCTGGTGCGTCGTCGATGCCGGATGTATGACGAGCGATTTACCGTCCCCGACGTTGGCCACGTGGCTCCACAGCTGCAACGCTTCGATGAACGCCCGCCCGCCCTCAAAACCTCCGCGTAAGCCGAAGGTGAAGATCGCGCCTGCGCCTAGCGGCAGATACTTCGCCGCAAGTGCGCGATATGGGGACGAGTCGAGCTCCGCATAGTTCACCCACGCGACCTCGTCGTGCGCGTGCAGGTACTCGGCGACGATGCGCGCGTTCTCGACGTGGGCCGGCATGCGCAGCGGCAACGACTCGAGGCCCTGAAGCAGCATGAACGCGCTCATCGGCGAAAGCGATGCGCCGACGTCGCGCAGCACTTCGGTGCGCGCGCGCATCAGAAAGGCATATTCGCCGAACGTCTCCGCGAAATTCATGTCGTGGTAGCCGGGGCTCGGCTCGGAAAGCAGCGGATGCTTTCCGGCGCTCCACGGAAATCTTCCGGACTCGACGATGACGCCGGCGATGACGGTTCCGTGGCCGCTGATGAATTTCGTAGCGGAGTGCACGACGATGTCGGCGCCCCATTCGATCGGCCGGCAGAGCGCGGGCGACGCAAACGTGTTATCGACGACCAGCGGCAACCCGTGCTCGTGCGCGAGCGCCGCGATGCCCTCGAGATCGGCGACGTTGCCTGCCGGATTGCCGATCGTTTCGGTGTAGAGCAACTTCGTATTCGGCCGGATCGCAGCGCGCAGCGCCGCGAGATCGTCGCCTCCGACGAGCGTGCATGCGATGCCCATGCGTTTGAGCGTTACGGTGAACTGGGTGACGGTACCGCCGTAGAGGCTCGCGGTCGCCACGATGTGATCGCCCGCCTGCGCGACGCAGAGTACGGCACACAGCTGCGCCGCAAGACCGCTAGCGGTCGCAACCGCGCCGAGCCCGCCTTCGAGGCTGGCGATCCGCTCTTCGAACGCCGCGACCGTCGGGTTGCCGATGCGGCTGTAAATGTTGCCGTAAGTGCGGAGCGCAAACAATTCGGCCGCGTGTTCGGTCGAATCGAAAACGAAGCTGGAACTCAAATAGATCGGCATCGCACGGGCGCCGGTCGTCGGGTCGGGCGGCGTTCCGGAGTGAAGGGCGCGCGTACGGAAGCCGAACGTGTGGTCTTGCATCGTCACTTAAGGTTCGACGCCTCGGCGAAACGGCCCGGTCTCCGGCGCCGGGCTGCGCCGCTTCGAGGTCCTTACGCCGAGGAGAGCTGCGGCTCGGCCTGTGCTCCGAGCGAACACCCTGCAATTTCAGGATTGCGCTCGTACCGGTCTGCGCACGCATCGGTCGCGCACATCACAATTATCTTGAATTCGAAGACGATGTTCAATGCAGTGCGATGGTCACGATACTGCGACGAGCAGCCGCCCGCGATCGATGCGGACGACGCGATCGGGAAACGAAGCTCGATCGGCTTGATCGTGCGTCACGAAAAGGGTCGGCACACGAACGTCGTTGAGAATCGTACGTAATTCCGCGCGCACGCGGCCGCGCGTCAGCGGGTCGAGCGCCGAAAGTGGTTCGTCGAGTAAGAGCACGTCCGGTTCGATCACGAGCGCACGCGCGAGCGCGACGCGCTGGCGCTGACCGCCGGAAAGTTCGTCGACGCGCTCGCCGGAGTGCTGCCCGATCTCGAGGCGCTCGAGGACCCGCGCGACCTGCCGTCGTCGCAGATCCGGCGAGACGTGACGGGCGCGCAAGCCGTACGCAACGTTCGCAGCGACGGAAAGGTGCGGAAACAGTGCATATTCTTGAAAGACGATTCCGACGTTGCGTCGATGCGGCGCGACGAACGTTTGCGAGTCGCTCAGTATCCGATCGGCGAGCACGATGGTACCTGCATCGGGACGCAGCAAGCCCGCTATGAGCCGCAGCAGCGTCGTTTTGCCGGAGCCGCTCGGCCCTAGAACCACGGTCACGCCCTGCGGAACGTCGAGCGTCACGGCCAGATGGAATTCGCGAAGCGCTTTGCGCACGTCGATCGCCAGCATCAGCGTCGTTCGAGGGTGCGTACCGCGAGCACCGTCGCGAGACTGAAGGCGATCATCGTGACGGACAGAGCGGTTGCAACCGGGATATTCCCGCCTTCGAGATTCAGATACACGGACAGCGGCAGCGTTTGCGAGACGCCCGCGAGGTTCCCGGCAAACATGATCGTCGCGCCGAACTCGCCGAGGGCCCGCGCCCAACATAGTACTGCGCCGCCCACCAGCGTGGGCCAAGCGAGCGGAACCGTTACGAATACAAACGTGCGCAGAGGGCCCATGCCGAGAGTAGCCGAGGCGGCCTCGAGCGTTCGATCGACTGCGCCGAAGCCGCTGCGCGCAGCTCGTACGTAGAAAGGCGAAGCCACGAAGATTTGCGCCATGACGACCGCGGCCGTCGTGAAAGAAAGCCGGATGCCGGCTCTTGCGAGAGCTGCGCCGAGTGTCCCGTAACGCCCGAAGACGAGTAAGAGCGCGAGCCCTGCAACGGCGGGCGGAACGACGATCGGTAAGTCGACGACGGCATCGAGAAGGAGGTGGCCTGGAAAAGTATAGCGCGCTAACATATACGCTAGCGGCGTTCCGAGGGCGACGGTCAACGCGAGTGCGACGAGCGTCGTCACTACGCTGAGCCCAAGAGCTTGTAAGGCGGCCGGTTCGCGCACGGCCCGCACGAATTCCACCGGCGTCAAGTGGAACGCAAGCCCGGCTAGGGGCATGACGATGAAAGCGACCAGAAGCGCCGACGCTACGACGAGCGCCGAGCGGATCACGGCGCTAGAAAGCCGCGAGCCTTCAAGTATGCTTGACCGTCGGAAAGTATGAAGTCGACGAACGCTCGCGCGCCGCTCGCATTAGCGGCGCCTTTGAGGGCGGCGATCGGGTACGCGATGTCCGGAACTACGCCGCTTGGAAACGTTAACTCGCTTACGCTCGCTGCGAGCGAAGGCGTCACGTCCGTCACGTAGACGATGCCGACGTCACCCTCACCGAGAGAAATCTTGGTCGCGACGGCTTTGACGTCGAGTTCGTTCGAAACGACGTTTTTTTCGACGGCCGAATCGAAATCGTTCGCGAAGCCGGTTTGCCCGTCGAGCCTTTTCAACGTCGCTCGCGCATAGTTGCCGATGGGAACGGTCGGCGCCGCGAGAACCACTTTCACGCCGGGCTTCGCAAGGTCCGCGATGGCCGCGACGTGCGCGCGATTATCCTTAGGAACGATCGCCACGAGACGATTACGAACGAACGTTTTCGGCGTCGAGGCGAGCAAGCCGCCGTCGCCGGCTTTTTTCATTTGAGTTTCGTTTGCCGAAGCGAAAACGTCCGCCGGGGCGCCTTGCGCAATCTGCTGCTCGAGCGCATCGGAGCCGCCGAAGTCGAAGGTCACGGCGACGTTGGTCTTTTTCGTGAACGCGGGCGCGGCCGCTTCGAACGCTTCTCGCAGCGAAGCCGCCGCGAATACCGTGACCGTACCCGTAGCTGCTGCCGCATGAGCGTGAACCGTCGCGCTCCAAGCGAGCAGGCTAGCGACAAAGACGGTCCGCTTCATAAAGTACGCTTCCCTGGCGAGCAGCGCCGCTCCGTTTCACCATGGCCGCGACGGTGAGCAGCCCAAGACGCGAGCGGTCACACGACGCTTCTACGACGGTATTTTATAAAATGCGAGCTGCTCGGTCGTCGCGATCAGGCGTCCGGCTCGGCTCCAGACCGTCGACTGCGAATCGAAGAAGCCGTCCGTCGCGATGCGCATCGTGCTGTCGGTAAGGACGTAGTCGTCGCCGATCTGCGCCAACTCTTCGGCCCCGGCGTGGACGAAGACGTTCATCGTGACGGTCGCGGTCGGCAGCATACGGCCGGCGCGCAAAAAAATCTGCGGAACGATCGTGTCGCAAAAGGCGACGAGCGACAACGGGTCGAGCGGCCGTGGCGGATCGTCCCGTACCCACGTGCGCGCGGTACGCGTTGCAGAGGCGCTAGCTGCGCCGAGCAGCGACCCGTCGATAACGCGCATGTCGTACATCGACAGGAACGAGGGCATCTGCGCCGTGTCGAAGCGGGCACGTTCTTCGGGCGGCGGCACATCCGGTACGCGCGCTTCGCGGAACTCGACGGTCGGTCTACGCCGCGCGAAGACCATCGATGCGCCCACCTTCATCGTGCCGTGCGGATCGTCGTCCTGAACGAACTCGGCCGTCCAGAAATCCGTCGACCGATTGCGCCGCCGATTGCGCGTCACGATCCGGTACGGCCCGGCGTGCGGCGCCGCCGCGAAATCCGCCGACATCGAGATGAGCGAACTCTCGTCCATCGCTTGGGCGAGCACGGGCCCGAGTAAGGCCGCGGCAATATACCCGCCGAACGGGCGGCCCGAACGGTTGAAGTAGCGCGCGTCGGTGTGTCCGGCAAACACGCCGTCAGCGCCGGGCGCGATGGCGACCGCTTTATCGAAACTCATACCGCTCGAGGCTACGGCTTTTTCTTCGGAACCGTGGGGCGAGAGCCGCGGTGTTCGGCCGTGAATGCGGTCGGATCGGCTTTCGCTCCGCCGAGATCGAGCATACCCACCATGTCGGACGCACCTTCGACGTAACCGCTGAACGTAACGCTGGCCGTAGGTTCTTTAACGACTAAGCGAATCAGTCGGCCGTCGTAGGTCCCTTCGAGCGGATATTCCTTATTATTGACCCGCCACGTTCCGCTGAGCGTCGACGTCCCGCTCTGCACGATCGTAAAATTCGAGTACTCCGTGCTGTCCATGTGCTGCACTTGGACTTCCCACGATCCGTCTAGCGTCGAATAAGCCGGGGATGTCGGCGTCGAGGTCGGCTCGGGGTTGGCGCTGGGCGAGGGCGACGCCCCCGGAGCGGCGCGGTGCCGTCCTCGTTTGCCGGACGCCGGACTCGGGCTGGCCGTGGGAACCGGTTGGCCGCTCGGCAACGGCGAAGCGGCGCCGGGCGTCTGCAGCGAGGTCGGCGTGGAATTCGGCGCGGGCGGAGGGGGCGGTGCTTGAGGGCTCTGCGCGCTCGCGCCACCTCCGGCGGTCGGGGCGAAGGCGACGCTACAGGCTAGCGCCGCAGCGAATCCGAGCGACGTAATGCGAGGCGAGAGACGGACGTGCTTCAAGGGCCCTCACTGACGAAGAAATCGGCCACGTAAAGGCCAACGCTGAGCGTTCGCGCCGGGTTCCCGCCTTTCTTGCGCGCCGCCGCGGCGACTGCGGAGAGACCCTCTTGCCTGAGGCTGGTATACTATTTGAGCTGTGAAAGAGAAAATCCACCCCAAATGGTTTCCGGAAGCCCACGTGCACTGCTCGTGCGGTCACACCTTTACGACCGGTTCCACGCTTAAAGACATTGCCGTCGAAGTGTGTTCTGCATGCCACCCGCTCTTTACGGGTCAGCAGAAGTTTCTCGATACTGCCGGCCGCGTCGATAAGTTCAATCAGCGTATGGCGATGGCCGAGAAGAAGAAGGCTGAGGCTGACGACCGCAAGCGTAAGAAAGCGGAGACCGCAGCCGCCGAAGCGTAGCGACGACCCGAGATTTATAGGCGAGCTGCAGCGATGCGGCTCGTCTTTTTCATTATCGAGCCGCGCCGCCTTGGAGTTATCACGATGTTCAATCTAGATCGCCTGGAAACGTTGTCGAAACGATTCGACGAGATCGAAGCGAATCTCGCTCACAGCGGCGGTGCGTTCGATCAGATCCGCTTTACGGCTCTGGTCAAGGAGCGCGCGGCGATCGAGGAGACGGTCGCCGCGTATCGCGCGTTTCGAAAGCTGCTGGCGGATATCGGCGCGAACGATGCGCTGCTCGAGGACAAGAGCGATCCCGAAATGCACGCTCTCGCCGAAGAAGAGATGCGCGAGCTGCGCGACCGCCGGCGCGAACTCGAAGCGCGCTTGACCGAATTGATGCTGCCGCGCGATCCGAACGACACGAAGGATGTGTTCGTCGAGATTCGCGCCGGCGCGGGCGGCGACGAAGCCGGTCTCTTCGCCGCAGAGCTCGGCCGCATGTACCTCCGGTATGCGGAATCGCTCAAGATGAAGACGGAAATTTTATCCCAGAGCGACAGCGAAGCGGGCGGCGTCAAGGAACTCGTGCTCGGTATTCGCAGCGGCGAGCCGTATCGATTTCTCAAGTACGAAAGCGGCGTTCACCGCGTGCAGCGCGTGCCGTTGACAGAATCACAAGGCCGCGTGCACACCAGCACGGCGACCGTAGCCGTGCTACCGGAAGCGGACGAAGATCTCGACGTCGGCATCAATCCCAAAGATCTCGAGATCGACACGTTCAAAGCCTCGGGTGCGGGCGGGCAGCACGTTAACAAAACGGAGTCTGCCATCCGGATCACCCACGTGCCGAGCGGCGTCGTCGTTTCGTGCAGCGAGGAGCGCTCGCAGTTGCAAAACCGGGAACGCGCGATGACCATGC
>JALYUE010000103.1 GCA_030853925.1 Vulcanimicrobiota bacterium | reverse complement strand
CTCGGAAGGCATGACGTTCGACCGGGCTTGGCGCTTCACGTCGGGAACGAGCAGCGTCACGAACGTTATCGAGCAGGTTAAACCCGCGCAAGGCGCGACCGTGCCCGATCAGTTCACGGTCAGCGGTCGCACCGTACCGAACGCACGCGTGGTCATTCAAGTCGGCGCCGTACAGCAGCAGACCGCGCAAAATGTGATCGGGCAGATACTCGGCATCGGCGGCGGCGGCAACGCGGGAAGCACGTTCCGCAGCGAAGTCAGTGCGGATGCAAACGGTATGTTCTCGACGAGCGTGACGGTCAATGCGCAGTCCGGCCAGCAACTCGTCCTCGTCATCGATTCGACGGAACCGACCTCTCAAACGGCGGCTCCTCGGCAAACGCGACAACTCGTCGTTCAATAAGACGGGGCGACGCAGACTTACGGTAAGCGCACCGCCGTATGCCAATCGCGGGCAATGGCGCGTTGCGCGCGTTCGAGCGGCATGCCGCCGTTACAAACGGCGGCATGCAGTTCCGACTCGACCTGGTCTTTGAGCGCGGCATCGACGGTCGGCTGAGGCCACAGGTTCCGCATTCCGTTCGAACCTCCGAGTTCGAGCGGAATCAGATGATCGATCTTATAACGGCCTTGGCGGTGGCCACGCGCGACACCGTATTCGAGATACACGCGGTCTCGAATGCGATACGGTACGGCGCGATGGCGCCGGGCGTTGCCGGCGCGGCAGACCGCGCCCGCATCGCGTTGCGCGATTTCGCCCGGGGTGAGTGCACGGTTCGGCATGTCCGCGAGCGCCGAAGCGGCCGCGAATGCTGCGACTGCAGCGGCAAACGCAAGCGCGCCAATCCCGGCGAATCGCCCGCGGCGCTGCCTCGGGCCGTTGCCTCGGTCCGGCGTCGATTTCACTAGGACCCTCGGCTTTCGAACGCTTGCGTCTTTGTTTATTTATTGCGCACTCAACGAGCGCGTCAATGCTGGAGACGTGTGAGGCGAGTCACAAGTCGTGAAGAAATCTACGAATTTGCGTGTGAGCGACTACACTTCTCATCTATGGAAGTATGCCTCCGGTTATCCGACCTGAGATGCGTTCGAGTTGTGAACCGTTTAGTAACGATTCCTCTTCTCGTTTTGTTGGTGAGTCGAGCTGCAAACGGAGCGGACGCCGCTGCGAACTCTGCTCGCGTCTCGTTAGATTCGGCTGCTTCCGATTTCGGAAGTCCGCCGTCCGGCGAGATTCCGATTCTCTTCGACGATCGCACGGTTTACGCGACGCCCGACGTCCTCGAGCGCGGTCGCGTACTCGCGGCACTGGTGAAGAACGGCCACCTGTACGTCCCCTTACGCAGCATGTTCGAGCGTATGGGAGCGACCGTGTCCGCCTCAGCCGACGGCCGGACGGTTACCGCGGTCAAGACCGGCGCGAGCGTCTCCGTCACGGTGGGGAAGAACGAAGTCTTGCTCAACGGCGAGTCCCGTCCGCTCGACGTGCCGCCGATGATGTACCACGGCACGCTACTCGTGCCGGTACGCGTGATTTCGGAATCGATGGGCGCTTACGTCCAGTGGGTGCCGGACCGGCGCGTCGTCGTGGTCCGTTACTTTGCGGCGCCCGAAGCGCCGCCGAGCGCGCCACCTACCGCCGCACCGATTGGGGCGCCTCCCATTCCGACGCCGGCGCCCCCCCCTGCGCCGATGCAACGGTCGTATCAAGGTTTCGTGCAAGCCGCTTTCGCCGCCCCGAAAACGTACAACGAATTCTCCGCCGGACAATGGTGCGATCAATCCTACCTATTGAGCGCAGGCTACGCGTTCAAGAATTCGCCGTTCGCCGTGAAAGTCGACTTCCGCGAAGACGTGTTCGTGACGAGCGACAACGTCACCGATGCGATCGCGAATCACTACACACAATTTGCGACGATCGACGGCGGCACGGCGTTCACGCCGGTGTTTCGCGCACGACAGAACAGTTTGGACGCGCGCTTGGAATACCAAGTCGCGGCTCCGCGCATCTACGTCGGAGCGAGTTACCTGCGCACCGCGAATAACTTCGGCTATCCACACTTAAGCGCTCTGGGCGTCGGAATTGAAAAGCTGCCCGATTTGCGGTCAGGCATCAACTTCTTCGGTTCCGCCTTTTACTATCCGACCGCGAGCGGCGATTATACGGTCACGAGCCCAGGAAGTTCGAACCTAGGCAAAACCTATCGGCAGCAGTACGGGATTATAAAATATGATATCGGGCTCGCCCTAGTCATGACGCACTTTCCCGTTTACCTGTACGGCGGCTTCAACGGCGATCGCTACACTGCGAAGCAACACGCGCCGATCGGACAGACGCATGACGGCCCGTATATCGGCCTCGGCGTAAAGCTTTAAGCGGCCTGAGGACGATTACATATGTTCAAAAATTTGCGTTTCGACGCCCGCGCGCTTGTCGTGCTCGTCGCCCTTACAGCCCTCGGCGCATGCAGCGGTAGCGCTTGCGGTAACTGTAACGTGCCGCCGTTCCATGCGGTGGGCGTTCCGGGCACGACACCGGTGGCGAGCGCTACCCCGACACCAGTCGGCGCTACCCCGACACCAGTCGGCACTACCCCGACACCGACGCCGCCACCCACACCGGTGCCGACTCCGACGCCGCCGCCCACGCCGGTGCCAACCCCGATCGCGTTGTCGTGTGCCCAAAATGCGATAAGCGGCGGAGCAGTGCCGTTAGGAACGGACGCCACGTTTGCGGTGCTCGCCGGCTCTACCGTCACGAATACCGGCCTGACGATCGTGACGGGCGACCTCGGTGTATGGCCCGGCACGGCCGTAACCGGCTTCGGCCCCGGCACCGTCACCGGCGGTGCAATCCACGCCGGCGACGCTACGGCGATGGCGGCACAAGCCGATCTAACCGTCGCTTACAACAACGCGGCGGCGCGCGTGAATCCCAGCGCCGTTCCTGCGGACATCGGTGGAACGACCATTCCACCCGGCGTCTACAAGGCGTCGACGTCGCTTGCAATCACGGGAAACGTTACGCTCGACGGCCAGAACAATCCCAATGCCGTCTTCATTTTCCAGATTCCGTCGACGCTGACGACGGCGACGAATAGCTCGGTGACGCTCATTAATAGAGCCAACGCCTGCAACGTCTTCTGGCAAGTTGGGAGTTCGGCAACGGTCGACGTTGCGTCCGTTTTCAACGGGAACATTCTGGCGCTCGCTTCGATCAGCCTCAACACCAACGCCACGCTCAACGGCAGAGCATTGGCGCGCACCGGAGCCGTAACGCTACAGACGAATATCGTCACTAAGACGGGGCCGTAGGTCTCGCTCGCCAACAGTCCGTAACGACGCAACGGCAAGACGACCCGCGAGTGCTCGCGGGTCGTCTCGTTGCCGTGCTTACAAGTCTTCGGGGTTGATACCCTTAGGCTTGTACTGCGTGACTTTAGGCGGCGCCACGACAGCCACATCGCCCTCGTAGTCACCTTCGTAGTGCACCGTCTGCTCGAGCGGCGGGCGGCGATCTTGAAACCCGCTGACCAATTTCGATCCGACCGGTTGCGGTTCGAGTTCTGCGCCGTAGTCGAGCGCGTCGAGGAAGGCTCCGCGCGGACGGCCGTCCTCGTCGATATCTTGGCCTTCCGGCTCGATCTGAATGTTGCGATAGCGCGACATTCCCGTGCCGGCCGGGATCAGTTTCCCGATGATCACGTTTTCCTTGAGGCCGAGCAACGGATCGTGCTTGCCCTTGATCGCAGCGTCCGTCAGAACCCGGGTGGTCTCTTGGAACGACGCGGCCGACAAGAACGATTCGGTCGCGAGCGACGCTTTCGTGACGCCGAGCAGAACCGGCTTGCCTTCGGCTTGCTTCTTGCCTTCGGCCGCCATCTTCTCGTTTTCTTCGCCGAAGACGTTCGACTCGATGAGCTGCCCCGGCAGCATGCGCGTATCGCCGCCGTCGACGATCTTCCGTTTACGCAGCATCGAGCGCACGATCGTCTCGATGTGTTTGTCGTTGATGTCGACGCCCTGCGAGCGGTACACCTTCTGCACTTCTTGCACGAGGTATTGCTGCAGTGCGTTCTCGCCTTTGTATTCGAGAATCTCGTGCGGATCGAGCGAACCTTCGTTGAGCGGATCGCCGGCTTCGACACGCGCGCCTTCTTGTACGTAGGAGCGCGTGTTGTATGGAACGTCGAACTCGTGCCCTTCGCCGCCGTCGTCGGTCACGACCATCACGCGCTTGCCCTTCTCTTCGGTAATATGCACGCTGCCGCGCACCGTCGAGATCGTGGCCTTCCCCTTCGGCTTGCGCGCTTCGAAGATCTCTTCGACGCGCGGCAAACCCGTGATGATGTCTTCGGTCGCGACGCCGCCCGTGTGGAAAGTCCGCAGCGTGAGCTGCGTGCCCGGCTCCCCGATGGACTGGGCCGCGATGATTCCGACCGCCTCCCCGATGTCCACCTTCTTGCCGGTCGCGAGGTTGCGGCCGTAGCACATCGCGCACACGCCGATCTTCGCTTGACAGGTCAACACCGAGCGAATTTTGACCGTCTTGATGCCGGCGCCGATGATCGCGTGGGCCTTCTCTTCGTCGATCTCCTCGTCGCGGGCGACGAGCTTTTTCTTCGCATTTTCGGGGTCTTTGATATCGTCCGCCGCCCGCCGGCCGATGATGCGATCGTAGATCGGCTCGATGATCTCTTTGCCGACGCCGATGTCGTACACGACGATGCCGCTCGCGGTTCCGCAATCGTCTTCACGCACGATGACGTCTTGCGCCACGTCGACGAGGCGCCGCGTGAGGTAGCCGGAGTCCGCCGTGCGCAACGCCGTGTCCGCGAGACCCTTGCGCGCGCCGTGCGTCGAGATGAAGTACTCGAGAACGGTGAGGCCTTCTTTGAGCGAAGCCTTCACCGGAATCTCCAAGATGCGGCCCGACGGGTCGGACATGAGTCCGCGCATACCGCCGAGCTGCTTGACCTGCGAGATCGAGCCGCGCGCGCCCGAGGTCGCCATCATGAAGACGGGATTAAGCGGGTTTTGCGCGGCCTGCATCGCGGCCGTGACTTCTTCCGACGCCTTCGACCAAACCTGGATCGTCTTATTGTACTGCTCGTCGTCGGACATGAAGCCTTGCTCGACGAACTCGTGCAGTTTGTCCACTTCGTCCTGCGCGTCGTCGAGGATCTTGAACTTCGCGTCCGGCACCACGATATCGCTGATCGAGACCGTCGTTCCCGACTGCGTCGCGTAGCGAAACCCGAGGCTCTTGATCGCGTCGAGAAAACCGGCGGTCTCGGCGTTGCCGTGACGACGATAGCATTCGGTAATCAATTTCTTGAGCGCGGATTTATCGATCGTGTGATTGCGAAACTTTTCGTTCCACGATTTGGGAAACGCGTCGTTGAAGATCACGCGCCCGACGGTCGTGCGCCACAGCTCGGCCTGCCAGCGGACTTTGATCCACTGTTGCAAACCGATCTGCTTGTGCTCGTATGCGATGACGGCCGCGTCGAGATCCTCGAACGTCGGCAGCTTTTCGCCTGCGGCGTCGGTGCCGGCGTTCGACTGACCGGTCAACTGCACGTGGCCGCCGCCGATCGACGAGGCGTCGTACGCGAGCTGCCCGATCGATGCGATCAAGGCATCGTCCGGAATGTCGCCCTTGGCCGGCCCCTTATATTCGTCTTTTTGGAACGTAAGGTAATACAGGCCGAGGACCATGTCCTGAGTCGGGATCGACACCGGCTGGCCGAACGACGGCTGTAAGATGTTGTTGGCCGAAAGCATGAGAATGCGCGCTTCGGCTTGCGCACCTGCGCTGAGCGGAAGATGCACGGCCATCTGGTCGCCGTCGAAGTCCGCGTTGTACGGCGTGCAGACGAGCGGATGCAGGTGGATCGCTTTACCTTCAACGAGCACCGGTTCGAAGGCTTGAATGCCGAGCCGATGCAAGGTCGGTGCGCGATTGAGCAACACCGGATGCTCGCGAATGACTTCGTCCAGGACGTCCCACACCTCGGGCCGCACGCGTTCCACCATGCGCTTGGCGCTCTTGATGTTATGCGCTTGGCCGCGGTCTACGAGCTTCTTCATCACGAACGGCTTGAAGAGTTCGAGCGCCATTTCTTTAGGCAGCCCGCACTGATGCAGCTTGAGATTCGGTCCGACGACGATCACGGACCGTCCGGAATAGTCGACGCGCTTACCGAGCAAATTCTGGCGGAAGCGGCCCTGCTTGCCTTTGAGAATATCGGAGAGCGACTTGAGCGGACGGTTATTCGGACCCGTAACCGGGCGTCCGCGACGGCCGTTGTCGATGAGAGCGTCGACCGCTTCCTGCAGCATGCGCTTCTCGTTCTTAATGATGATCTCGGGCGCGCTAAGCTCGAGCAAACGCTTCAAACGATTATTGCGGTTGATGACGCGGCGATAGAGATCGTTGAGATCGGACGTGGCGAACCGGCCGCCGTCGAGCTGCACCATCGGACGCAGTTCGGGCGCGATGACGGGCACGGCCGACAGGATCATCCACTCGGGCTTGTTGCCGGAGTTGAGAAACGCTTCGACGACTTCCAGCCGCTTGATCGCCTTGATCCGCTTTTGGCCGGTCGTCTCTTTGAATTCTTTGCGTAAATCTTCTTGCAGTTTGCGCAAGTTGAGATCGCGCAGCAATTCGCGGATCGCTTCCGCGCCCATGCCGGCCTTAAAACCGTTACCGTATTTTTCGCGCGATTCGCGATACTTCTGTTCGGTTAAAATCTCGCGCTTGGTCAACGACGTGTTGCCGGGATCGATCGTGATATACGCGGCGAAATAAATGACCTTCTCGAGCTGGCGCGGCGACATATCGAGCAAGATGCCGATGCGCGACGGCACGCCTTTGAAATACCAGATGTGCGTCACGGGCGTCGCGAGTTCGATGTGACCCATGCGCTCGCGACGCACCTTGGCGCGCGTAATCTCAACGCCGCAGCGGTCGCAAATCATGCCTTTGAAGCGAATGCGCTTGTACTTGCCGCAGTGGCATTCCCAGTCTTTAGTGGGGCCGAAGATCTTCTCGCAAAACAAGCCGTCGCGCTCGGGTTTGAGCGTGCGGTAATTGATGGTCTCGGGTTTCTTCACTTCACCGAAAGACCACGCGCGAATTTGCTCGGGGCTGGCAAGCCCAATGCGCATCGCGTCGAAATTATTGACGTCGAGAAGGTTCATTGCGTCCTCAGTGCCTCGAATCGCGGCGGGGGGCCGTAAAAAGCAAACAGGGCTCGACCGACGGCCGCTCCCTCAAATTCCTTTTCACTTTCCGCGGGGCATAGACGACTAGTATACCCTAGCCGCGCAAGAGCGTCAACGACGGGTAGCGCATACGAAGTAGCCTGCGCCTTCGACGAGGCCTCTTTCACGAGAGCTCACGCTTGGAGGTCTACGCTAGGAGGACCTTCGGTATGCGGACCTGCAACGAGGACCTGCAACGACGATCTTCGCGATGAGGACCTTCGTTATAGACCTAAGCCTCAAGGCGCGCTAGGAGCATCAACGCTCGTTCGTGCCTGGGCGAAAAGACTTATGGCGTAACCTGCCATTCGCGGCGGATGTCGTTGCGCGCGGCTTCAAGCGCTTCGTCTACGAGTTGACCGGACGATTTAACGCACGAGCAGGCACCGGCCGAACAGCCGCCGGCTTCATGCAAAGTTGCGCCGTGCTTGCAGATGTCGCAGCGAAGAAGCGATTCCATGGAGTCCCCTCAGGCTTGGTCGTAGGGAGTGCAAGTACGCCGAGGCTTGCTTGACCCCTTCCAATTGCCACGGTTTGCTGATTGCCACGCGGGTCGAAAGTCCCGGTCCCAGCTTCTCCTCAGGCGCCTCGAGACGCGTAGAGCGCGTTTGTGTGTTAGTCGGAGAGAGCCGTCCGCGCCGCTTTCACAACCCGGTCGACCACGCCCCCGGCGTCGCCCGTGTAACGAAGAGGGTCCAACAATTTATCGATTGCCTCGGCGTCGCAAACCGCGCTGACGGCCGGCTCGCGCAGCAAAGCGTCACGAAGTGTAATCCCGGATTCGAGCGAGAGCGCACAGGCTCGATCGACGACGTTATGCGCCTGCCCGGAGCCGAGGCTAGCCGCAAGGCTCATAGCAACCGACTCGGACACGATCAGCCCCCCCGTCGTCTCTAAATTGCGGCGCATACGCGCGACGTCAACGGTCATACCGGTCGCGACGGCGCGCGCGTGGGCCAAGGTCGCCGAAGCTAGTACGAAAATCTGGGAAAGCGCGAGTTCCTCGCTCTGCCAGGGTCCCGTCGAACGCTCGTGATCGCCGGCCATCGCCAGCAGCATGACCGGCACGAGCGCATGCACGCCGCGCGCGGTCGCGAGAACGTATTCGCTCGCGATGGGATTGCGTTTCTGCGGCATCGTGCTCGAGCCGCCGCGCCCGGGTTCGTACGGTTCCGCAACTTCGGCGACGTCGGTCTGCATCAGCAACGCGACGTCCGTCGCAAACTTGGCGAGACTACCGCACACGAGCCCGACCGCGCACGCCGCATCCGCGAACGCGCTGCGGTCCACGTGCCACGGCGCCTCCGGCACGCGCAACCCTAGTTCCGCGCCGAGCGCGAGCGCGACGTCGCGGCCGCGCTCGCCGAGCGACGCGAGCGTACCGACGGCACCGCCGAATTGCAGACTTTCTACGGCCGCGCGCGCGCGGCTCAAACGCGATCGATGCTCGATTAACGGCGCGAGCCACAACGCGCACGTATAACCGAACGTCACCGGCAACGCATGCTGAAGATGCGTTCGCCCCGCCATCACGTCGTCACGATGCAGCAGCGCGCGTTCGCTAAGGGCGCGGATCACTGCCGTCAAATCTGCTTCGAGTAATGCGAAGGCGCGGCGCAATTGCAGAACGGTCGCCGTG
Organism: Vulcanimicrobiota bacterium; assembly: GCA_030853925.1. Lineage (GTDB taxonomy): Bacteria > Vulcanimicrobiota > Vulcanimicrobiia > Vulcanimicrobiales > Vulcanimicrobiaceae > JALYUE01. The sequence goes on along the minus strand of JALYUE010000103.1, from coordinate 2,393 downwards.
TCGAGGATATCCTGCGTCGTCGCGCCCCAGTGGACGTATCCGCCGGCGTCCGCACCCGCGAGTTCGGCCAATTGTTTCGTCAGCGGCACGACGGGATAACCAACACGCTGCGTTCCCGCCACGATCGCCGGTATGTCGAGCCGCCCGACGTCCGCCGCCGCGGCAATCGCATCTGCGGCCGCCGCAGGAATCACGCCGACTCGAGCTTCCGCGCGGGCGAGCGCGATCTCGACGTCGAGCATCGCCTGGAGCCGGCTCGGTACGCAGAAAACGTCGCGCATAGCCGCCGTCCCATACAAGTCGCCGTAGAGCGACGAGCCGCGAGTCACCGCGCCGCTTCCTCGTCCATCTCCCGGAATACCTCGGCCGCATGGTGATAAGCGGAATGAGCGGCCGGAACGCCGGCGTAGACGGCGACTTGCAATAATACTTCGCGTACTTCGTCGCGCGTCGCGCCAGTGTTGCCCGTCGCGCGCACGTGCAACCGTAATTCGTCGTAACGGCCGAGCGCGGCCGTCATCGCGATCGTCAGCAGGCTGCGCGTTCGGCGATCGAGCCCCGGGCGCGACCATACGTCGCCCCACGCATAGCGCGTGATGAACTCCTGAAAGTCGCGCGTGAAATCGGTCGCATTCGCGCTGCTGCGCTCGACGTGTTCGGCGCCGAGCACCGAACGCCGGACTTCGAAACCTCGGCGCAACGCGTCGTCATCGGCCATTATACGGCCCCTGCGGAGACGACGGGTTCTCCCAGAAACCGCAATAGGGCAGCATTGAAAGTTTCCGGTGCCTCCGCGCACACGATATGCGCCGCGCCGGCGACGACGTACAGCCGCGCGCCCGCAATGGCGCCCTGCAATTCCGCAGCGACGTCGGTATTCGTAACCGGATCATCCGAGCCCGCAATAACGAGCGTCGAGCACTGAACGGCTGCGTCAGTCGTCCGCAGATCCGCGTCGCGAATCGCACGGCACGCCGCGGCATAGCCGGCAGCCGGCGTTCGTTCGAGCATCGTAGCGAAACCGCGAACGAGCTCCGGGCGCGCGTCGTGCGTTCGCAGCGTAAACCAACGCTGCAGCACGTCGGGGACGATCGCGCCGACCCCCGCGCGTTCGACGGCATCGATGCGCGCGTCCCAGACGGCGCGGGTGCCGATGCGATTGCCCGTGGCGCATAGCACGAGCTTGTCGACGCGTTCGGGATACGCTGCGGCGAACTGCTGGCCGATCATACCGCCGATCGAAAGACCCACGAAGTTGACCGCACGAATGTCGAGCGCGCCGAGCAGCGCCGCGACGTCGTCCGCAAGACTTGCAATGCTCGTGCCGGCAAGCGAACCGGAATCGGTCAGTCCGTGCCCCCGCATGTCGTAACGCAACACGCGATACGATGCGGCGAGCTCGGCAACTTGCGCGTCCCACACGTGCACGTTCGTACCGAGAGAGTTCGCCAACAGCACGACCGGAGCGTGCGCGCGCCCACTCAGCTCGTAAAACGCGTTGAAGCCCGAGAGCGAAACGAACGACACGCGCTGGCACGTTCGTGCGGCAAAACTGTGGTCCTCCGGTGCTCCGCCGGCCGGCGGCGTTGTACCGAAACGTCAGCCACCCGAGGAAACCGACGGCGCCCGAAACGAACAATCGCGACCGGAGGACGTCCATGCGAACGCAAGTCGGTATCATCGGCGCGGGCCCGGCCGGCTTGATGCTCTCGCATTTGCTGCACGTACGCGGCATCGATTCGGTCGTGCTCGAATCGCGCAGCCGGGACCACGTCGAGCAACGCGTGCGCGCGGGCGTTCTGGAAGCGGGCACGGTCGATCTGCTCGTTGCGAACGGCGTCGGCGAGCGCTTGCAGCGCGAGGGACTCGTGCATCGCGGCATCGAGCTGCGCTTCGCCGGTCGCAGCCACCGCATCGATTTCGAAGAATTGACCGGCGGTAAGACGGTCACCGTCTACGGCCAGCAAGAAGTGGTGAAAGATCTGATCGCCGCGCGGCTCGCTGCGGGCGGCGACATCCGCTTCGAGGCGCCCGTCACGTCGATCGCGGGCCTCGACGGCGAAACGCCTTCGCTCGAGTTCGGCGGAGAAACGCCCGGACGCCTCACCTGCGACTACGTTGCGGGATGCGACGGTTTCCACGGCCTCAGCCGCGAAGCGATCCCTAACGTCACGACGTACGATCGTACGTTTCCCTTCGCGTGGCTCGGCATACTCGCGCACTCGCCGCCCGTGTCGCACGAATTGATCTACACGCATCACGAGCGCGGCTTCGCGCTCGTATCGATGCGGTCGCCGACCGTCACGCGGCTTTACTTGCAGTGCGCGCCGGGCGAAGACCCGGCGCAGTGGCCGAACGAGCGTTTCTGGAACGAACTCCGCGCACGCTTGGCG
>JALYUE010000091.1 GCA_030853925.1 Vulcanimicrobiota bacterium | reverse complement strand
CACGCTGGACGTGCTGCCGACGTACAGGTTTCCCGAGCCGTCGGCGAGCAGCGCGACGGCGGCGCTCGGCAGCGGCGGAAACTGCGTCATCGGCGCGACGTCGCCGCGGGCGCTCGTAGGAAACACCGAAATCGTCGTACCTTGACCGACGTAGAGGTTGAGGTTGAGATCGATCGCGAGCGGCATCGATGGGATCCGGCCGCCCGAAAAAATGCCGCTGGCGGTGCCGTTGCCGAGTTGTCCCTGATACGCGAGCTGCGAATCGAAAATGTCGACGCCCAAATACGTTCCGTTCGCAACGAGCACGTAGAGATTGCCGGAGGGATCCGTCGCGGCGGACCAACATCCGAGCGGCAGCGCCGTGCCGAGCAAATTCGGATCGCCGGTAGCCGTAGCGAGCGGAGCGGCGGGGCCGATCGCGCCGAACGCGTATTTCGAAATCGTACAGCCGCCCGTGCCGTTGTTGTAGCGGAATAGACTGCCGTCCGGCGCGTAGACGATTTGCCCATTCCCGTTCAACGTCGCCGCCGCGCCCGGCGAGCCGACCGGTGCCGGCGCGAAGTATGCCGTCGCGAAAGTACCGGGCGACTGCAGCACACCGTCGCCGACGGCCAGAGCGTCTACGACCGCGTATGTGTGAACGGGCGGCAGACCGCCGGTATGCGCGTGATGGCCGCACGCCGTAAGGACGGCGAGTACCGGCAAAGCGGCGAGGCGTACGGCGTTCGCGAGGCGTGTCTTCACGCGCGACAGGTTTGCCGTGCAGGCTCCGCGCACATGCGGCCGAGGAGGGTGACGTACAATGGATGCCGTCTGCGACATCGGAGTGACCGGCCTCGCCGTCATGGGCGCGAATCTAGCGCGTAACGCGGCGCGTAAAGGCTACGCGGTCGCGCTACACAATCGCACGGCGGCGCGTACCGACGAACTCGTGCGCCTACACGGTGGCGAGGGCACGTTCGTTGCGACGCACGAAACGGCCGACTTCGTCGCGGCGCTGCGCAAACCGCGCGCGATCGTCATGATGGTGCAGGCGGGCAAGCCCGTCGATCAGGTGATCGCGGACCTCGTCCCGCATCTCGAACGCGACGACATTCTCATCGATGGCGGCAACTCGCTCTTTAGCGATACCGTGCGCCGGGGCGAAGAGCTTGCCGCGCACGGTATCCGGTATCTCGGCGTCGGCGTCTCCGGTGGTGAAGAAGGCGCGCTCGAAGGCCCGAGCATGATGCCCGGCGGCGAACGCGGCGCCTACGACCGCGTGCGCCCGATCTTCGAGAAGATGGCCGCACAGGTCGACGGGACGCCGTGCTGCACCTACATCGGTCCCGGCGGCGCGGGACACTACGTCAAGATGGGGCACAACGGCATCGAATACGCCGACATGCAGCTGATCGCCGAAGCGTACGACATCTTGCGGACAGCGTTCGGCTTCGATGCCGCGCGCATTGCGGACATTTTCGAAACGTGGAACGGCGGCGACCTCGATTCGTATCTCATCGAGATCACGGTCACGGTCTTGCGCAAGATCGACGCGGCGACGCGCGGGCCGCTCGTCGACGTCATCGTCGACCAAGCCGAACAGAAAGGGACCGGGCGCTGGACGGTTCAGCATGCCCTCGAACTCGGCGTACCGACGACGGCGATCGCAGAAGCGGTCTTCGCACGCTCGCTATCGGCGCGTAAAGCCGAACGCGTCGCGGCCGCGACGGTGCTCTCGGGTCCGCAAGGCGTGACGCTCGCGCCCGACTCGCAGGCCGCCGTCGACGCGATTCGCGATGCGTTGTACGCGTCCAAGATCGTCGCTTACGCGCAGGGCTTCGAGCAAATGATCGCCGCCTCCAAAACGTTTAACTGGCATCTCGACCTCGGTGCGATCGCGACGATTTGGCGCGGCGGCTGCATCATTCGCGCGAAGTTCCTCGATCGCATCAAAGAGACGTACGCGGTCGAAGCGCAGGACACGAACCTCTTGCTCGCGCCGTATTTTCGGGATGGCGTGATACGCTGCGAGCCGCCATGGCGGCGCACCGTAGCGCTTGCGATTGAACACGGTATCGCCGTGCCTGCGTTCACCTCGGCGCTCGCGTATTACGACGGCTATCGGCGCGCCGGGACGCCGGCGAACTTGATCCAGGGTTTACGCGATCTCTTCGGTGCGCACACATACCGGCGCTCCGACCGTCCGGGCTCCTTCCACGTACGCTGGTCGCAAGACGGCGAAGAAGTGAAAACCGCGGATTAGCGCTGCTTCGCTTATCGCGCTTCCGAACGTCCGACTTTACTGCGGCGCCGACTGTACAGAAAATACACGAGCAAGCCGAGGATCAGCCACACGACGTAGCTCGCGATCGTCAAGAGCGGCAAACCTTTCAATATGAGCGCGACGGCGCCGAGTGCCGAGAGCGCCGGTACCACGGGGCTGCCGGGAACGCGGAACGCTCGCTTGAGGTCGGGCTGCTGCTTGCGCAGCACGATGATGCCGACCGACACCAGTGCGAACGCGGCGAGCGTACCGATGTTGACGAGATTCGCGACCACGTCGAGTTGTCCGACGGCGGCGACGAAAGCGACGACGATTCCGACGATCGCCGACGACAGATACGGCGTCCTAAACGTCGGGTGAACGCGCGAGAAAAGGCCGGGCAGCAAGCCGTCGCGCGACATCGCGAAGAAGACGCGGCTTTGCCCGTAGAGCAGCACGAGCAACACCGTCGTTAGCCCGGCGATCGCGCCGAGCGCGACGATCGCTCCCGCCCAGCCGAGGCCGATCGAAATCAGCGAATACGAAACGGGCGACGAGACGTCGAGTTTCGCGTACGGAACGATGCCGGTCAACACGGCCGCCACGATGATGTAGAGAACGGTACACACCGCGAGGCTGCCGATGATGCCGCGGGGCAGATCGCGTTCGGGGTTGCGCACCTCTTCGGCCGATGTCGAGACGGCGTCGAATCCGATGTACGCGAAAAACACGAGCCCCGCGCCGTTAATGATGCCGTTGACGCCGAACGGCGCAAAGGGATGCCAGTTGGCCGGATTGACGTGACCCGCGCCAATGATAATGAAGAACGCGACGACGGCGAGCTTGAGCGCTACGATAATTTTATTGACGGTGACGCTTTCCGACGTGCCGCGAATCAAGAGTGCGGTGATCACGAGGATAATGAGCGCCGCCGGCACGTTGACGATGCCGCCGTCGAAGGAATTCGTGCGCAACGCCTTCGGGATGACGAGCCCGAACGTCGCCCCGATGAAATCGGAAAAATAGCCCGACCACCCGATCGCGACCGTCGCCGAACCGAGCGCATATTCGAGTATCAGACCCCAGCCGACGATCCACGCGACGAGTTCGCCGAGCGTCGCGTAGACGTATGTGTACGCGCTTCCGGACACCGGCACGGACGACGCAAGTTCCGCGTAGCAGAGTGCGGCCAAGGCGCTGACGATGCCCGCGATGACGAAGGACAGGACGATTGCGGGTCCGGCGCTCGTCGCGGCGGCTTTGCCCGTCAAGACGAAGATACCGGTGCCGATGATGGCGCCGATGCCGAGCGCCGTTAGCCCCCATACGCCCATCGTGCGCTTGAGGCCGTGGTGACCGTCCCCACTATCGGCGAGAATCGCATCGATCGGTTTACGCCGCGATAAGAAAACGCTCAAGCCTACCCCCCACGCTAGCGCAACGCGAGCGCCGCGCCGCGTGCGCCGAAAATTTCGCGCGGCGTGTACCCGAGCGCGGCTGAAACGCCGTACGGCGCAGCCCCATCCTTTCCGTCGAAGCCCGGCGCATCCTCGACACCGCCGCTCTTCGGCTGCGCTTGCGATTATCGGTGTTGCGTTGACAGCTGCGCGCGCTGCGTGGTATTCCTTACAGATGACTTCTCAGATTCGCGCGCTTCGTCGGATGTGTTGTCTCGGTGACGAGCTGACGGGGCGCCGCGTGGTCTGATCCTGACCGGATCCATCCGCCAACGCCTCGCCTGACCGCGAGGCGTTTTTGTTACCTGCGCTTTCCCATCTCACAAGGAGGCGACCCAGTGACTCTTTCTTCTTCACGCCGCGAGTTCATCATCGGCGCTCTCGCTGCGGGCGCCGCCGCGAGCGTTCCCCGCGCCGCGTTAGCGGCGGCTCCGGCGAAGATCGCCATCGACTACGCATACTACAATCCGCCGAGTTTGATACTCAAGCGAAACGGCTGGCTCGAAGGCGCGTTGAAATCCGCCGGAACGCAGGTCGAGTGGGTGCTGTCGCTCGGTTCGAATAAAGCCAACGCATTTCTCGCGGCGAACGCGGTGCAATTCGGCTCGACTGCGGGCAGCGCCGCGCTGCTCGCGCGGGCGAACGGGTCGCCGATTCGTACGGTGTTTCTGTACTCGCAACCGGAGTGGACGGCGCTCGTGGTCGCTAAAGACTCGGCGCTCGGCAACGTCAAGGACTTGCGCGGGAAGAAGATTGCCGCTACCAAAGGCACCGACCCATATTTTTTCCTGCTGCGCGCGCTGCGCGGCGCGGGGCTGCAGCAGAGCGACGTCGAGATCGTCGAGCTACAGCATCCCGACGGACGCACGGCGCTCGAACGCGGTCAAGTCGATGCATGGGCCGGCCTCGATCCGCACATGGCTGCTTCCGAACTGACGGCGGGCTCGCGGCTGCTGTATCGCAACCTCGCCTATAACACGTATGGTGCGCTCAACGTTCGGGAAGATTTTCTGCGCGACCAGCCGGGTATCGTGTCTACCGTCCTCAAGCAATACGCGCGCGCTAGAGAGTACGCCGCGGCGCACGTCGACGAAACCGCGAGAATTCTCGCCGACGCTTCCAGTCTCGACGTGCGCGTCGCGGAACGGCAATTGCGCCTGCGCACGAAATATCCGGACCCGACACCCGGACGCGCTTACCGGTCGGCGCTCGAGGGCGTCGTGCCGATCGTCAAAGCCAATAGTCTCGCCTTACCGAGCGCCGATCTCGACGGCGCACTCGCGGCGCTCGTCGATCCGGCGCCCGCGCATGCGGCCCTGCATGGGTAGCCGCTTCTCGCGCGCTTTCGGTTTACCGCTGCTGCTGCTGGCAGCATGGGCGTACGCGACGACCGTCGGCGGCGTCAAAGTGTATCAGCTCGCGTCGCCCGCCGACGTCGGCCGCGAACTCGCGGCACTCGCGGCGAGCGGTTTGCTCTGGAAAAATATCGGCGCTTCGTTCGAGCGCGTCGTCCTGGGATTCGGCTGCGCGTTCGCCCTCGCGGTCGCGCTCGGAACGCTCGTCGGGCTCTCCCGCAAGGTCGAAGCTGCGGTGGACCCGACGCTGCAGGCTTTCCGCGCCGTTCCTTCGCTCGCGTGGGTGCCGCTGCTGCTGCTGTGGCTCGGCATCGGCGAAACGGCAAAGGTCGTCCTGATCGCGATCGGCGCGTTCTTTCCCATTTACGTCAACCTCGTGGCCGGCATTCGCGGGGTCGACCGCAAGTTGATCGAAGTCGCGGGCGTCCTCGGCATCCGCGGTTTCGCGCTCGCGCGCCGCGTCGTGCTCCCCGCCGCGCTTCCATCGCTGCTCGTCGGCGCGCGCATCGGGCTCACGCAGGCGTGGCTGTTTCTCGTCGCGGCGGAACTGCTCGCATCTACGCGGGGACTCGGCTTCATGCTGACGGAGGGCCAGCAAATCTCGCGCACCGACGAAATCTTATGCGCGATCTTGCTGCTCGCGCTGTGCGGAAAACTTTCGGAAAGCGCGATGCGCGTCCTCGAGCGGCGTTTGCTCCACTGGACCGACGGGTTGCCGGCGTGAACGCGCTCGACGTCGCGGGCTTAACCAAGCGCTTCGGTGCGCGGGAAGTCTTCGAACATTTCGACCTAACGGTACGGCGCGGGCAAACCGTCGCGATCCTCGGCGCGAGCGGTTGCGGTAAGAGTACGCTGCTGCGCTGCATGGCCGGTCTCGTCGAGCCGGACGCCGGCGCCATCGCCGTCGACGGCGAGATCGGGTTCGTCTTTCAAGAACCGCGTCTGATGCCGTGGTTGACGGTCGAGAAGAACGTCGCTTTGGCCGCGCGCAGCGACGTAGAACGCGCGCGCGTCAACGCGGCAATCGAGCTCGTCGGCTTGTCGAGCGCGGCGCACGTACTGCCGAAGCAACTCTCGGGTGGCATGGCGCAGAGAGCCGCCCTCGCTCGCACGCTGGTTCGCAGTCCGAAAATTCTGTTGCTGGACGAACCGCTGTCGGCTCTCGATGCACTGCTGCGCATCGAGCTGCAGGGCGCGATTGCCAACATCGTGCGCGAGACGGAATCGTCCGCCGTGTTGGTCACGCACGACGTCGACGAAGCGCTGTTTTTGGCCGACCGGGTCGTCGTGCTGAGCGGCACGCCCGCACGCCAAACGCTCGAACTCGCCGTTCCGGCCGGCTCGCGCCGGGCGCGCTACGCCGATCTGACGCCGCAGCGGGTCGAACTGCTCGCGGCGCTCGGAGTGGTGGGCCCTCATGCGGCGCCGCGCGCGCGTCACGGTCTGCGCGTGTTGCGTTAAACATCGCGCGCTTGATGCCGCCGGCGGCGGGTAAGCGGCAGCTATGAGCGTCTCTTCCTCCGTCATTCGCGCCGGCGGCGAAATTCCCAAGCGCCGCTTGGGCCGCACGCAAGAACACGTTTCTCTCATCGGCATGGGCGGCTTTCATCTCGGTGCTCCGCATCGCGCCGATACCGATATGATCGACCTCATGCACGCCGGCATCGATCGCGGGATCACGTTCCTCGATAATTCTTGGGATTACAATTCCGGCATGAGCGAGCTGCGCATGGGTCGCGCGCTTTGCGCCCGCGGGTATCGCGACAAAGTGTTTTTGATGACGAAAGTCGACGGCCGTACGAGTGCCGCGTTCACGCAGCAGCTCGAGGAGTCGCTCGCGCGGCTGCTGACCGACCGCCTTGACCTCGTTCAGTTTCACGAGAACATTCGTCCCGACGACGCGGATCGAATTTTCGCGGACGGCGGCGCGTTCGAAGCGGCGCTGGAAGCAAAGCGCGCGGGCAAAGTGCGCTTCATCGGATTTACGGGCCATAAGAGCCCGGACTATCATCTACATATGATCGAGCTCGCGACCGAACGCGGCTTTACGTTCGACACCGTGCAGATGCCGCTCAATATTTTCGACGCGCACTTCGAAAGCTTCGAGAAGAAGGTCGTACCGGTCGCGCAGCGCCTCGACATGGGCATCTTAGCGATGAAAACGTTCGGTGACAAAAGCTTGCTCGACACCGGCGTCGCGGATCCCATCGAAATGCTGCATTACGGAATGAATCTGCCGACGAGCGTCGTCATCACCGGCATCGATACGCCGGAGATCCTCGATCAAGCCGTCCGCGCGGCGACGACGTTTGCGCCGCTTGGAGCGGAACGGGTCGCCGCCCTACTCGCCCGTTCGGCAGCTCTCGCGCAGGACGGCGCGCAAGAGTTATACAAAACGACGCGGTTTTTCGATAGCACCTTCCAGAATCCGAGCTGGCTCGGATGATCGTCAAAGCGCAATTTCCGCACGAACAATCGGACGACGGCGCGTTCACGCGGCAAGGCGATGCATTCGCGGGCTGGGTTGCCGGGGACCGAGCATCGGAATTCCCGGCGGTTGCCGGACGCTATCATCTGTACGTGTCGCTCGCATGCCCTTGGGCGCATCGAACGGTGATCGTGCGCGCGCTGCAGCGCTTGGAAAGCGCGATCGGCATGACCGTCGTCGATCCCGTACGCGACGAGCGCGGCTGGGCGTTCGGCGGTGGTCCGACGGAACGCGATCCGCTCAACGGCTTTCGATTCCTCGGCGAAGCTTATGCGCTGACGGACCCCGGCTACAACGGCCGGGTAACGGTGCCCGTGTTGTGGGATTCGCACGCTCGGCGCATCGTCAGCAATAACGACGACGACATCATGCGAATGTTCGAAACCGAGTTCGGCGCGCTCGCGGCGAACCGGTACGATTTCTACCCGACGCCACTGCGGGCCGAGATCGACGCGCTCAATGACGATATTTACGAGTCGGTCAACAACGGCGTCTATCGAGCCGGCTTCGCCACGACCCAAGCGTCGTACGAGACCGCGGTGTACCGCTTGTTCGAGTCGCTCGATCGTTTGGACGCGCGGCTGGAGCGCCGCCGTTTCCTTTTCGGTACGGCCCCGGTCGAAACGGACTGGCGTCTGTTCGTGACGCTGGTCCGGTTCGATGCGGTGTACTTCGGCCACTTCAAATGCAATCTGCGCCGCATCGTCGACTTTCCGAATCTGTCGGGCTATCTGCGCGATCTCTATCAGGTCCCGGGCGTCGCCGCGACGGTTAATTTCGATCACATTAAGCGGCACTATTATATGACGCATGACGAGATCAATCCGACCCGTATCGTGCCGGCGGGACCCCTGCTGGATCTAGCGGCACCTTCCGGGCGCGAACATCTGGGCGAGTGACCACGAGACCCGCTGGGGAACCGTAGGGCGCGCCGCCGGCGTTATACGTACGAGGCGCAAGCGGGCGCTCATCTCGCCGCAATACCGTTCTACTAAAGGATATTTTTATGAACGTCTTACGCAAGTTCCGGTTGAATTTGGCCGTGCTCGCGGGCGCATCCGCGTTCGCCCTCGGAGCGCTCGTGCCGCCCGTCGCCGCCGGCGCCGATTCGATCGCATCCGGCACCCAAATCCAAGCCGTTCTCGAAACGCAGGATCTCAATACGAAAAGCGCCCAAGTCGGCGACGCGTTTACGATGAACGTCGTACGGCCCTATCCCAATGGCGATGCTAATTTCTCGGGTGCCGTGTTGCGCGGTCACGTCGCTAGCGTCACGAGTGCGGGGCAGGGCCGAAAGGCGCAGCTGAAGCTCGCGTTCGACTCGATGGTTTTCTCGGACGGCTCGAGCCAGCCGGTCTCGGGCTACGTCACGAGCATGAGCTCGAAAAGCGATAACACCACGGCCAAAAAGGGCCTCGGCGCGGCGGTCGGCGCGGCAATCGGCAGCCAGACGATCGGGCGCATCATCGGAGGTTCCGCGGGCAGCGTCGTCGGCTTGCTCGGCGGCGCCGCGGGCGGATTCTTGTATGCGAACAACGCGAAAGCGAACTTCAATCTCGCCAAAGGCGCGCAGGTCACGATGACGACCAACAGTGCGGTCGAAGTCCCGCGCCGGCAGGCGACGCAGTAACTTCTTAGCTGCGCGGGGGCGGAACGAGGGGGTTACTCCTCGTCCGTCGTCGCGCGCGCTCGCTCGAGGTGCGCCGTATCGTTGAGGCGTAAGAGCAGCGTTTGCTCGCGGAACACGCGCACGCTGCTGAGCGACGTATTGCGGATCGGAAAGAAGAAGTCGCGCGAGACGCCGACGACCCCCGCGAGATACGCATTGATCGAACCGGCATGCGATACGATGGCGACGTGCGCGTCCGGATGTTGCGCTACGATCTCCGTAACGGCGGCGAGCATTCGCGCGCGCACCGCGGCGCCTGATTCGGCATCGGGCAACCCGGCCCACGTCCCGTCGCGGATGGCCATTGCCGCAAACGCTTTCAAGCGCTCGCGGACGAGCGGCGCGCGCTCGGCGGGCGCCACATGTCCGACGCTTTCATCACCAAGATAAATCTCTTTCATCCGCTCGTCGACGTTGATCGGGAGTCGCGCGGCCTCGCCGACTGCGGTAGCGGTTTCGAACGCGCGCCGCGTCGGACTAGCATAAACGGCGGCCAGTCGCGTGGTCTCGGCGAGCCGCCGGGCGAGCGCTCGAGCTTGCGCGGCGCCCTTGACGCTCAAGCCCAGCATATCGTATCCGCCCGTGTCCTCGATGTGCGCGTCGTGGTCGGGCACGGCATCGGCGTGGCGGATAAAGTGCAGCGTCGTTCTCGGTCCTACATACATCGCGCTGCATGTTGGCTATCGGGGAGACGAGTTCCGCGGGTGCGAAGAACCGCGCATGGATATCGATAAACGAGTGGTCTTCGATGGTTTGCCCGCGCTCGAAGCGGCCGTGGGGCGCGAAATGCGCAGCGACTGGCTGACGGTCACGCAGACGATGATCGACGAATTCGCCCGCGTGACGCGCGACGAACAATGGATCCATATGGACCAAGATCGCGCGCGCCGCGAATCGCCGTTCGGCACGACGGTCGCGCACGGCTTTCTAACGCTGAGCTTGCTCTCGGGCCTGCTTGGAGACACCGTGACGATCGCCGGTACGCGCTTGACGGTCAACTACGGTTTCGACCGCGTACGTTTCGTCTCGCCCGTACCGGTCAATGCTGCGATTCGCGCCGTGTTCGCGGTCGAGCGCGTGAGCCGAACGGAAGATGGAGCGAGCCTCGCTTGGAACGTTACCGTCGAAGTTCGAGACTCACCGAAGCCCGCTCTAGCCGCCGTATGGCTCGCGCGTTTGATGCTATAATCCTGTGACGCGAGCAGGTTTTTCTCAACGTCGTATCGTCCGCGCCGATCGTTCCAGCATTTCTACCGGTCGAACGGCCGCAGTTGTGAAGACCGCGGGCTCCTCCCGAGCAGCAGTGGGCGCAGCGTGCTCCAGGCCGCGTTCGCGATCGCCGTGTGCCCTTCGTCCGACGGATGGAACAGATCGGCGCTAAAATAACGCGCCGTATCTTTAGCGGCGCGTGCCGAAAATGCAAACAGGTCGACGATGGGCGCGCGAACGTGGCGGCCTTCGTTCGCGATCCCGAGATTGTACGCGAGCGCTAGGCGGCGCAGCGGCGCTTTGGCGGCGCCTTCGAAGATCGGGCAGACCGAAACGTCCGGAACGTTGAACAGCACGATGACCGCGTGTGGCGCGGCTCGCTCGATACCGGCGACGAGCGCGCGGTAGCTGCGCGCGAATTCCGCCGCCGAATGCCGCCTGACCGCATCGTTCGCGCCCGCTTCGACGAGCACCACACTCGGGCGCGTGGCGGCGATGCGCGGAACTTCCAGCCGTACGACGTCCGCTGCAGTCGCCCCGCCGATCGCGAGATTCGTAACTTCGCTCTTCGGACGCTCGGCGCGAACGCGGCGGAACACGTCGAACGCGAAGCCGCGTGAGGAATCGCTCGCACCCACGCCGAGCGCGAGGCTGTCGCCGACGACGGTCATGCGAACGTCCGGCGCGAGCGTCAGCGCCGCAAGAATGAGTGCGGCGAACATCACGCGCCGGCGCCGCCCCGCCGCTCGATAGCGGTGATTCGTCCGTCGCGTAGCGCGATCACGACGTTACAGCGCGTCCATACCGCCGGATTGTGCGTCACGAGCACGATCGTCTGACCGCGTTCGCGATTGAATCGTTCGAATAAGCTCAAGACGGCATCCGCCGTTCGCGTATCTAATTCTCCCGTCGGTTCGTCTGCGAGCACGAGCGCCGGAGCGTTGACGAGCGCGCGAGCGATCGCTACGCGCTGCTGCTGACCGCCGGAGAGTTGCGCCGGACGGTGGTGCATCCGCGCGCCGAGTCCGACGTCGACGAGCAGCAGTTCCGCGTCCCGCCGCGCATCCGCGGCGCCTCGGCGCGCATACCTCGCGGCGAGTTCGACGTTCTCACGCGCGCTGAGCGTCGGAATCAAGTTAAAACCTTGAAACACGAAGCCCACATCCGTCGCGCGGATCGCCTTGAGCTCGCGCCGCGACGCCTTCGCGAGATCGCGTCCGCCGAGCGAAACGCTGCCGCCCGACGCCCGGTCGAGTGCGCCTAAAATATGCATCAGCGTCGTCTTGCCGCTTCCGCTCTCGCCGACGATCGCGACAAATGCGCCGCGTTCGAGGGTGAAGCTGACGCCGTCGAGCGCTCGCACTTCAGCAGGCGTGCCCGCACCGTGGACCTTGACCAAATTTTCCACCGCGATCAGCGGCTCGGACGCGGATTGCGTATGGCTCACGCGCTGCGCCGCAACGCCTCGGTCGGCACGAGGCGCGCGGCGCGCAACGCCGGCAGCAATCCGGCGAGGACGCTGAGCACGACTGCGAAGGCGAACGAGCCGAGCGCGAGCCGCGGCGTGATCGAGAAGAGTTCGAGGTTCCCGAGTGCGGCGTTGCGCGCGTCGACGAACGTGACGATGCCCGCGGCCGCGGCGAGGCCGAACGCTCCGCCGAGCACGCCGATAGCGGCCGCCTCGGTGACGAACTCGGCGAGGATGTCGCCGTCGCCCGCGCCGATCGCTTTACGGATGCCGATCTCGCGGGTGCGTTCGCTCACTGCGATCGTCATGGTGTTGACGATCGAAAAAGCGCCGACCAGCAGCGCGACGAGCGCGCTTCCGAAAATGATGGCGTCGAAGATTTGCGTCGTCGAGCGGATCTCGCCCGCGACGGCTGCCGGATCGCGCGCCTGCAGACCGGTCAGCAGCGTGATGCGGCGCGCGAGGAGGCCCGTGTCCGCAGACGGGCGGACGACCACCATCAGGGCGTTCGCGGGCGGCGTCGCGCCGAACGGCGCCGACGGGAGCGCGAGTTGTCCGAGTACGCTACGCACGTCCTCGATCGGCACGACGACCGCCGCGTCGAAGACGGTGAACGATTTCGCAAGCGTGCCGACGACGTCGAACGAACTGCCGTATATCGCGATGACGCCGCCGACGCGCACGCCTTGGGCGCTCGCGAAGTCCGCTCCGACCAGCGCCACCCGCCGCTCGGCGGGCGTAAAGTCGCGGCCGCGCTCGATCGCCATTGCGGCGCTCGCAAAGTGCCGGGCGCCGTACGGCAAGCCGAAGACGAGCGACGGCGGCCCGAAGCGGCCGGCTTCCGCAAACCCCACTTTGTACGGGACGACGACCTCCGGGACGACGCTTGCCACGCCCGTAAAGCGCTCGATTTGGAGGATGCGCCGGCGCATGCGCGCGGCGGCGTCCGGGCCGGATAGCTCGCGCGGCGGGCTAAATGCGAAGATGGAGCCCGCTCCCAGCGCGGCCGAGCGAGCGACGATCGTTTGTAGACGCTCTGCGAGCGAGCCGACGACGACCAGCGCCACGATGCCGATGGCGATCCCCGCGACGGTGAGCGTCGTGCGGCCGAGCCTGCCGCGCAGCTGCCGAAATACTGCCGCAATCACGGTGCTTCGGCGCCCACACAAACTGTAAGCCCGCTTGCGGGCCGTTGCAATCCGAAGACGTATACTTTTCGTCGTATGAGTACGATGCGATCTTCTCTTTTCGTTCGAGGCGCGTCGGCGTTGTTCGGCGCCTTTTTAGCGCTCGGCGCCGTTGCCACGGCCGCGCCGCCCGCACCGCCGTCGCACACGGAGACGGCAGTCTTTGCCGGGGGCTGTTTCTGGGGAATGGAGCTCGTCTTTGAATCCCTCAAAGGCGTGACGAGTGCCATTTCGGGCTACTCGGGCGGCTCCAAAGCGACGGCTCACTACGAGAGCGTCAGCGCCGGCGACACCGGGCACGCCGAATCCGTCGAGATCACCTACGATCCCGCGGTAATCTCGTACCGCCGTCTGTTGGACGTTTACTTCCGCGTAGCGCACGATCCCACCGAACTCGATCGGCAAGGCCCCGATGAGGGCACGCAGTATCGATCCGTAATCTTCTACGCCGACGACCGCCAAAAACGGATGGCGCTGGAATCGATCCGCGAGTTGACGGCGGCGAAGGCGTTTTCCCGGCCGATCGTCACGCAGGTCGTGCAGTTACGCGGTTTTTACGCGGCCGAAAGCTACCATCAGCATTTCGCGGCGAAAAACCCGACATATCCGTATATCGTTTACAACGACGCACCAAAAGCAGTCGAGCTTCGGGCGCGCTTCCCTCAACTCGTGAAAGCGGCAAACTAGGCGACGCTTTCCTTGCCCGCGCCGCCGTGTAGCTGCGCTTCGATCGCTTCGGCACAAGCCTTGTGCCCGCAGGCACAACGGACGTTCTGCGGATCGCGTCCATCCGGAGAAGCGCAATACGGCGAGCATGTCGCTTCGAGAGCGGGAACGTTACATAGGCACGAGAGATTTTCGCAGCGTATCGTCGCTTGGTCTACCATAAGCTAAAGCGTTCCCGGCACGGCCGGGCGCCAAACGAGCGGTTGCAACGAGCGTCTTCGAAAGGGCGAACCGGACGTGACTTTGGCGGATTATCCGGGATTTGCATCGCTGACGGGCGATCTGCGAACGCTCTTACTGCGCGTCGAAGACGGCGACCAAAGCGCTCGGCCGGCGCTGCTCGAACGGGCGGCCGACGTCCTCAACGTTTTCGTCGGTCTCGATCTGTTGCAATTCGTCTTCATGCCGGCACCGGACGGCGGTGCCGCCGCCTCGATCGACGTCGATTTGATCTCTGCGCCGCAGCCCGAGGCTGCATCGCTCGCGTGGTTCAGCGTCGATGAAGCGGGCTATGACGAATTCCGAGACGCCGTCTCGCTGTTCGGTGAGCTGACGGAGGTGCTGAACCCGCCGATCGTCCTCGACGCGGACGACGAGATGGGATCTTAGGACGGCAGCCCGGACCGACTGCCCGAACGGTGCTTGGCGGCGAGCGCGGTTTCGCGGTATACTCGGGACATATGACATTTTATAAAATGGTGTTGCCATAGCATCTCGCGGTTCGTATAAGCACGCGCGACCGCCGTCCACGACCGAAGAGCCTTCGAAAGAAGCGCCTTTGGAGCTGTTCGGCACGATCAAACAGGTGTTCCCGAGCACGACCTTCGCCGTCGAACTGGAAAACGGCCAGACGATTTTGGCCCATATTGCGGGCCGGCTGCGGCGTCATCGCATCAAAATTTTGCCGGGCGACCGCGTCGATCTGGAAATGTCACCGTACGATTTGACCAAAGGCCGGATCGTGTATCGCTATCGAGCGGGTGAGGCTCGACGCTCTTAGGAGTGCCAACTACTTGCACTCGTAATAATTGGTTCTCATGAAAAGATGGTTAATGGCAACGAGCGGCTAAAGGGTCGGCCTCCTGCAGTCGGGGGCGCCGTATGCCACGTGATCCTAAATTTCAGACGATGTCGGTCAATCTACCGGCCGAGTTGATCCAACGCGTTCGCACGCTCGGCTTCCATCAAGATCTGAGCGCGTCGTCGATCGTCGAACAAGCGGTACTCAAATTCTTCGAGCATCACAGCGAAGAAGAATTGGCCGGAAAGTTGCGCGAACTAGGCGCGTCGCTGAGGCGCGCCTAGGCCCGACGTATTCGGCTCGAGGTCGCGCTACTCTACCGCGGCCGGATCGTCCGAAGCATCCTCGACGCTCACGAACGAGTCGCTGCCGTGCAGAATTTCGCGTACCTTCTGGTCGCCTTCCCGGATCGGGTCGCTGACGATCGCATAGTGCGCGTGCCCGTGGCCGTGCGCGTCATCGGCATGCAGCGTACCCGCGACGAGGCGCCCGTCGGCGAGAGTCGCGCGCACCGCTTTGCCGATATACGGCGCTAATTCCTGATCGGTCACTTAGAGAATACCTCACGATGTTGAAGTGAACTGTTGGCCCATACCCACGTTGCACCGATGTGTATCGCGCCAACCTACAGCGGCGCATCGCCCTGATGACTCTGATACGAGCGCGGATCGAAGTACCACGCCGGAAGCGTCGTCGGAAAGGTAATGTTCGTAAAGCTATAATCCACCGTCGCGCCGTCTCCCGAATATCCATCGCCGACGACGCCGTGAATCGTCGTAACGACCGGAGTGCCCGAAAGCATGCCGAGCGAGACGGTGAACGTCACGCCATAAACGTCCTTGGTCCCGAGTATGAACAGTTTGTCCGTAGCGACGAGCTTGTGCAGTTCGTAGGAGGTTTTGTCGACCCACAGTTCGCGCAGACGATTGCGATCGGGGTCGCGCGTCGGCAAGATTTTGAGGTGCAGCTCGTCGCCCTCGATCTGCAGCGTATCGACCCGGTAATCGAACTCGCCGATCGTGGTGACGCTGCCGATAACGGGCAGCGGCGTTTGGTTCGGTTCCGGCGTCGGCACGAACGTCACGGGCCGCGGGTGCGCGGGCGCGGGTTCGAAGAGGTCGGCGGTCGGCGGACCGGGATCGCGTTCTTCGTTAAACGCGGGCCGTTCGAAAAGAAGTTCGCCGCGATTGATGCTGCGATATACCCGGCGTTTTAATGCGGCGCGATCGGAAGTACGGCACCATAGTTTATCTTTATAGCTTTCGGCATAATCGGGAAAACCCTGATCGGTCAGTTGCTTGCGCTCGATCGTGTACACGACGTATGGCGGCGGTGGCCGATGCGAACGAAATTTGGCGCGAATGAGGCCGAGAAGACGTTGCGGAGTGGGCGTCGGCGGCGACGCGACGGCCGTCGTCGCAAGTGCGGCGGCCAACAGCAGGCTGAACATGGACGATGCGGTTCGCCGCACGGCGCTCGCGCGCCCGGTATCCTTAAGGAGTGACGCCGCCGCTCTAGTCGCGGTTGACGGGATCGATCGCTTCGTTATGCGTCTGCGTGGCGCTACGGCCGAGCGCCGTGAGCGGCGATTGCGTGAGCGGGGTTTCGCTCGAGGCGCCGCTGCGGTGCTCGCTGCTGCCGCCCGACGTCGGCAGTGCGCGAGCAAGCAAGGTGAGCACTCGAATGACGCTGCGTGGCGCGAGCCCGTACGCGGCCGCTGCGGCTTTGGCTTGCCACGAAACGACGGTCTCGATATCGCCGCGCTGCACACCGTCGAGGATCGCGCGGGCCGCGAACTCGGCCGACACCGACGCGAACGGCAGCGTATCGCTAAGCACGAACAGTTCGTACTCGCGTCGCGGCTGCCCGGCAAACGTCGCGTGCGGCGGACTGCCGGTGCGCATCAATCCCGGAATCACCGTCGTGACCACGATGCCGTCGCGCGCGAGTTCGGCGCGCAATCCTTCCGAATAGGCCGCGAGGGCAAATTTACTGGCGCAATACGGAAGTAGGTGCGGAACGACGACCTTGCCGCCGATCGACGAGATGTTGACGATCCGGCCGCGCTTGCGCGCCTGCATCGCAGGCCGAACCGCTTCGACGGCGCGAACCGCGCCTAGATAGTTCGTTTCGATTGCAGTTTCGTAATCGGATAGCCCGAGCGCATCGACCGGCCCGACCGCAATGATGCCCGCGCAGTTGATCAACACGTCGACCGGTCCGAGCGCTGCGCTCAATCGATCGACCGCATTTTTCAGACCGCCCGCATCGCGCACGTCGCTAGCGGCGTATTCGGCCGTCGCGCCGGCCGCGCGCAGTTCGTCGCGCGCGGCCGTTAGTTCGACCTCCGAACGCGAAAGCAGCGCGATTTTGGCGCCGCGTCGAGCCGCTTGGCGGGCAAGCTCGAGGCCGAGCCCTCGACCGCCGCCGGTGATTAGTACCACGCTACCCGAGAGATCGTAGCGTCGCCTCCGGAGCCGCACGAATCGGAAAGTAGCGAGCAGCGCAGCGCCGCTAAGAACGGGGCGAAGGAGCTTCATACGTAGCCTCTACCCTGACTTAGGCGCGGCCCGATGGCGCGGGCGCGGACGGCGCCGGCGATGACGCCGCCGGCGCAACCTTAGTTCCCGGTCACACAAATTATTGAGCGCGCTAAGCCTGCATAGCTTCGCTCAACCCGGGGAACGAAACGAGCATGGATACGCAGAATACTTCTACCGACGTGGGCGAAGATCGCCACGTTATCGCGACCTACGTCAGCGACATGCTGGCGCTCGAAAGACATATCTCCGCTCCGGTCGATGCACAGCTCGCTTCGCAAGATCATCAGGATTATGCGCAAGCGATCGCCCTGATCCAGCAAATTAAAACGACGTGCGATTCGCATATCGCAGCACTCGAGCAGCTCTTGTCGACGCGGGGCGGAAACGCGGCGAGCCCGATCAAGTCTGCGGTGTCGACCGTGCTCGGCGGAGGCGCCGCGGTTATCAACAAAATGCGTAAGACCAAAGTTTCTAAGAGCTTGCGCGACGACTCGACCGCGCTTTCCCTGGCCGCCATTAGTTACACCATGCTCAACGCAACCGCGCTCGGTCTCGGCGATCAGGCCACCGCTGCCCTTGCGAAGCGCCACCTCGACGACGTCGCTCCGCTCATCGTGAGCATCAGCAAGGCGATGCCGACGGTCGTGCTGCAAGAACTGCGCGACACGGGCGAAAACGTCGCGGTTTCCGCTTCGGCGAGTTCGCAGCAGCAAACGGGCGACAGTTGGAGCGATTCCAACATCGGGGCGAGTAACGGCGGCAAACTCTAAACTTCGCGTTTTTTAAAAACTCTACGAAGCGCGTACCCAAGCGGGTGCGCGCTTCGCGCGTCGAAGGGGGCAGGTCGTGGAATTCGTTCGATTCGCCGGCCTCGACCGGTACTATGGTGCCCGGAAGATTTTTGCCGGACTCGACGGCGTCTTGCGGGACGGCGTCAAGGTCGGGCTCGTGGGACCGAACGGAGCGGGCAAGTCGTCGCTCGTGCGTCTGCTCGCCGGGCTCGACGAACCCGACGGCGGAACGATCGTTCGTGCCCGCGGAGCGCGGCTCGGCTACCTGAGTCAAGCCGCCAGCGCCGAAGCGAGCGTGACGCTGCGCGAAATTTTAGAACGCGCGTTCTCGCGCATGCACGAAGAAGAAGCGCGCGTCCGGGCGCTCGAGGCGGCGCTCTCGGACGCCGCGCACGCCGGTGACGCCGCCGAAGGCGAACGACTCTTGCGCGAGTACGGCGAGGCGCGCGAAACGTTCGACCGGCATGGCGGCGTCGGCAACGAACGGCGGATGCGCTCGATGCTCGCATCGTTCGGGTTTGCGGAAAGCGATCTCGACCGTCCGGCTGAAGCCTTCTCCGGTGGACAGCGCACGCGTGCCTCGCTCGCGCGCATGTTGCTCGAAGAACCGGATTATCTCATTCTCGACGAGCCGACCAATCATCTGGATCTCGAGACCGTACGCTGGCTCGAAGAATTTCTGAGCGACGATCCGCGGGCGGCGCTCATCGTCTCGCACGATCGTTATTTTCTCGATCGCGCGGCCAACGAGATCTGGGAACTCGACGGCGGCGAACTCGAGCGTTACGACGTTACGGCCGGCCGTGCGTATTCTTCGTACGTGCTCGAGAAAGCGGCTCGCCGCGAGCAGGCGGAGCGCGACTACGAGCGTTTCCGTAGTGAAGAAAAGCGCCGCAAGGCCGTCGTCGCCGAACTGCGTACGCACGGATCGCACAACTATTCGCACGTGCGCAGCCGCGAAAAGCAGCTCGCGAAGCTCGAACGCGTCGAAGCCCCGAAGACCTCGCAACGTGCCATCTCGGTCAAGCTGGAAGCGGCACGCCGCGCGACGAGCGGCTTAGCTTTGATCGCGCGAGACGTCTCGGCCGCGTACGCGGCGCCGCTATTCGAGCACCTCGAGCTGGAAGTGGCGCGCGGCGAGCGGGTCGCCGTCGTCGGCCCGAACGGTTCGGGAAAATCGACGCTGCTCGCGATTCTCTGCGGCCGGCGTCTTGCCGACGGCGGCCGCGTCACGATTCCGGACGGCGTGCGTACCGCATATTTTTCGCAGGACGCTGCGGACGAACTCGGCGAGGGTCTGAGCGCGGTCGACGCGGTGCTCGACGGTGCGAGCGTGAACGTCGAAGAAGCGCGCGCGCTGCTGGGGCGCCTCGGGCTCGGCGGCGATGCCGGAGATAAAGACGTCGGAGAGTTTTCGGGCGGCGAGCGGCGGCGCATCATGCTCGCGCGCCTGATGGCGCGCTCGGCGGATCTGCTCTTTCTCGACGAGCCGACGAACGATTTGGACATACCGAGCCGCGAAGCGCTCGAATCGGTGCTCGCGACGTATGCCGGGGCCATGGTCGTCGTCTCGCACGACCGCTATCTCCTCAAGCGCCTCGCGCAG
>JALYUE010000054.1 GCA_030853925.1 Vulcanimicrobiota bacterium | reverse complement strand
AACGGAATTGCGCGTAACGTGAGCGAGTCGCGTAATAGTTTCAAGGCCTCCTCTTCCTTCCGAAGCGACGTGGAGCGCCGCGGCTGCCAACGGTGGGAACCGACGCGACGGAGCACCCGCCGCCTAATTCACTGGACGTTGTTTTCCTAAGCGGCGGTTTTTCCGAAAACAAACGGTGCATCTGTCATCGTACGACCGCCAATAGATGCGCACGAGCCTGACAACGAGTCATGGCACGCTCGCCGGCTTGAAAATACTGAGAAGCTGCGAGGGCAGCCCTAGTTGCATACGCCGCGTGCCATACGGAGCTATCGTGATCTCTTGTGCAACGCACGAGAATACGCCCCGAATGATCGAGCTCAGGCACTATATGGACCGTGTGAAAGGCTCGGCGTAACGACGATCGCTCGATATTTCGAGCAATAGCGAACGCGCGGTAAGCGAGCATCAACTATACCTCGTTCTGCGAGGCGTTGTTGCAATGTTAGCCGCGGCCTCTGCCGGTGACGATTCCGCAGTCGAACGCTTCTCGATACGATTGCCGGCCGTCGCCGGTCAATTGACCTGGTGACTTCCGACTTCGGTTTTTGCGATCGGCGTTTCATGAAAGCAGTGAAGTGAGCTTTCGACTACCGCCAAGCCCATCAAAGAAAACTTATGCGGCAACACCCCGGCGTTCGAGCGGACGATAGCCGATCGCTTCGGCGACGTGCTCGGCTTGAGTCGTCGGGGCGTGGGCGAGGTCGGCGATCGTGCGGGCGACGCGGGCGATGCGGTCGAGCGCGCGCGCCGAGAGATGGGTACGGGCGCTCGCCGCGCGCAACAGCGCCGTCGCCGCATCGTCGAGCCCGCAGTAACGCCGGACGTCCGCCCCGGCAACGCCTGCGTTTGCATGGTAGGCCGTTCCCGTGAAACGGCGCTGCTGTACGGCGCGCGCTGCCTCGACGCGAGTCCGGATCGCATGCGACGGCTCGCCCGCGGCACGGGTCAGCATGTCGTCGAACTCGACGCGTGCCACTTCGACGTGCAGGTCGATGCGGTCGAGCATCGGTCCCGAAAGCTTCGAAACGTATCGCGCGACATGCGCGTCGTCGCAGCGGCACTCGCTCGTGCGCGTCCCGCGAAATCCGCACGGGCAAGGGTTCATCGAAGCGACGAGTGTGAAGCGCGCGGGATAGACGAACGTCCCCGCCGCGCGTGCGATCGTGATCGTGCCTTCTTCGAGCGGCTGACGCATCACTTCGAGCGCACTGCGCGAGTACTCGGGCAGTTCGTCGAGGAACAGGACGCCGTGCTGCGCGAGCGATATCTCGCCCGGCCGCGGCGACGTTCCGCCGCCACATAATGCTATTTGCGAAATCGTATGGTGCGGCGCCCGGAAAGGGCGCGTCGTGACGATGCCGCCCGCGTCGTCGAGCAGTCCGGCGACGCTGTGGATCTTCGTGACTTCGAGTGCTTCGGGAGCCGACATCGCGGGCAAGATCGACGGCAACCGTCGCGCGAGCATCGTCTTTCCGCATCCGGGCGGCCCGACGAGCAGCAGATTATGGCCGCCCGCGGCCGCGATCTCGAGCGCGCGCTTCGCGACGGCCTGTCCGCGCACGTCGGCAAAATCAGCGTGTGCGACGGCCGGTGCGATGGATGCGCGCGTGCCGGACGCGTGGCGAAACTTTTCACCGTGACCGAGCACGACGGCGACGGCATCGTGTAGCGACTCGATCGCGTACACCCCGAGTCCTTCGACCAGCGCCGCTTCACGCGCGTTCGAGCGCGGTACGAGTACGGCCTCAAAACCGGCATTGCGCGCGCCGATAGCCATCGAGAGCACGCCGCGCGTAGGCCGAACCGCGCCGTCGAGCGCGAGCTCGCCGAGCGTTATGAAACGCTGCAATGCTAGTGTGTCGACGTGTTCGTCGATCGCGAGGAGCGCGAGCGCGATTGCGACATCGAAGCCCGGTCCGATCTTGCGTATGTCGGCCGGCGCGAGATTGACGAGTATGCGCCCGGCCGGAAATGGATATCCGGAGTTTATCAGTGCCGAACGGACCCGGTCGCGAGCTTCTCCGAGCGCACGGTCCGGCAGCCCGATGATGGCAAATCCGGGCGTTCCGGGTGCGCTATCGGCCTCGACGCGAACGACGTAACCGTCAACCCCGAGCATGGCGGCAGAATGAGCGAGAGCGAGCACCCCAGACCTCCGGGGCTACTAGCGCGACGGCGCACGGAAGCCGCTAGTCTGCGGCCTCGATTCGTGCGCGCAAACGATTGAGTCCGCTGCAGTGCGCGCTTATGGCGAACTCAAGAACCCCTTCTCGGATGTGTTCCACGCCATACACTTCGATTGATAAAGTTTCCACATGGTGCACAGGCGGGTTGCCGCCGGGTGTGGATAACCGGAGATTCGTTCTCAAGGCGACTCGGCCGGCGCCGGCGTAGCATTTGCGCCAACGGCATCTTTTGGCTCGCCTCGCGTCCCCCGCCCTCTGCGTTCGGAATTCGCTATAACGAGTTGTGATTTGCACGAGCCGCTTTGCGACGCCCCGAAGGTACAGCGCCGAACGAAATCTCGATGCGGTTATTGAACAATTCGAATTTGCCGCTATTTGCCCGATGCCCCAAACCGTCATTGGCTTCCGAGCTGTTGCGGCTTGCCGGCGGTTATTAAGATTCGGCGGCACATGCAGCCCGCGCGGCCGGATCCTCGCCGGACGGTTGTCAAGTAGGACGCACCAGCTACTTGAGAAGCTTTATCAGAGTGCCTGTGGCCGCCGGGCATGCACCGCTTTGGAGGTCTGAATTCGAAGAGGGATTCGTACGGGCAAGGTTCGTTATCGCGGCCCGCGTGGCGCATTTTTCGCGACCAGGCTCGCTGAGGGATCGCGGCCGATTAGACGTCCAGGTCGTGCGAGCGCCTCGAAGTGCGCCCCGCAGGGCTCGGCGGGCGCCTCCGCGCAAGAACCGCCGCGGAGGATCTGCCGTTGAAAACCATCCGCCCGATCGTCACCGCCGCGCTGTGCGTCGCAATTTCCGGTTGTGGCGGCAACTCGAGTTCTTCGTCGTCGACCGCTTCGAGCCCGGATGCGGCAGGTTCGGCCGCCGGTTCGACGGCGTCCGGCAAGACGATCGGCGTATCGATCCAAAACCGCGAAGCGCAATTTTACCAGGACATGGAAACCGGCATGAAGACCGAGGCCGCCAAGTACGGCTACACGGTCACCGTCGTCGATGCCAACCGCGACAATGCCAAGCAGCAAAGCCAAGTCGAGGATTTCATCTCGCAAAAAGTCGCCGCGATCGTCCTTACGCCGTATGACTCGCAAGCGATCGGGAGCGCCATCGCCGAGGCGAATAAGGCCAATATTCCCGTGTTCACGGCGGATATTGCAAACGCTTCGCAGCAGGGTACGGTCGTCGCCCACATCGCGAGCGACAACGTGCAAGGCGGCGGTCAAGCGGCGAAACTGATGTGCCGGGCGCTCGGGAAGACGGGAAGCGTCGCGATTATCGACGAGCCGGAAGTGACGAGCGTTCAAGATCGCACCAGAGGGTTTAAGGCCGGCATTGCGTCCGGCTGTCCGAACGTAAAGATCGTAGCCGACATCGATGGCGGCGGCGAGCGCGCGAAAGCGAGTTCGTCGATGGAAGACATCTTACAATCGCACAAAGATCTTAAAGGCGTGTTCGGCATCAACGACGACTCGGCGCTCGGCGCGGCGCGCGCCGTCGATGCGGCGGGATTGAAAGGCAAGATCGTCGTCGTCGGCTACGATGCGACACCGGACGGACGGACCGCAATTAAAAGCGGCTCGATGTACGGAGACGCGATCCAGCATCCCGATCAAATCGGGTCGAAGACGATCGCTGCGATCCACGCTTACTTCGAAGGCGCGAAGCCGGCCGCGAAAATCTCCATCCCGGTCGGTACGTTTACGAAAGCGGACGCGAAGTAAGTAGCCTTGCGACGCCGTTTCTGCGGATGAACGGCATCGTCAAGACGTTTCCCGGGGTCAAGGCGCTCGACGGCGTTTCGTTCGACGTTGGCGCGGGCGAAGTGCACGCGCTCGTCGGTGAGAACGGTGCGGGAAAGTCGACACTGATGAAAACGCTTGCCGGCGCCTATCGTGCGGACGGCGGAACGATCGAAATCGACGGCAAGACGGTCGTCATCGACGGCCCCAAAGCCGCCGAAGCACTCGGCATCGGTATGATCTATCAGGAATTCAACCTCGTACCGGATTTGCGCGTCGTCGATAATCTCTTACTCGGCCACGAGCCGACGCGCGGGTTGTTCCTGAGCGACAAGGCAGCGGAAGCGGAGGCGAGTGCGATCCTCGCCGAACTCGGAATCGGAGTACCGCTCGAACGCCTGGCCCGCAAGCTGAGCGTCGCCGAACAGCAGCTGGTCGAGATCGCGAAAGCACTTTTGCGCAAGGCCAGGCTCATCGTCATGGACGAGCCGACCGCCGCGCTGACGGAACGCGAGATCGACGCGCTCTTCCGCTTGATGCTCAAGCTCAAAGCGCAGGACGTCGCCTTCGTCTACATCTCGCATCGGCTCGAGGAACTTCCGAGAATTTCCGACCGCATCACCGTCATCCGCGACGGTAAGACGATCGAAACGCGCGCGACCGCCGATATGCCGCAGGATGAGATGATTCGCTTGATGGTCGGCCGCTCGATGTCGGCGCAATTTCCGACGCTGCCGCCCGTGCCCGCAGACGCCCCCATCGTCCTAGAAGTGCGCGATCTGCACGCCACGGGCAACGTGGCGGTTAACGGCGTCAGTTTCGACGTACGGGCCGGCGAAATCGTCGGGCTTGCGGGACTCGTCGGGGCGGGACGCACGGATATCGTGCGAGCGATCGCGGGCGCCGACGTGCCGGACTCGGGCTCGATCGAGGTCGCAGGCCAGCGCGTCGTCGTACGCAATCCGCACGATGCGATCGCCGCCGGAATCGCGCTGATTACGGAAGACCGTAAAGGTCAAGGCCTCGTGCTCGGCATGTCGGTGCGCGAAAACACGACCCTCGCGCATCTCGACGCGTTCTCGCCCCGCTCGTTCATCGACCGCGCGGCCGAAGAAGTTGCGACGAACGACGAAATCGCGGAACTCCGCATCCGCACGCCGAGCGCGGCGCAGATCGTTCGCAATCTTTCCGGCGGCAATCAACAAAAAGTCGTGCTCGCCAAATGGCTGATCGGCACGGCCAACGTTTTCTTGTTCGACGAGCCGACGCGCGGCATCGACGTCGGTGCGAAAGCCGAAATTTACGGACTGATGGTCGAATTGCTCGCACGCGGCGCGGGCGTCGTGATGGTATCGAGCGAGCTGCCCGAAGTGCTCGGCATGTCGCACCGCGTGCTCGTCGTGCGCGATGGCCGCATTCGCGCCGAATTTGCGCGCGCCGATGCGACACCGGATATGGTCATCGCCGTCGCGACCGGCGTCGCGGCGTAGCGAGCCGACGGGTGGCCGGCAACTCAGATCTCAAGGCTTCGCTCGAGGCGAGTTCCGGCGACGCGCGAGCGAAGCAAAACCGGACGCGGCTGATTCGGACGCTCGGCGCCGTTACCGCGCTCGTCGCCGTCGTCGTGCTGGTCAACGCGTTCTCCCATGGCTCGTTCCTCACTCCGGGCAACCTCACGAACGTTCTGCGTCAGATCACGTTCAACGCGATTCTCGCGGTCGGTCAAACTTTCGTCATCATTACGGGCGGTATCGACCTTTCCGTCGGATCGCTCATCGAACTGACGGGCGTCGTAATGGCGAGCTTCGCCAACGTCGTGCATTTCGACGGGCCGCCGCTCGTCGCCGCGACGCTCGTCGTCGGCCTTGCCGTGGGGTGCGGAGCGGGTTTCATCAATGCGGTGCCGGTCGTGAGGTTGAATCTGCCGCCGTTCATCACGACGCTCGCGATGATGCTGATGGCGCGCGGGCTCGCGTTCAAACTCGCGCATGGCCGGCCGATTGCCGTGCACTCGACCGCCTTCGATGCGATGGGCACGGGCTTTCTGTTTGAAGGTATGCTGCGTCCGCTCGGCCTGCCGGGCCTGCCGGTTGCGGTGCTGTGGATGGCGGCGATCGTCGGCGTCTTCGCGATCGTTTTGGTCCGAACGCGCTTCGGGCGTTACGTGTTCGCCATCGGCGGCAACGAAGAAGCGGCGCGCCTAGCCGGCATCGACGTGGCGCGCGTCAAGACGCTCGTGTACGTCATTTCCGGCGGCTGCGCCGCGGTTGCCGGTCTGCTGTTGATGGCGCGCTTTCAATCCGGCTCGCCAAATACCGGCATCGGCAGCGAGCTGCAGTCGATCGCGGCGGTCGTGGTCGGCGGGACGAGCCTGATGGGCGGGCGGGGCAGCGTCGTGTCGACGTTCTTCGGCGCGCTGCTCATCGGCGTACTCAACAACGCCATGAATTTGCTCGGCATCGAGTCGTACACGCAGGACATCGTGCTCGGCGCGGTCATCTTGATCGCGGTCGTCGTCGACGAGCTTCGTAAGCGCTACTTGAACACATAATCCTATCACGCGACTTTCAATTGTCGCGAGGTAAAGCGTCGCCGCAACGTAGAACGAACGTGGCAATATCTTTCTTTCGAGAAAGCGGGACCATGGATAAGAGGTTCTTATATTTTGCCGCGTCGTTCGCACTATGCGCGCCGTCGCTCGCAAACGCGCAGACCAATCCGACACCGCCCGTTCCGCCGCCCGCCCAACCGCTGGCTTCGCCGGCACCTGCAGGCGCAGCGAGCACGGTCGTCTCGGGAACGGTCGTCGATCGCTCGACCGGCCTGTCGCTAAGCGGAGTGCGCGTTTCGGCCGTCGGCACATCGAGCGTGACGACGACCGACGCCGCAGGCAGGTTTCAATTCAGCTTGCCGCCCGGCGTCTACGTGTTCGAGGCGCGCGTCCAAGGTTATCAAGCCGCGCAGACCGATAACGTCGCCCTGACCTCGAACACGAGCACGTCGCTGACGTTGTCGCTCAATCGCGCGGAGAATCAATCGGGCAGCTATCGCCAGGTGGCGCGGACGACGACTCGGGCGAACGACGCGCTGCAGCCGGCCGCCGTCATTCAGCACACGATTTCGGCCGGCGACGAGTTGGCGCGCGGAACGCTGCGCGTCGATCGGGCGATCGAGGAATTGCCGAACGTCGTCTTTTCGACCGGTCTCTCGACGCCGGGTATCGACGGCTACATTTCGCTGCGCGGCCTGCCGGGTGAGACGCAGCAGTTGATCGACGGGCATCCGACGACCGTATCGCTCAACAGCGTCGCGCTTTTTCCGTTCCAATCGGTCAACGTTATTTACGGCTCCGGTAAAGGTCAACTGTATCCGATCAACGCGATCGGCGGCGTCATCGATCTGCGCACGCTGCAGCCGACGCGCCAGCCGAGCGTTACGTTCTTGCAAAGCTTCGGCACCTTCGACCATCTTACGAGCGATCTGCAATCGACTGGGACCGTCGGCGAGAGATTAGGGTACGCGTTCTCGCTCGGAATCGAGGGCGCCGACGCCCCATATGCGCGCACGACGCGCTACGAACCGCTCTCGGGGTGGGACCCGTCCGCGACCGATCCGGCCGTGCGGGCGCGTAGCTTCTATTCGATCGATTCGCCGTACAACGTGCGCTCCGGTTTCGTGAAACTGCAATACGCGGCTTCCCCCGCTTTCAAAGTCACGACGACGGTGCTCGGCAGCGCCGAACTTCATCTCAACGACGGCGACAAATCGGTCGATTTTCACACCTACGACCGGGTTCTTGCCGACGGCAATCGCAATCTGCAGAACAAAGGCAACACCGATCCGTGCGCCGCCGGAACGTTCACCGCGACCAATTTCGACGGAAAGCCGAACGGCTTCGGCCCGAACGGCGCTCCGGACGGCGGCATTATGTGCCAGACGCCGCAACAGTATGCCTCGCTGCGCGCGGGCTATACGACGGGCGAGCTCGGCTCGATCACCACGCAGAACAACGATAACGATATCAAGTTCGAACTCGCCGGAACGCGTAACTACGCGCTGGTCGACATCTACGCGAGCCTCTTCCAGCGCCATCAAGATTTCCACTCGACGAACTACGTGCTCTCGCCGGGCGACCTCAACAACCTGCACACGAAGCGTACCGACGATTCGAATGCCGGCATCACGATTTCCGACGACTTCTTGTTTCCGAACGACGATTTCGGGGTCGGCTACTATTCGAACAACTATCGGCAAGACGAAATCGGCGTTCAGACGAACCAGCTCGGCGTCGTAAACGGCGGATATATCTTTAACTACGGCAACGACATCCGCTCGTATTTCTTCAAACTGATCCACCACTCGGCGAACTCGCCATTTACCATCTACGCTTCGGATTACCTCAAAGATTCCGAGCAGCCGCACGCGTTCTTCAACGATCCCCGGTTAGCCGTTTTATATCGGCGAGGCAACGACACGATCCGCATCGCCGCGGGTGAAGGTTCGTCGCTGCCGTACGCGCCCGATAATCAGACGTATCAACCGATACTTCTGCCGCAGTTTACCTCCGGCGTCAATTGTAACGGCGGCAACTCGGTCGGCACGGCGCCTACGGGGTTCACGAAACCCGAACGCGCGAGCGACGAAGAGATCTCGTTCGCACATCGCTGGCACGGCGATTCGACGACACAGCTCGAGTTCTATAACGAGAACTTCGCGAGCAAGGTCCAGTACGGCTATAACGCCCCGCTCACGTACACGGGCACGAATTTTCTGTCGCCCGGGCAATTGGCCGGATACCTCGCGGCTATCGCCGGGAAGTGCGGCGGGACACCGACGACCGCTTTACTGACGCTGCAGGGCAACTATAATCTCGGCCGCCAACTAGCGCGCGGCATCGACCTCACCGGCCGTCAGCGGGTCGGCCGCAGCGTGTTCTTCGACTACGGCTACGGTACGCAGTCCGTCGCGTACCGCTCGCTGCCGCTGGAAGTCGTGCAGGGCGATAAGCGCATCATCATCGGCGCCCAGACGTTCATCCCCGATTCCG
The DNA here is from genome assembly GCA_030853925.1 of Vulcanimicrobiota bacterium. Taxonomy (GTDB): domain Bacteria; phylum Vulcanimicrobiota; class Vulcanimicrobiia; order Vulcanimicrobiales; family Vulcanimicrobiaceae; genus JALYUE01. The sequence goes on along the minus strand of JALYUE010000054.1, from coordinate 11,313 downwards.
GCGCGCAGATTCCCTTGCACTCGGCCACGCTTGCAGTCGACGCGACGGGACCGCAAGGCATCCAGGCGCGCATGACCGGTTTCTACACGGGAGCGGGAAATCAAAACGGCTTGCCGGGCTTCATCCGCACCGACTTGTCCGTCAACAAGGCGCTCTCGCACTACGGCTCGCTGAACGCGTACGTGTACAATCTCTTCAACTACGAAGGCTTTTACGACAACATCAACGGCTACGGTATTCCGATCGCGCTCAATCAATATGCGAAGGCATCGGACTATCAACCATACTTCGGAGCCGGAACTCAAAATCTGTACGGCATCGGCCCGCGCACGATCGTGTTCACCTACCAGGTAAAACTCTAGTGCTGACCCGCCGCCGCATGCTTGCGTCCCTCGCGGGATGCTCGCTGACGGCGGCGGGATTCGTGCCGGCTGCGGCGAGCATCGCCGATCCGCTCGGTACGATCCGCCGGCTCTCCGACGAACCGCTCCTTGCGCCGCGCGGCACCGGCTTCGAGAGCGCGGGCGTCTTTAATCCTTCGGCGGCCAAGACGCCGGACGGTATCGTTTTGTTGTATCGCGCGCAAGACGCGGCCGGAACGTCCCGCATCGGTTACGCGAAGAGCACGGACGGCTATCACTTCGAACGGCGCGCCGAACCCGTGCTTTCGCCGACTGCGCCGTACGAAGCGGAGGGCGGCGTCGAAGATCCGCGTTTGGTGGAAATCGACGGTACGTACTATCTGACGTATACGGGCTACAATTCGATAGCGGCCACGGCGCAGCTGTGTCTAGCCACATCGAAGGACCTCATCGACTGGGACCGCCAAGGCGTAATACTTCCGGCCAATGCCGGCACGTGGAACGTGCATTGGACGAAATCCGGCGCGATCGTGCCGCAAAAGATCGGCGGGCGCTGGTATATGTACTATCTCGGCGAGGCAAACGAAAATCCGCCGGGCCAAATGGGTTTGGCGGTTTCCGACGATCTAACGCACTGGAAAGACGCGACGTCCGCGCCCGTGCTGCATACGCGCCCGCGTTCCTTCGATAGTCAGGTCGTCGAGCCGGGCCCGGCGCCCATCCTTCTCGACGAAGGCATCCTACTGATCTACAACGGCGCGAACGATTATCTGGTGTATTCGACCGGCTGGGCGCTCTTCGATCGCACCGATCCTTCGAAGCTGCTCGCCCGGTCGCGCGAGCCCATGTTCGGCGCGGAACTACCGTGGGAACGCGTCGGCCAAGTGCCCAACGTGGTCTTCGTCGAGGGCATGATTCGAGACGAAGAACGCTTGACGTTATATTATGGCGCAGCCGATAAGAACATCGGCGTCGCGACGACGTTTCTGCGGGCGAAGTAACCGCCGCACCGATGCGCGCACGGTCGCCGGCCGCGTTCATCCGACTGGTTGCGCTCGTCGCCTTCGCTTCGCTCGTGACGCGCGGAGCCGCAGCGGAGGCCCCTGCGCCGCCTCCGCCGATCGTTTTAACGTACTGGTCGGCGCCGAATGCAGACGAACTCGAGTTCGCGCGCGCGATGGCCGCGGCGTGGAACGCGAGCCATCCAGGTGTGCGCGTAGACGTGCAGCCGATCCCGGCGAGCGGCAGCAGCGAAGAGGTATTGCTCGCAGCGGTCGTCGCAAAGACGACGCCCGACATTTGCGCGAACGTTCTGCCCTCGATCATGAACCGCTTCGTGCGCGCCGGCGCCGTCGTGCCGCTGGACGGCTTCGCCGATTTTGAGCGGGTCGTGCGCGAGCGCAGCGATCGGCAGACGCTCGAGTACGCGCGCAGTGCCGACGGGCACGTGTATCAGATGCCGTGGAAGGCAAACCCCGTGATGCTCGCTTACAACGCGGATGCGTTCGCCGCGCGCGGCGCGCGAGTTCCCGGGACGTACGCAGAATTCATGCGCGCGGCCGAGCGGTTGACGTACGCGGGTACGCCCGGAGCGCGCATCGACCACTGGGCCATGAATCCGGGTACGAGCGTCACCTGGTGGTGGCGCATGTTCGACTTCTATCCACTGTATGCCGCGGCATCGGACGGGCGCACGCTGCTCGACCGCCGGCATCGACTCGCGGATCGCGCGGCGGCTGCCGCCGTGATGCGCTTCTTCGGCGAAGGTTTCGCGCGCGGGTATTTTCCGCGCGCCGGGCCGCAGCCGGACCTGTTCCTCGCCGGCCGCGTCGCGATGCGGATGGTCGGTCCGTGGGGCATCCGCTATTTCGAGCGCGCGAGCGTTCGGCGCTTTCGTTTTGGTTTCGTGCCGTTGCCGCGGGCGAGTGCCGCAGCGGCTATGCCGTACACGTTCGCCGACCAGAAAAACATCGCCATCTTCTCGACGACGCGGCACCCGGCGCAGGCGTGGGCGTTCGTAAAATACATCACGACGAAAGCTGCCGACCGGACCCTGCTCGAGATGACCGATCAAATTCCGTTACGGCGCGATGTGGCGCGCGATCCCGCGTTCGCTACGTTTTTTGCCGCCCATCCGCTCGTTGCCGCGTTCGCGCGGCAAAGCGCGCGGGTCGTGCCGCTGGACGACTCGTCGCACATCGTGCAGATCCTCGACTATCTCAGTCAGCAATATGAAGCGAGCGCCATGTACGGTCTCATCGCGCCGGAAGCGGCCGTGGACAACACGGCGGACTACCTTGCGAACGTCGATCGGCTCTAAGGCCGGCTGGGTGTTCACGCTGCCCTATCTGGCGTTCATCGCCGTCTTCTTAGCGTATCCTATCGCGTTCGCGCTCTATCTCGTTTTCGTCCGGTGGGATCTGATCGCCGCGCCGCAGTTCGTCGGCTTGGCCAACGTCCGCTATCTGCTGCAAGACCGCGAATTTTGGCAAGCGCTGCTCAATACGTTCGTCTTCCTGTGTGTCAACGTGCCGCTGCAGATCGCTGCCGCCCTCGCCATCGCTCTAGCGCTCGCGCAGCCGATCGCGCTACGAGGGTTTTTTCGCGCCGCATTTTTCGTGCCCGTGGTGATTTCGGTTGCGGTCGTGAGCCTTCTGTGGCAGCAGGTTTACAATACCGATAACGGTTTGCTCAACGCGCTTCTGCGCGCGGCCGGTTTGCCGGCCGTGGCGTGGCTGACCGACCCGCACGTTGCGATGCCGGCGATCGCGGGCATGGTCGCTTGGAAAAACGTCGGCCTGTACGTGCTGTTTTTTCTCGGTGGCATCCTCGCCGTACCGCCGCAGCTTTACGAAGCGGCGAAACTCGAAGGCGCTTCGCCTTGGCAAGAGTTCCGCTACGTCACGCTGCCGCTCGTACGCCCCGCAATGTTTCTCGTGGTGGTGTTGTCGACGATCGCGGGCTTCAACTTATTCATCGAGCCGTACGTCATGACGGGCGGCGGCCCGCTCGAATCGACGCTTTCGGTCGTCCTGTACATGTATAAACACGCGTTCAGCTTCCTCGATATGGGTTACGCTGCGACGGTGGGCGTCGCGCTCGCGCTCATCGTGTTGGCCGTCGTGTCCCTCGAACGCCGCTTGCTCGAAGACCGGGGCGCGTGAACCTGCGGCGCACGCTCGGATATATCGTGCTCTCCGCGGCGGCGCTCGTATTCTTGTATCCGCTCGTGTGGATGGCGCTGCTTTCGCTCAAACCGCAAGACGAAGCGGGCACGTTCGCGCCGTGGTCGGGTCATTTCACGCTCGCGAATTATGGGGCGGTACTCGGCGAGATACCGATCGGCAGGGCCCTGGCAAACAGCGTATTCGTCGCTTCGGCGACGACGCTCTCCGTGATCGCATTCTCGGCGCTGACGGGCTACGCGCTCGCGCGTTTACGCTTCAAGGGTCGTAACGTCATCTTTTCGATCGTGCTCGCAACGCTCGCCATTCCTTTCCAGCTCACGTTGATTCCGCTGTACGAGCTGATCGTCAAACTCGGTTGGACCGATACGTATTGGGCGCTGATCGCGCCGAACGCCATCACGGCGCTCGGAATTTTGATCTTCCGCCAAACGTTCGTGACCTTGCCGGAAGAACTGATCGAAGCGGCGCGCATCGAAGGCGCGAGCGAAATGCAGATCCTGACGCGCGTCTTCCTGCCGGTGTCTCTGCCCGCGATCGTGACGGTCGGCATTCTGACGTTCATGAACTCTTGGAACGACGTGCTGTGGCCGATCATCGTCATCCGCAAGCAGTCCATGATGACTTTGCCGCAGCTGGTCGTCGCGTTCAGCACGGGCGGCCAAGCCGACGGACTGCCCGGACAACAGTTCGCCGCGGCGATGTTCGTCGTCGTGCCGATTCTGCTCGCGTACGCGCTGTTTCAACGCTACTTCATCGCGAGTTTAGCGACCAGCGGTATCAAGGGATGAACGCAGCAGTCGTTCTCGATGCGATCTCCAAGCGCTACGCCGGCAACCCGCGCGCGACGATCGAAAGCTTGTCGCTGTCGGTCGAGGCGGGCGAATTCGTCGTCCTGCTCGGACCCTCGGGCTGCGGCAAATCGACGGTATTGCGGCTTATCGCGGGACTGATTGCGCCGTCGAGCGGCCGTATTTCCATCGACGGCAACGACGTAACCGACGGTTCGCCCAAAGAGCGCAACGTCGCAATGGTCTTCCAAAACTACGCGCTCTTTCCGCACCTGACCGTCTACGAGAACCTCGCGTTCGGCATGCGCATTCGTGGCGGCACGTCGCGCGCGAAGATCGACGCAGCCGTCCGGGCGGCGGCGAAAGCGACGGGCCTTACGGAGCTGCTCGAGCGCAAACCGAAGGAACTGAGCGGCGGGCAAAGCCAGCGCGTCGCACTTGGGCGCGCGCTCGTGCGCGAACCGGCGGCATTTCTCTTCGACGAGCCGCTGTCGAATCTCGACCCCGATCTGCGCGGCCGCATGCGCGCCGAAATCGCGGTCTTCCGCCGGCGCGTGCGCGGCGCGATGATATACGTGACGCACGACCAGCTCGAGGCGATGACGCTGGCCGACCGCATCGTCGTGCTCGACGGCGGCATCGTGCAGCAAATCGGCCCGCCGCTCGACGTCTATAACGAGCCCGCCAACCGCTTCGTCGCGAGCTTTCTCGGCGCGACTCCAATGAACTTTATGAGCGCGCGCGATGCGCGGCGTCTGAGCGGCGTCGCGCCGAGCGCCGGTTCGAATACGTACGACGACGACGTAACCGTCGGCGTTCGGCCGGAAGACGTCTATTTGGCCGAGCGCATACCGGCCGGCGTCACGGCAAGCGCTCCGTTCGAAGCGACCGTCGACCTGTTCGAAGCGCTCGGCGACGGCGCCATCTTGCACTGTACGGTGCTCGGCGTGCCTTTAGTCGCGCGCCTGCGTCATCAATACCGCCCGCGCGACCGCGGCGCCATCAACCTCGCGATCGACCTGCAGCGCTTACATGAATTCGATGCGCGCGGCGACCGCCTGCCACAGCGGGTCAGCCGGTAGGCGGCCCTGCGGTCTTTGTTTTCGAACGCGGCTCTACCGTCGGCGGCGTAAGAATTTTTCCGCGATTGCCTTGAATGCCGATCAGCACGTCGCAGGTCGCTTGAGCCGCGATCACTTCGATCGCGCGGCCCATCGGAGCTCCCGAGTATTTGCCTTCGCGGTACGAACCGAGCACGATCAAATGCGCGTCCTTGCGCTTCGCGAGTTCGAGCACGCCTTGCGCGACGTTGCGGGCCGGCGTGATTTCGGTCGCGACCTCGACGCTGTATTTGCGCGCGATCGAGTCGGCCACTTGCAGCACGCCGAGCGCCTCGCGATACTCGCTTTCCATCTCGGCGTCGAGCGGCAGCGTGTGCGGCACTTCGATAATATACGCCGCGAGTAAGCGCGCGCGTTCGCGGCGCGCGAGGCGGACGGCGAGCGACATCATGTGCTCGGAGTGAACCTCTTGCGAAAACACGATGATGACGCTGCCGATGATTTCGGCGACGTCGCGTTCCGTCGCGCGAGCGACGCGCTCGGCGCTCGTCGTCGGCGGATGCAGCATCCACCAAAGCGTCGACGAGATCGCGACGAGCACGAGAAACGCGAGAAGGACGCCGACGACGTGCGGCTGCGCTTCCGTCAAGGCCGCCTCGACGCGGCGTAATCGCGAACCCGCAATACGCCGAGCGCGAGCATCGCGAGGCCGAGCACAGATCCCGGCAGCGCGGGGAGCGAAACACCGGCCGCCACGATGCTGCGCACGAAGACGACCGCGCCCAGAACCGCAAACAACACTCCGCTGACGACGCGCGCGCGCGCGTACCCTTCGCTGCGGACCAGCCGCCTCACGGCAAGCGCTCCGCGGCGCGTCGCGCGTCCATCATCTTCACGTTGGCGAGGTACTCGTCCATCATCTCGAGCTCGCCCGCTTCGAGTAAGATATTCGTCTGCGCCTTGCGCCAGTTATGCGGCTGCGATCGAAACACCGGTAAGCGTTTCTTACGGCGATAGATCAGATAGCCGACCAGGCCGACGACGATCCAAGCGGGCCCCGCCACGCGCCCGATCTCGTGCGTGATCATCGTGAAGATGAGGATCGACACGATACCGGCGAAGCCGATCACGGCGACTACCGGGAACTCCACGCGGTTGCCCTTGTACGTAAACGGGATGTTAAACGGCATCTTGAAACGGCGTGGACTTTGCGGGTCGTTGAGACGCAGCGCGATGAGCGCGATGAAGACGAACGAGTAACTCGCGGCGGCGCCGAACGCATAGAGGTCGCCAAGGAACGTGATGCCGCTTTCGCCCCTGAACAGACGCGCATAGATGGTGTGAACGTAGGGCGAAAGGCTCGGCAACGAAGCGAAGATCAGCTCGATGATGGCGACGCCGCAAAAAGAAGCGATCGAGACGGCCGGCGTGCGGAAGCGCGGATGCACGCGCTGAAAGACGCTCGGCAGGAGCTGCGTGCCGCTCATCGCGTAGGCGATGCGCGAACTGCCGAACACGCCGGAATTACTGGAGATGAGCAGCAAGATCGCGCCGAGCACCGGCACGTACAGCGCCGCGACGGCTCCAAAGTACGGCACGTTCGCGGCGAGCACGGCTACGGCCGCCCCGTTGTTGTCTTCGTTTCCGAGGTAATGCCATAACGCTTGCACGTGGCCGTGCGCGTCGAGTGGGATCGCATGCCAAGCCTGCATACCGAGCGCGAGATTGGAATAGGCGAGCGCGAAGATGAGAATCGTCAGAATCAAGCTGATCGACGTGCGCGGAATGACGGAGGCAGGTCGCTGCGTTTCTTGCGCCGCTTGCGAGATCGATTCCAACCCTACGAACGATATGATCGCAAGCGACACGCCGTTCATCAGATTGAATGGCGACGGCCACGCCGTCTGCATGGTGTGGATGAGGAGCTGCGGCTGGAAGGCGAACAGAAAGCCGAAGAAAAGGATCAACGTTTCGCTGACGACGTCGAGGCCGCTGACCAGTTCGTTGAAGGCGGAACTTTCGCGCACGCCGATGATGTTGAGCAGCGCGAGTCCCGCAATGACGCCAAGCACGACGAGAAAATGCACGAGCGGATGCGCCGTAAAGCTTAAGATCGGTACTAATTTACTGAGGTAGTCGATGCAGCTCCACGCGAAAAGGACGATGTCGATCGTGAAATCGAGCAACACCGCCCACCCCGCGATGAATCCGAAGATGTCCCCGAGCCCGCGGAACACGAAGTATTGCCCGCCGCCCGCCACCGGATACGCCGCCGCGAGTTCCGTGTACGCAAGTCCGATGCAGACGTACACGAGCCCGGCGAACAGAAATGCGACGTTCGACGCGCCGGCGGCGGCGCCGAGAACGAGACCGAGGCCGACGAAGATGTCGGCGCCCACGTCGGAGTAACCCCATGCGAACGAGCCCCACGGCGTAACGGAACGCCGCAGCGACGGTTCTTCGATCGGCTTCCCAGCCGCGCTAGCCGCCATGAGCGTCGTGCGTCCCCTCCAAGTTGCGCGAAATCCTGCCGTCACTCAGGTAAACGCGCCGCGATACAGGTGCATCCGGCGCCCGTCGATGGCGAGCACGTCGAAGCGCGCGTAAGCTCGCGGCGCGACGAACTGCAGATAATCCGCAGCGGCGGCGCGAATGCGCGCGCGTTTACGTGCGTCGACCGCCGCGAGAGCGCCTCCGAACGTGCGCGACGTACGAGTTTTCACTTCGATGAAAACGTACGTCTCGCCATCGCGGGCAACGATGTCTATTTCTCCTCCCGGACCGCGCAGATTTCTTGCAACGATGCGAAAGCCGAGCGATGCGATGTACGCGACTGCCGCGTCTTCGCCCGCGCGCCCGAGAGCGCCGCGCGTCATTCGAACGCCGGATCCGTCGCGCCGGTATCCGCGGCGTTGAAGTCGAACGCGATCGCCGCGTCGCGTACCCGCCAGAAATGACGCCTGTGATGCGGGCACGGGCCGTGTTCGCGTAACGCGGCGATGTGGCGCGGCGTCGCGTAGCCTTTATGTTCCGCAAAGCCATATTCGGGATGCAGGCGATCGAGCTCGACGAGCAACGCGTCGCGGTGCACCTTTGCGACGATCGAAGCCGCCGCGACGGTCGCGCATTTTGCATCGCCCTTGATGACGGGAAGTTGAGCACCCGAGAACGACCGGATGCGGACGGCGTCGGTCAACAGATATTCCGGAACGGCCGCGAGTGCGGCGATCGCGCGCTCCATCGCGAGAACCGTCGCCCAATAAATGTTGAGCCGCTCGATCTCTGCGACCGACGCCTCACCGACCGCCCAGGCGACCGCGCGTTGCCGGATGACGAGCGCGAGTTCCTCGCGCCGCTCGCGCGCGACTTTCTTCGAATCGTCGAGTCCGCGCAGCATTAACGCGCCGTCGACGACGACGCACGCGGCCACGACGGGGCCGGCGAGCGGTCCGCGGCCGACTTCGTCGATACCGCCCACGAGCGTAAAGCCTTTACCACGCGCCGCATTTTCGTAGCGGTGCAGCCGCAGCAGGCGGCGGCGCTCGCGTTCGCGCGCCAGCCGGCGCTTACGGGCGGCCGCGAGTGCGGCGGTGGCGGCGGGGGTAGCGGTCACTTTCACTAGGAAGGCGGCGCTTCGAGCGTCATGCGTCCGAACTTTCCATCGTTCCAATCCTTGAGGTAGGCCCAGGCGGCATTGTGGACGTCGAGGATGGTACCGCGCCGCATGAAGCCGCGCCGTTGCGCGAATGTTTCTAGAGCAGGGAGTTCGTCCGAGTCGTCGGTCGCGGCAAACCAGCGCTGTAGCCGCGTCGCGACGTCTTCGGCGTCGAAGCGCGCGCGCGGTACGGCGCCGACGAGCGCCAGTTTCCACTGCGCTTCGCTCGTATCGATTTTCGGAACGAGAATGCCCGCCGTATCCATGATTTCGAACCCTTCGCCGACGCGGAACCATTGTCGCGCGCGCGTCACGCCCGCGCGATCTTCCGCGCGCGCGACGTTACGCGCGGCGATCGCGTTGATGACGGTCGACTTGCCCGCGTTCGGAATGCCGAGCACGATCGCGCGCGTGTTGCGCCGGTCGAGCGCGAGCGTTTCGACGGCCGCGCGCAACTGCGCGGCGCCCGCGCGGCCTTTGGCATCGACCGCGACCGTCGTTCGGCCGAGGTCGTTATAGAATCCGATCCATTCGCGCGTCGTTCGTTCGTCGGCGAGCTGCGCGCGCGAAAGCACGAGTAGCCGCGGTCGCGCTCCGGCAAGCGCCGCGAGAGCGGGATTGGTACCGGCCAGCGGCACGCGCGCATCGGCGACTTCGATCACGACGTCGATCGCGCGCATATTTTCGGCCAGACGCCGCATGGCGCGCGCCATATGCCCAGGGTACCACTGGATCGTGGCTTCGTCCGAGACGGCGCGCGTCAACGCAGCGCACCGAAGCGGCGCGGCGGCCAGACCGCAAACGTCGCCCGCCCGATGAGGTCGCTCGCCGGCACGAAACCCCAGGCGCGCGAGTCGTCGCTGTTCGCGCGGTTGTCGCCGAGCACGTAATACTGCGCAGACGGTACGACGACGCTCGGGAAGCTGCGCGCGTCGCGAAACTGCACGTAGGGTTCGTCGAGCGGAGCGCCGTTGACGAGTACCACGCCGCGTCGGACGGCCACGCGATCGGCGGGCAAGCCGATGACGCGTTTGAGATACACGGTAGGCGCCGAGCGCTCGTGCCGGAACGCCGCGATGTCGCCGCGCTGCGGTGCGCTCCAGCGGTACGCGAGCGCGTTAATCACGACGTATTCGTCGGAGTCGATGCGCGGCTCCATCGAAAAGCCGCTCACTTGTCCCGGCCGCAGGCCCATGACGGCGAACACGATCAGTCCGAGCAGAGCGGTTTGCCACGCGAGGTTGGCCGCCGATTTCAAGCGCAAAGGCGACAGCACTTTGCGAAGTTCGCTTCGGCGCCCGGGCGTCCCGGCAGTGCTGCTAGCGCAGGATGCCGATGCGGTTCGGCGGCCAGAACAACACGAACGCATGCCCCGTGAACCCGGCCTTGTGACCGGCCTCGGGACCCGTCGCAAAGGTGCCGCCGAGTTGCGAGAAACCCCAGATGTGCGAATCTTCAGAGTTGTTCCGGTTGTCGCCCATCATGAAGTAGCAGCCTTCGGGAATGCGGTCGGGCGCTTTCCAACGGCTGCGCGGCGGAATGTTCGCCTGCGTGGGATCGAGCGGCGTACCGTCGACGTACACGTTGTAGTTCTTGATTTCCATCTCGTAAGCGGGCCTCTGCGCGATGTACGGCTCTACGAGCGCCTTACCGTCGCGGAAGACGACGCCGTTATGGATGCGCAGCGTTTCGCCGGGGCTTCCGATCAAACGTTTGATGAAGTCGTTCGTCGTCGGGATCGGCGGCGGAAATACGACGATGTCGCCGTCGTGCGGTTTGCTCAGGCGATACTCGAATTCGTTGACCAACAGCACGTCGTGGATCTGCAGCGTCGGTTCCATCGAGCCCGACGGTATGAAAAACGTGCGGACGACGAACGTGATGAGGAAGAGCGCGACGAGACCCGCGACGATGAACGCGTCGAGGTATTCCTTTACGACGACGGACATCGGCGGCGAGGCGGTTGCCGCCCCCGGTTCCGCGTGACCCGCCGTCATGCTCGCGGTGCCGTTCGCGGTTGCGGGCCGCAGCGACATTACGACGCGCACGACGGCAAGGACGCAGATGAGGCCGAAAAGTTCGAGAGGGGTCACGACGCTCCGCCGGCCGCGCTAGCGCGCGACCTTTTTCTCTTTGATGCGCGCGGCCTTGCCGATCTTGGCGGACAGATAATACAAGCGGCTCTGGCGGACGATGCCGCGCTTGCTCACTTCGATCTTCTCGACGCGCGGGCTGTGGACCAGGAACGACTTCTCGACG
>JALYUE010000034.1 GCA_030853925.1 Vulcanimicrobiota bacterium | reverse complement strand
TCGTCGATCAGGTCGTCCGCTTGCTGCACGTTCGTCGGTATCGCGCAGGCGCCGTCTCGCGTTCGCTCACGCCTTACTCGCAAACAGGTGAAGCCGACGGCGCGCCGCGGCTCCGCAGACGCGCGCGAAGCGTAGATATGATGGACGGGGCCGGTTTCCGGGGCGTCGATCACGGACGACTTCGAAAGGTATCGTTTCGGGGCGCCCAGCACGCGGAAGCGCACGATCTGCGCCGTGCCCCCGATCGATTCTGAAGGGAGCCCGTCCCACAGCGCGATCAGCACGTGAGAAACGCGCGCCAAGTGCGCTCCGAGCGACGCGTATTGTTGCGCGCGACGCGTCTCGTCGCGCATGTTCTGATCGTCGTTCCCCGGCAAAAGCGGTATATGGTATGGCGCACCGTCCGCCGCGGCGAGCAAACGCTCGAACGTCGCGCGGCTTGAGGCGGTCGTGAAGTCTTCGCGATAACTTTCGAGCGGTAAAGGCATCGCAACGCGGTAAGAAATCGCGCGTCTCAGAGCTACCTCGGCAACGAGGCAATCCGCGCCTTCGGCAAGCGGCGTCAAGACGAGCAGCGGCGTCGATGGATAATCGCGCTCGAGCCGCTGGAAGATCGCTTCGACTGCGGCCGCGAGCGTCGATGCGTCCTCGGTGCGCAAGTCGCGGTGACCCGTAACGCCGACGATGATGGGCAGTCCGCTCGTTTTGCGCTCGCGCAGCATCGCGGCATCTTCGCCGAGTTACACCGCCAGAGCTTCCTCGATCGCGCGATCTTCGGCAACGTTCGCACCGACCTTCAAGCGCTCCGCGAGCGCCTCCGCTCCAAGCGATGCCGTCAATACGCCGACGTGACGCTCGTGGCAGAGCTGCTGTTCGAAGCCGCGCGCGTGCGCGAGTCTGCGGTATGCGTTTTCGACGTACGCGAGCAACAGCATACCTCGTTCGATATTACCCTGGAGCGTCGCGATCAACGATAGACTGTCGAGCGCGTCCGCCAGAAAAAGCGGGTGCCGGTCGCTTTGCAACACCTCAATCACGTCGCGCGCGTGCGTCCGCGCGCTCGCGAGATCGTCCGCCAAGATCGAGTACGCAGCGAGCTTGCACGCAGCACATGCCGTCGATCGAAGGTCGCGCAATTCACCGTAGGACGCCCGCGCGCGAAGCGTATACATCAGCGCCTGACGCACGTCGCCCGCTGCAAATTCCGCGTCGCCCAAGGTGATGGTGACGTACGCGACGCCGTCCTTGGCGCCGATGCTCTCGAAACTTGCAATGGCTTGGCCGCAAATATCGCGAGCTGCCGTGAAATCCTTACGATCGACCGCTAAGGCACCTAAGCCTGCGAGTGCGATCGCGACGTCGCGCTCGCTCGAAATCGCTTTGGCATATTCGAGCGATTCCTCGAACGCGGCTTTCGCTTCATCGGTCCGCCCGAGCGGCGCCAATTGTTCGGCGTAAGCGGACAACGCTCGGCACATCGCGCTCGGCGCTCCCGCGAGCCGGCACTCGCGCAGCGCGCGCTCGGAAGCCTCTATTCGCTCGAAGCTACCGTGCGGCAACATAGCTGCAATCGACAAGGTTAGCTGCGCGGCGAGCACGGGATCCGAACCGTCCGAAAGCTCGGCGTATGCAAGATTGAACCAACGTTGACCCTCGCGCGGCCGCAAGTTCGACCAGAACCGGCCGAGCGCACGGCTAATGCGACCACCTAAACGCACGTCGTGCCGCTGCTCGAGCGCCCAGGCGAGCACTTCGCGGAGGTTCTCGAGTTCGGCTTCGATCGCGCAAAGTCGCGCCGCTCCGCCGTCTTCGCTCGCTTTGAACGTCCCGTCCCCTGCGAATGCCTCGAAGAACGAGGCGCGGCGGCGCGCCAGCGCGTCGAACTCGCCGGCGCCGCGAGCGAGCTCGAGCGCATACGCGCGCAACGATTCCAGCAGACGAAAACGTTGCGCCTCCTCGGCGAAATCAACGACGATGAGCGATTTGTCGGCGAGCGACGTCAGCATATCGAGCATCGAAAACTCGTCCGCGTCGTCGTCACCGCAGACGGCCGTGGCGGCTTCGAGCGTCCAGCCGCCCGCAAAGATCGCGAGCCCTCGAAACAGCCGTTGTTCGTCCTCGGCAAGTAACTTATAGCTCCAGTCGATGAGCGCGCGCATCGTTTGCTGGCGCGGCAGCGCGCTTTTGCTGCCGCCGGTCAGGAGGCGAAAGCGCTCGTCGAGTTTTTGCGAGAGCTGCGTCAAGTTGAGAATTTTTACGCGCGGTGCGGCCAGTTCGATTGCCAGCGCAATCCCGTCGAGCCGCCGGCAGATGTCGGCCACGACGCCCGCATTGCGGTCGGTGAGCGCGAAACGGGCGTCGGCCGTAGCGGCGCGCGTGGCGAACAACGCGATCGCCTCGTACCGCAAGGCTTCGGCGGCAGTTAAGCCATCGCTCGTTGCCGGCAACGCAAGCGACGGCAGCCGCACGACCGATTCACCGGCAACGCCGAGCACTTCGCGACTAGTCGCAAGAATTCGGATGTCGGTCGGCATCTTCAAGATCGCGTCTGCCACGTCACGCGCTTCCGCGATAACGTGTTCGCAATTATCGAAGATCAACAGCAGGCGCTTGTCTTTGAGATGCGCGAGCACGCAGTCGATGAGCGGCCGGCCTATCTCTTCGCGAATTTCGAGCACCGAAGCGATTTGAGGAACCACGTATGCAGGATCGCTGAGGGGTGCGAAATCCACAAACCACACGCCGTCGCCCGCACCATCCACGAACTCGGCGGCGACTTGCAGCGCGGTTCGCGTCTTCCCCATGCCGCCCGCGCCGAGCAGCGTGACCAGCCGCGCGCGCTCGACCTGCGCTTTCACGGCCGCCACGACGCCCGTCCGGCCGACAAAATTGGTGAGCTGCAGCGGAAGGTTATGATTGAGAACGCTCAGAGATCGCAGCGGCGGAAACTGCGACGCTAAGCCCGGCGCAACGAGCTGAAAAACGCGCTCGGGCTTCGCTAAATCCTTGAGCGCGTGAGTTCCCAGATCACGCAGCTCGATGCCGTTCTCGTCCTCGCCGCGCGCCGTCAACGCCGCGATTTCCGAAAGGAGCACTTGGCCGCCGTGGCCGACCGAAAGAAGCCGCGCGACGCGGTTGACCGGCGGGCCGACGAAGTCTCCATCGCGCTCGTCGGCGGCTCCGCTATGGATTGCCATGCGGCAGCCCATGCGCTCCACTTCCGAAAAGTCGGTTTCCGCTAAAATGCGCTGTGCGTCGCGCGCCGCCGCCACAGCGTCGCTCGTGCGCCCAAACGCCGCGCAGAATGCATCGCCGATCGTCTTGAAGAGGTAGCCCGAGCGCTGCGCGATCGCGCTCGAAACGATGGCATCGTATCGGCGCAACGCGCGCTGCATCGCTGCCGGATCGCGTTCCCACTGCGCCGCGCTGCCGTCGATGTCGCCGAACAGAAACGTGACGTTGCCGGACGGCAGCGGGGCCGGCCTCACGCTGCCGTTCGGACCGCTCGCGCGGTGCTCGCCGTCGTTCTCGCCTACGGCTTCGAGTACGACACGTTCGAGCGCATTCGCATCTCGCAGGCCGACGAGATCGCGAAACGCGATTGCTTTGAGCAGACCCGAAGGCATGCAGTCGCCGATCCGCAGAACGATCAGACGGCCGTTCTTATTGAGCGGGTCGTCCGCGAGCACGCTCTGCCACTCGGCCGCGCAATAATCGCTTTGCAGATAGTCGATCGAAAGCAGCGCGACGACGCGGCTGCCGTTTTCCAACGCCGCCTGTATTTGCGCTATGAAGCTTCGATTCGCGAAACTCCACTGCTGAAGGATGACGCGGTAGCCGGCGTTCTCGAGAATGCGCCCGATCGTCTCGGCAACGGCTGCGTCGGTTCCGGCGCGGCTAATGAAAAGCGGCGCACCGCTCTGCTCAGACACGGCGGCCTGCCGCCGACGGGTAGGTGCCTGTAAGCATGGCGTGACTCCGAGTCGCGGAACTGAAGAACCGGTTCCGGTTGTCTCGTATGAGTCCTGTGGGAGCGTTAAAGTGCGAAAGCATTCGCGAGGCCCGGGCGCGGAGCGGCGTCGAAAGTCCGAGCGTGCTCGATGTTTTTATCGTAGCTCGAAATCCGGAACTCGACAGTTCGCTGCCGTACCTCTTGCACTTGCCCCTCGAGGGCGGCACGTGGTTGAAGGCGCGTGAGACTTGGCCGCGTGCGAGCCGAGTGTACTGTCATGCAACGGAGCCCGCGGACGTTGCGCAGCTCGAAGTACTCGAACGCATCGCCGTCCTTAGCTGCGAGCGTCGCGGTCCCGTCGTGGATCTGTTGCTCGACCGGGCGCAAAACCGTCGCGCGCAATTCGTCTTCACGCACGTCCGCGGACGCCCATCGATCTTCTGGCAGACGGCGAAAGCGATGGCGAACGCACGGCCCGGTCTCCGCGTCCCGCAGCGCCGGTCGCGAACGATCGAGCGCATCGTCATCGACACGCGCGAGCGATACGGCTACGGCTTCAAACGGTTCGGCATCGCACTGGAACGCGCCGCACTGCTTGCCGGTGATTATGCGGCGTTCGTCGACGGCGGCGCGGTCGCAACCGCAATCGTCGAGCGTAAGGCGATGGATGACTTCTGCACGTCGCTCGTCGACGGCACGCTCGGTTTCGTGATGGCGGAACTCGCCCGGTCGCCCAGCACGGCCGTGGTGGTCGAAGGCACGTACTCGCAACTCTTGCGCCGGCAATACGTCGACGGCGCGTGGCTTGCCGAACTTCTCGTGCGGTTGCAAGTGCGGTATCCTTCAGTAATCGTCGTATTTGCCGAGACTCGAACGCTCGGAGAACGTTGGACGTACGATTTTTTCGCCGCGGCCGCCGCTGAGGACGCACCGCGCACGAGTCGCGAGCCGGCCTCGGTTACGGCGCTAGAACCACCCAAGAAGCGCGTGCGCAAAATGCGCAAGACCCCGGAACCCGACGGCACGGACGAAACTTCGCAGCGAAGCTGACGTATACGATCCGATGAAGCCCTCGAGACTGCTTTCGATTGCGGCGTTTCTGGCCTTCGTCGCAATTGCGAACGCGCCGGCTGCTGCGGCCGTGGGCCGCAACGACGCCTTCTCCGCGGTTAAAATCGACAACGCGCCGCCATCTACGCTCGACTTCAGCGTCGACCCGTGGACGAAGGCGACGCCGGTCGAAGGCTTCATGACGCTCACGACACGCACGCCGGCACGCCGCTTTCCGACGACCGCGCGCGTGCTCTTCGATAAAGACAACGTGTACGTCGGCATCCACAGCGTCCAGCGCGGCGTTCCGACGACGGCCACTCAGACGACGAACAACGTCGGTTTCGGCCTCGACGATTTCGTCGGCGTCGGCATCGATACGACGGGCAACGGCCAGACGTATTACTTCGAAACGACGCCTGCCGGCGTGCGGTACCAACAAAGCGCCGAATCTTCGAAATTCAATCCGGTGTGGCTCGCATCCGCTCGGGCGCGTGACGGGAATTGGGACGCGCTGCTCGTGATTCCGCTCAATGTCTTTCGCACGCAGAACGCCGCGATCCAGCGCTGGCGCTTCAATTTCGTGCGCCATATTGCGGCTCTGAACGAAAATCAAACGTGGGCGTACGATTCGCTGATGAGCGACGCGGGCGGCAACGGACTCTTCCCCGCATTGACGGATGCTCGCTACTGGCCGGCGCTCGAAGGCGTCAACATCGCGTCGCGCGTGAACCGGCCGAAGCCGCGGGCGGAAGTCTACGGTCTTGGAAGCACCGGCCGAGACCGCGATCTGTATCAGCAAGGAACCGGATTATTCAAGCCGCAGGGAACGCGGCACATCGGAATCGATGCGAACGTCCCGTTGACCGGAACGATCGCCTTCGTCGGCGCGTTGGCGCCCGATTTCTCGAACGTCGAGATCGATCAGCAGACGATTTCACCACAAGAGTTCCGGCGCGGGCTTACGGAGTATCGTCCATTCTTTTCACAAGGCGCCGGTTTCTTCCAACCGACTTCCCAAACCGGTATCAACGCGCAGCCGAATCAGTTGTTCTATTCGCCGGGTATCGGACCGTTCGACCGCGGTGCGAAGATCGAAGGAACGTACGGGCTGCAATCGATCGGACTGCTCAACGTCGCAGACGCCGGATTCAACGACACGGCCTTGGGATTCAAACACTCGCTCGGCGATCGGACGTTCTCATATTCGTTCGATGCGGTCAGCGCGCATCATGTCGACGCTAACGCGACCGCGTATCCGTTTGCGGCGAGCGACTTCGCCTACGACGCTATGGTCGCCGGTCGCAATCTCCATAACGGCTTCGTTTACACGTTCGACTACGGCGCCGAACGCGGCAGCGTGCCCGGAACGTCGCCACGACTGGCCTACAAGTCCGAAAACTTCGTAGACGTGCACAAACAGAACTACGAGGTCTTCACAGAGTACCGCGATATCGGACCGAAATGGAACCCGATCGACGGCTTCACGAACGTTGCCGATATCCGCGGACCCGGCATGTTCGTCGACTTCAGCGGAAACCCGCCGGCTGCAAGCCCGCTCAAACGCGCCGAGCTGTTCGTCTTTGCCGATCGCCTCGTGGACCGGTCGGGCGCCGCGCATCAGACCGATTTCAATCTCAACGTGGATCTCGTGTTCAAGAATCTGCTGCATCTCAGCGGAGGACCGCTGCTCGGCGCATTGCGTCTCTACGATAACGGTGCGTCGCTCGTCGGGTACGACAACGGCTATCGCGACGGCGCAACGCTGCCCTTCGACCAGAGCGGATTCAACGTCGGCTACAAGGACGGTACGCCGACGCCGTACGATTTCAGCACGTCGTGGGGCCCGTTCGCAACGTTCAACTCGGACGGCACGATTCGTCCGACGTACTTGCGGCAATATTCGCTCTCGACGTCGCGGCCGCTCGGCACGCGGTATTCGCTAGGCTTCGAGTACGACGGAACGCTCGAAGATTTCCCGACCGCGAACGCCGCCCGGCGCCTGCGCGACGGCCAACAGTTGCGCCGCGTGTCGTTCGGCGAAGCGCTCGGCGACGAATCCAACGTCTCGATTTCGTTGCGTTCGATCTCGGGAAACGGCGGATTTGCGGCGCCCGGTCTCAATCTCGCGGGCAGCTATCATCGCCGTTTCAAAAACGCGAGCGAGATATTCGTCAACTACGGGACGCCCGCGGCGAATTCTACGCTGCAGCGTTTTATCGTCAAGTACGTCTTACGGCTGGGTAGCGGCGCGGGGACCTGAGCGGGCATGGCGTTCCTACGTTTGAACGCGTCGCAACGCGCGATGCCGCGCGTGCGCCAGCCGGCCGAATGCAGGCACGCCGACGAGTACGCCGTCGGTGGAAAGTTCGTGCCGCAATTCCGCCACGCGTTCGGGCGATACCGCTAATTGCTGGAAGTCGATGCAGTTTTCCAAGGCGAATGCGCTTGCAACTCCGGCCGCTTGACCTTCTTCAATCGTCGACGGAACGACCCGCAGGCTGCCCGCTGCGAGGTGCGTCGCGGAAATAGCGGGTCCGGCCAGCGCGACGTTCGTGAGACCTTTGGGAACCAGGGCTCCGAAAGGAATCCCGTACACGTGGCGGACCGGAGCGAAAGCGGGGCGGTCGGCTGCGTCGACCGGATGCAGATCGATCGGATACGACGACAGACCGATGCTGTCGGAGGGAACGCGCCCGAGCCAAACGTCCTCGCTCGTAACGCGCTCCATACCCGCTACGTGCCGCGTTTCACGAACGTAGACGGCGGCGGCGAAGCGATCGACGCGGGCACGCTCAAAGCCGGGAACGCGAACGCGCAGATACCGGGCGAGGGGGGCCGCCTCGGCTTGCGTCAGCCGGCGCGCGCGTTCGAGTTGTAAGCGATCGAGTCCGTCGATGCCGAACACGTCGACCGCGTTCACGACGACGCTTCCATCGGGCATGCGGCCCAAATTGAGATCGCGCGCGATAACGTCCGGCGACAACGTACGATACGCGCGCATTAACCTCGCGTATCCCCACGCACGCCGCTCGGAAACGCCGCCGGCACCGTAGAGTGAAACGTCGTACGAGTCCGCTACGGCGTGCCAATCGACGCCTCGCAGCGTGAACATTTCGGTGACCGCTTGCGCACGCTCGTCGATACCCGTATCCTGCCGGCCCACGTCGTAATGCGCGCCGGCCAGCGCGGCGACGTCGGCGGCGTCGGTGGCATCGACGACGAACGGCGCTCCAACAACGCTGCGCTTACCGGAGCGCGAATCCGCGAAGGTGACCGCATCGACGCGCGCGCCGCCCGGCGCTACGCTCGTCGCGACGGCGACCGGCATCTCGTCATAGCGCACGTCGATGCGCGGCTCCGCCGCCACGAAGTTTGCGAACGTCCTTGCGGCCGTAGCCGGAGAAAACACGTCGCCGAGGCGATCGTACAGTTCGTCGAAGATGCCTTCTTCGATCGACGTACCGCCCGGTGCGAGATTGAGGTCCCACTGATCCATCATCGCGCCCGTCAGGATGCCGCCCAAGTCGGTTCCGCTCGAAACGAGCATGACGGTCGCGCCGTGCCGAGCGGCCGCGACGGCTGCAGCGACTCCGGCGGGCGTGCCGCCGACGACGAGCACATCGGGCCGAGCCGGGGTCGCGCGTTCGGCGGCGACGGCCGGCACTTGGGCGAGCAAAAACGCGATCGTGCTAAACGCGGCGATCGCCGATCGATAGGCGGCGTGCATTCGATATCTCACAAGTGCGGAGGGCTGCTCCGTCAACGTAGTCGGGCGAAGCAACGTTTCCGCAAGATACGCTAACGGAACGGTGCCGAAAACCGTTCGGGAAGCAAAAGAAAAGCCGCACAACCGCTTTTGAAAGCCATGCAGATGCATACACGATCGCTGCGCACACCGCTCCTATGCGCCGTTGCCCTGATGTCGGTCGCCGCGTGCTCCGGGTCACATCCTGCGGCGGAAACGGCTCCAGCCGCGTCGACGGCGGCGGCGCGAGAGTCGAACGCAAACGGGCGCAGCATCTTTCTATCCGGCAAAGATTTAGGCGGCGTACAGATATCCGCGCGAAAGCCGCCGCTCTTTCGCAGTTGCGCCGCGTGTCACCGAGCCGACGGTTCGGGCGGAATACATTTGCCGGGCGGCGCCGTCAGCGCCGATCTGCGTCACGCGGCGCTCACGACCGCCCAAAAAAAGCCCTACACGGTCGCGCTGCTCGAGCGGGCGATTTCGACCGGCATCGACAATATGGGCGCTTCGCTTAATCCGGTCATGCCGCGCTGGCAGCTTTCGAAACGCGATCTTCACGCCGTCGCCGTCTACGTGTTCGGCAATCGGAAGTGATCGCAAATATCGATCGTGGGCGATGACGGGATCGAACCGCCGACCATCACCTTGTAAGGGTGCCGCTCTCCCAGCTGAGCTAATCGCCCGCGAGTCCAGCACGTTCGAGGGCGCATCTAACGGCCCCTCGAACGAGAAAAGCCCCCGCTGGAGACGCTTTTTGATCCGTTCCATCGACATCAGCGCGCGTAGCTGCACGCTCGTCGTCGCACTTCTGTGCGCCATATTAGGCCCAGGTGCGGCCGCCGCTCGCGCCGACGAGGCCGCGTCGCTGAACGACCGCCTCCAAGCACTCGCTAAAGATATGACGTTCGAATGGGCGAAACGGCACCCGCTGATCGCAACGGGTCTCGGCATCACGGGCGAAGACGGCGCGCTCGACGTACCTTCGCCGGCCGAAAACACTTCGGACCTCAATACGATTCGCGCGTGGAAGGCGAAGTTAGGCGCGATTTCGCTTGCCGACGCTACGCTCGTTCAAAAGGACGACGCGGCGCTGCTACGCGCGCAACTGATCGCGATGGAGCGGCAGTACACCGTTTACAAAGCGTACGAAAAAGACTACTCGGCACCGGCGCAAGCGATCGTCGGCGCGATCTTCACCCAGTTCCAACACTTACCGAACGCCGGTCCGGGCGGCGCTAAGAGCGCCGCGCTCGACGGCGCTTGGGAAGACATTATCGCTCGTCTCGCCGGCTCGAGCGCATACATCAGAGCCGGCGAAACGCTCGTTACGCATCCCGGACATTTGCAAGGCGTCGTGGCGACGGAACAGCTTGCGGGCGTTCCCGACTTCTTTAACGGCGCGCTTACCGGCGCCGCGAAGAGCCAACTTTCACCGGAGCGGTTCGCTCGATTCGTCGTCGCGCGCGACGCGTCGCTCGGCGAGATTACCAAAACCAAAACGTATATCGATGCTCACGTTTCCGGATGGCCGGAAAACTACGCCATGGGCCGCGCGGCATACGAAGCGATGCTGCGTGACGAACAGTTGCTGCCGTTCACGGCGGCCGACATCGTACAAATGGCGAAAGACGAACTCGGCCACGGCTGGGCGGAGCAGACGTGGGTCGAGAGCGAGGCGCTGAACCGCGGCACGCCGATCGGACCGCAGAGCGGCGGCGGCCTCGCGCCGAGCGGCGCGGCGCTCGTCGGGTATTATCGCGACCGCATCGCGCAGCTTCGCACCTTCATGAACGCTCACCGCGTCATCGACGTGCCGGCATGGCTCGGGCGCATCGACGTGGTGGAAACGCCGAAATTCCTTCAGCCGATCTCGCCCGGCGCTTCGATGAATCCACCGCTGCTCTTCAGTCCAGATACAACAGGCTTTTACTTCATTACGCCGCCCGTTTCGCTGTCGGACGCGGCGCAGCGCCTCGACCCGAATCAAGACTTCGATAAGGACCGCATCCTCGAGACGGCCGCGCACGAAGCGATGCCGGGTCATTTCCTGCAACTCTCGATCGCACGCCGTCATTCGGATTTCGTGCGCAAAATTCAAGACAGCAGCGTGTTCGCCGAAGGTTGGGCGTTCTACGGCGAGGAGATGTTTTGGCAACTGGGCTTGTACGACACGCAAGACCTCGACGCGCGCTACGACGCGGCGCAATGGGAACGCGTGCGCGGCGCGCGTGCTATCGTCGATTCGGAACTCGCCGGCGGCGACTGGAGTTTCGATCGCGCGGCCGCGTATTTTGCGCAACAAACGGGTTTCCCGCCGGAGCAAGCCAAGGCCGCCGTGTCCGGCATTGCTCTCGGTCCGGGTTACGTCATCTCGTATACCGTCGGCCGCTTCCAACTCGAGTCGCTCCTGGGCCTGTACCGCGCGCACATGGGCAGCCGCGCATCGCTCGACGATTTTCACCAGCGCCTTCTGTGTTACGGCACGACGCCGTTCGCGATCGTAGAACCCGAACTGCTCGCCGACCTCGACAAGCCGCTTTCGGCGGTTCGCGCCGCGGCGAACTACTGATCGCGCACTGCTGAAGATGTCGCCAGCCCGGAAAAAACACAACTGGCTTACCATAGCCGCCGGCACGCTCGCCATGTACGGTGCGCAGCATATTTCAAACGCCTCGGGCGCCGAGACGGTACCTGCGTGGTTGACGAC
>JALYUE010000018.1 GCA_030853925.1 Vulcanimicrobiota bacterium | reverse complement strand
GCGCTCGTGGTGTCGGCCGTTCCTTATCCGGCGGCCGTCTGGCTCGGCGGACTACTTTTCGCCGGAGGGCTCGCGTACGGTTACGCCGCCGCACACTACGGACTACTTCGCGGGCGCGACCCTATTTCGGCGGGCCGCTGACGCCGGCTCCTCGAAGGTAGGGCTCGCTCCCCCGGGTCGGACGAAGCGGCGGCAGCCTAAGAGAAGATGTTGGAAATATCACGCATGCGCGACACGACGCTCACGGCTCAAGGCGCTTCCGGCCTCGCTCGGTACGTTGACGACCGGCGTGTCGAATTGCAGGAAGCGATTTGCTCCGCAGCGTCTGCCGCCCGAACTGACCGGCCGGTTGCTTCCGCGTTCGCTACGTCGTTTCTCGAACGCTTGTCCGCGGAGTTGGCCGATTTTGGCGAGACCTCGAGTCGAGCGTGGACGCAGGAGTGCGAGCGCGCGCACGCCGCGCAATACGCCCAGCTGACCGTTATTGCAGGCGCGGTCGTTGCGGCCTGTTATAGTGCGGGGAACCCCCGGGCAAGCGAGGTCGCGGCTTACATGGCGCTGCGCTCGAGCGATTTGGAGAAGCTTTTTCTCGAGCGCTCCGCGATCGGCCGGGACGATGTCGTCGCATCGCTTTTGGCCGCCATCGAAGCGCGCGATACCGTAACCTGCGAACATTCGCGGGCCGTCGGGATGTGGTGCGGCCGGCTTGGAAAGAACCTCGGCATGACGCCGCGCGAGCAAGATTTCTGCGCGGTGGCCGGGACGCTGCACGACGTGGGGAAAGTGTCGACTCCGACGGCGATCTTACAGAAGCCCGGGCCGCTGGACGCGGACGAATGGGACACGATGCGCGCGCACGCCGCCGCCGGCGGCCGGATGCTCGAAAGCATCCCCGCGCTGCGCGAGTATGCGAGCGTCGTGCGCGCGCACCACGAGCGTTTGGACGGCCGCGGCTATCCGGATCGCCTCAGCGGCGAGTCGATACCGATGACTGCCCGCATCGTCGCGGTCGCCGACTCGTTTCACGCGATGATCAGCCGCCGGCCGTATCGCGAAGCGCTGCCCGTGCCGCATGCGATCGAGGAACTGCGTGGCGGCAGTGGCACGCAATGGGATGGCGCCGTCATCGAAGCGATGCTGCGCATCGTGCAGCCGGCGGGAGAGCAGCGCGCGTTGCGCGTCGTCCGAGCCGTGCGCTAGCGTCTGCTAAAATTCGGTCGAACTGGTAAAAGTGAAGCGTTCGAACTTCACGGCGGGAAGCGCGATCGAATACGAGTATCCTTCCGTGCGCACTTGCCGTTCTGAGAACTCCGCGCGCTTCAACGCTTCCAAGATGCTTTGATTGAATCGCATGTTTCGCACGCCGGGCCCGAGCGCGCCGTTTTCGATCAGGAACGTTCCGTCGCGCGTCATGCCGGTTACGATCGTCTTACGTTGATCGACGGGACGAATGTACCAAAAGCGGCTGATCAACAAGCCGCGCTTGGTTTCCGCGATGAGGCGTTCGACGGTTTTCTCGCCGGCCGAGACGACGAGATGAACGGCTTGCGGACCGCTCGGGCTCGGCGCGGGCAACCCGTGGCCGGTGTTGGGCTTTCTTAAGCGCCTGGCCCAATATGCATCGCTGACCACGGCCGTCGCGACGCCACCGGCGACGAGCGGCATTTGCCGCCTCGGATAGCCTTCGAAATCGAACGGCATGCCGCGATGCAGCGCGTGGGCAAAATCGTCGGCCAACGTAACGTTCGTGCCGGCGCAGACCGTACCGAGTGCGTCCGATACGAACGAAGAACCTTCGTCGTAAGCCTGCGCGGAGAAGTGAGGGGCGAGGTACGACAGCAGCTCGCCCAGTGCCGCCGGCTCCAAGATCACGGTCCACGGCCCCGGTTCGACGGCGACCGGCGCGGCGGAGCGCAGCGCCTTGTCCGCCGCGACGGCGCCCGCGCGCGAACCATCGAGTGCCGCGACGTCGTTTGCATACGCTTCGGCAAACCCGGAAGAATCGGCCGCGTTCGCTTTGACGTTGAGCGCGCAGTTCGTACGCTCGAAGGAAAGTAGTGCGCCGGCCGAGTTCGCCAAGGTGACGCCGCTGCGACCCGTGCGCACGTATCCGGCCGCCCATAGAGCGTGTCGCTCGGCCGTCGCAATGATGTCGGCGGCGATGCGAGCGCGCATCTCCGGCGTCGCGGTTGCCGTCGCTTCGACAAAGGCGCCGGGCGAAAGCGCGGGTTGCGCGTGTTCGACGAGCGGAGCCGTGCCGTCGTCGCGCGGTGCTACGGAGCCGACCTCGCGCGAGCGCGCTACAACTGCGCGCAGCGACGCGTCGTCCAAAGCGTTCGTTGCGGCGACTCCGGCACGCCCGCCCCAGAGCGTGCGAACGCGCACGGACGTGTTGCGGTGCGCGAGGTTCTGATGCACGGCGTTGCGCGTGAAGCGCGTCAGACCGGCGTCTTCATCGCAAACGATTGCCTCGGCCGGCGCGCCCGCGGCGAGGCCGATCGTTTTGAGCGCCAGCGCTTCGCGCCGCTCTCTATCCATCGTAGCCGACGCCGACGCTGACGTTGCGAAAGCGCGCAGGGGCCGCGCCTTGGGCGGTGCGCCCGGTCTGCATCGGTTCGCCCTTGCCGCAATGCGGCGTGCCCCACGCTACCCACGAGCGCTCGTCTGCCACGGCATCGCAACTGTTCCAAAATTGAGGCGTCACGCCGGCGTAGGTGGGATTTTTGAGCATCCGTCCGCGTTTGCCGTTCTTGATCTCCCAACCGATCTGACATCCGAATTGAAAATTGAGGCGATGATCGTCGATCGACCACGAGCGATTCGATTCCATGTACACGCCGGCTTTGACGTCGTCGAAAAGCGCTTCGAACGGCACGGTGCCCGGCTGCAAACTAAGATTGCACATGCGAATCATCGGCACGTGCTGCCAGCTTTCCGCGCGCACACAAGCATTGGTTTCGCGGCCGAGAGTGCGCGCCGTATCGCGCGACATCTCGAAACCGACGAGTATGCCGTCGCGCACGATGTCGGAGCGCCCGCTCTTTGCGCCCTCATCGTCGTAGCCGGTCGTCGCGAGGCCGAGCGGCAGCGTATTATCGATGACGATGGTTACGTGTTTGGATCCGTAGCGTAGCGCTCCAAGCTGGTTCGCCGAAAGGAAGCTCGTTCCGGAGAAGTTCGCTTCCCAGCCCATGATGCGATCGAGTTCGGCGGCATGGCCGCACGATTCGTGAATTTGCAGAGAAACTTGCGAGCCGCCGAGGATGACGTCGAAGTCGCCGACGGGGCACTGCGGTGCGGCGAGCAGGCGGACCGCTTCTTCGCCGATGCGCTCGGCGTTTTCGCGTAAGCGCGCCGCTTCGACGATTTCCCAGCCGCCGCTTTGATACAAACCGACGTCGCCCGGAAACGTTCGATCTTGCGCCTCGCCGTCGCCGACCGCGAGCGCCGTCATTCCGCTGCCCGTTTGCCGCAGCGATTGCGCGATGCGCGATCCCGTCGTACTGTAGAAAGTCTTCTCGATTCGCCAGAGGTCGAGCCACGCGCGGCCCACGCCCACGCCGGGCGTCGCGCGCAGAGAACGCTCGGCTTCGAGCAGCAGCGCGACGCGGTCGCCGAGCGGCACGTCCGCGGCGTCGCGCACGACGTGCGTCGCGAACGCGTCGACGTAACGGTCGGTCGGAGCTTCACCGAAGCGCGGGCGCCCGATGCTTGCGCTCGCCTTCGCAATTGCGACGGCGCGTGCGGCGGCCGTATCGACTCCGCTTTCGCTACGATCGCTCGATGCTGCGAAGCCCCACGCGCCGTCGTACAACGCGCGGATTCCGTAACCGGCGCTGGTCTGGTCGCCGAGCGTCGTCACCGCGCCGTTGCGCACTTCGATGCGTTCCGTCCGAGCGTCTTCAAAACGGACGTCGGCGTAATGCGCGCCTCGCGCGCCGGCGGTATCGAGCGCCCGTGCCGCGAGCGCATCGAACGTGCTCATTGAAGCGTGAATCCATAGGCGCTAATGAAGAACCCTCCGATGCTCGCGGCGCCCGCAAAGGCGAGTAGAAACGTCGACGACATCAGCGCCGAGATGGAAACGAGCGCGATCGCAATTTCGAAAAGTGCGACGCCGCCCTCCATGACCTCGTGCGCGTGCATCAGCCGTTCCGAACGCTCGTTTGCCTCACGCGTTTCCGTTTCTTTACCGCGCGCTCGCGCGAGCAGCGGTTCGGCTTCCGTCCGCTCGTGCGTCACGACCGCCGCCAAGTTGCGGCGCACGCTCGGCGAGAGCGAGGGATTCGTCGCGAGCGATGCTTCGTAAATATGCCGTTTGATACCGCGCGATTCATAAAAACTATAGAAGTCCGACGCCTCGGCGCGGTTGAGGATCGCGTCGTTCTTCGCGTGCAGTGCGGCGGTCGCGCTCTTGTTGGCGAGTAAATTCGCGATCGCCGCCGCTACCGCGAGCAGCGCCGCGCACAGCGCTCCGAGCCGGGCGTGATGAAGCGGGCCGCCGGAGTGCGTATTCTCCGCGAGTTCTCGATGCTCGGCCGCTTCGTGTACCGCTTTGTGCGCGTCGAAATCGTCGAGCATCAACGTACCTGAGCCAGAGCGCGGGCGCGTATCGCTTCGGCGGCGCGCAAGCCCTCAAAGGCGTCCGTCGTCGGGGCGAGCAGCGTTGCCGCCGAACGCGAGCGGTCGTAGACGAACGACGCCAGGCGGTACTCGCCGAACGTGCCTGCGACGACCGCGCCATCGGGGTCGACGGCGAAGGCGCGACCGGTTGCGGCTGAAAAGACGACGACGAACGCGCGCAGCTCGGCCGCGCGCGTTCGCGCGAACGGCGTATGCCAAGCCGCGTCGCCGTCGGCATGCCACAAGAACAGGTCGAAGCCCGCGAGTCTCGCTTCGATCAGGCCGCGCGGCGACGTAAAGGTCGGCGTATCGACCGTCGCTATGAGGATGCCCCCGGTTCCGATGATGTCGTTCCGGCCGGTTTCGTGTGCAGCGAGTACTGCGTGCCGGCCGCGCGTTGCGCCGCGCGCGAGCAGAACGTCGGCGTCACTTTGCGTGGCGAGCACCGCGAAACGTTCGACATCCGCGGGGTCGCTTGCGAGCGTAAAAGCGATGCGCGTGCGCTGCGGCCCGTTCGCAGCGTCGCGAGGGGGCGCGAACGCGGTTCCGGTCGAGCGCCGGCTCGGTGCGGCGACAATCTCGCCGTAGACGATAGCTTCATCGCTTTCGCTCGCGCGCGCGAGCGTGGCGCCGTCGGCATCGTACAGGGCGCTCTTACCGCAATACGCCACGCTCTGCAGTTCGACTCCGCACTTATTCGCGACGAGGAACGGGACGCCGTTCTCTCGCGCGCGCACGCCGGCCATAAGATCGGCCTGCAAATTTTCGAGCGAATGCGGGTCGCGGCCGCTCGTCACCCAGGCCGTCGGCATCACGAGCAGTTCCGCCCCGCGCTCGACGAGCGTCGCGGCAATCGACGGGATGCGGCCGTCGGCGCACACGAGAAGTCCGAGCGTTCCGAGCGGCGTTTCGATCGGATCGAGAGTTGCGCCGGCGGTGAACCAGCGCCGATCGAAATGCCACAGGAACTGTTTGGCGGCATGGCCGAGTTCGTAGCCGTCGGGACCGACCGCAATCGCCGCGTTATACGTGCGACCGTCCGAGATTTTTACACCGCCGTACACGATCGTGGTTCGGTACGAACTCGCGAGTTCGGCGACATCGGCCGCGGCTAGTGCGACTTCCCGTTCGTCGACGGCGGCCGAGCCGAGCACGTATCCCGGCACCGTTCCTTCGGGTAACACGACGAGTTTGGCGCCGTGCGACGCCGCTTCGACGACGAGCGTTCGAATACGCGGCCACGCGGCTTGAAAATCTTTGCGATCGTGAGCCTGAGTTTGTACGCAAGCGACGGGTATTTTGCGATGCGTCACGGAATTTTCTCCTTAACGACGCTTTCACGCGCTCTCGAGGTTTTACCGTGAAGCGAATCTATGGGTTTGTTTTTTTGTGTGCCGCCGCTTCCTGTGTGGCCGCGTCCGCCGAGCCGCCGCCTGCGCGAAGCCACTCGAAGACCGGTACTCCCGTCAAGAAAGCCGCGCCGCAGCGCAATCTTACGTCGCTGGCCCCGGCCGACGAATACTTCGGTCCGTTAAAGATGAGCATCATCGGCATACGCAATACGATCCGCGACGCCGGCTTACGCTATGACGTCAATCACGATACGGCACGTCAAACGTACGCGTCGGCGCAGCTGACCGAACGCTCGATACGCGACTGGGAAAAGCGTTTCCCGCGCGACGATCAACTGCCGCGCGCCGTGTATTTCTTGCAACGCCTGTACACGAAAGTGCTTACGGCCGAAGCGCGCGAGCGGGCCCGCGTCACAGCGACGTGGCTTATGGCCGACTTCAACAATTCGCCACAAGCCAAACAGCTGAAGAAGACGCTCGTCGCCGAGCATCTCGCTCCGCTGCCCTCGCCGACGCCCGCACCGGATGCAGTCCCCATCTACGGCTCGATTTTCGGCGCGACGTATCCGTCCGAGTTCAACCCGATCACGATCGCCCCGTCGCCAGCCGCACCGAGCCCAGCGCCCGCGCGAGCCACCGCGCCACCGCGGGCAGCCGCGACTGCACGCCCGATCGCCCAACCCGTTCGTGCCGCTCCGTCGCCCGCGCGCCCCGCCGCAACACCCCGCGCCACCGCGACGCCCATGCGCGAGATGCCAACGCCGACAGCCGAACCGACGCCCGCTTCCGAACCCGCGACCACTCCGGCGCCCACGCCCACCGGCGTCTC
>JALYUE010000012.1 GCA_030853925.1 Vulcanimicrobiota bacterium | reverse complement strand
CTCCAAAAGTAGCGAATCGACGCTCTAAAACGTCCGGTTAGACCGCATTAAGGTCAACATCGTCGCTAAACCCCAAAGCCTGCCAGCTGAATCGCCCAGTCGGCGGTTATATTCAGAGTATCCCTAGAAATGAATCACGACCGAACGCCGTTTATCGCACGGAGGCCGAATCCGGCAGACTAGCGGTTCCTAATTGGTAGGCAGCGCAAGAAGACGGAAATGCAGCGGCACGGCGCGCTGCAGCGTTGGCGACTTTAATGGCGGCTCGCCTCAGCTACCCACAATCAGCGACGGGGGCCGCGAAGCGGCGAGCATCGGATTGGCAGCGCGGCGTGTGGTACAGAACGGTCAAGTCTTAAGTCTCAAGAAGGGATTGAGAATATCGGCCAGATTCGATGTATCGCACCGATGCTTAAGCTTAGGGCATCGGCGGCTCCGAGAAGAAGGAAGCCCGATCGATAAGCCGGTTGGACAGTCTGGGGCTTTGTACGCATTCCCCCCGGCGATCAATATAGTCAATCAAGAGGTGCGGTTAGCGGTCGTGACGCCCCGGCTTACGCGCTTGACACGTCGGCGAAGGCGAGCGCCGGCGCGAGAAACGGACTGGGCCGCGAACCGCACAGGATGGTGATACGTTCTCTCGCTCGGGTGACCGCGACGTACAAGAGCCGCGCGTCGATTCCGATCTTCTCGGCGCGCTCGTCGTCCGAAGCATCCGGGTACGCGAGCGGAAACGAGCCGTCGTCGGCGCCCACGACGTAGACGTCACCGAACTCGAGCCCCTTCGCAGAGTGTGCCGTGACACACCGAACGGCGTCGCGACGGTGAGACTCCGCGTCGCCATAGTCGATACAAGGAACCTTTGCCGCAGTAAGCGCTTCACGCACTCGCTCGAGTTGCGCGCGAGTGCGCGCGATGACGGCGATGCGCCGAGGTGTCGTTTGTTTGAGCCGCTGCTGGAGATCGGCGACCAGCCACGCACGCTGGTCCTCGCGACGGCTTGACGAGCCACGTCTCGCGTGGCGCGCCGTCGACGGGACCTGGCGAATACACGAGCGGCTCGAGCGCGTACCGCACGATCTCCTCCGCAAGCACGCGCGGCGTATATTCCGTACCTGAGTCGCGACGCGCGCGCGTCTTCGTTACTATGATGCCTCCGGCGGCATAGACCGTCGGCAAGCCTTGGAGATCATCGCGAAGTAGCGGCGCATACAATAATGTGCGGCGGACGAGCCCCGCGTCGCTCTCGCAAGCCGTCATCACAAGCCGGCGCGTCTCCGGCTCCTCGCCGTTGCTGAGCTTATCGCCTCGCACGAGACCCTTCTCGATCGCCTTCTCGGAACGATCGAGCTTCTCGGCGAGGTACGCGACAAGTTGCGTGCGGCCAGTCGCTGCGATCCGCTCGACCTCCGCAAGCGGAATCTCACTCTCGGCGCCGCTCTTGCCGTCGAACCCGAGATGGACATCGCTGACCCGAACCGCATCGTGATCGAGGAGGCCTTCATACACGTGGCCGATCTGCTCGACGTCTAGTGCCAAGAACGATAACCGTCGCGATTCGCCGCCGAGCGTCACCGTCTGCAGCGACGTCAAAATCGCACGGGTCGTCAGATCGTCGACGCGGCAACGTTCCAAGAACGCAAAGCGCTCGGGATCGAAGAGCCGTCCGCCATATGCCGGCAGCCGCAGCTATCGTGGTCGATGCCCGCGTAGATCGCGTTGAACGTCGCGAGGAGGCGACGCCAACCTGTCGCACGCCGTTCCAAAGGTTCGTCGCCGAGCCGGATAGCGTCGGCTTCGAGCTGATCCCGGAGTGTCGAGACGGCGTAGTACTCCGCGTAGGTCGGATCGCCGATGGGGAGCAGATCGCGTTCTTCCGCGTAGAGTAAGAAGACGAGGCGCATCATGACGGTCGCCGCTGCCTCATAAACGGCATGCGGCGCGAGGGCGTCGAGGATTTCGCCCCGTCGTTCGCGATCCGAACGCGAGAATGCGCCGATCATCAGTTCGACGGCTTTGCGAACCTGCAACCCGAGCGTTTTCGTGAGATCGGCTTGAGTGAGCGCCGAGCGTTCGAAGAGCGCCTCAAGCGTATCGCGCTCGGTTGCGTTGAAGAAGCGTTGCGCGTGTAAGAGCGCGACGAAGGCGGCGAAGTAATCGCGCTCGGCGCCTTCCGCGAAAAGCGCGGTCTGCCAGATTGCGAATCCGCCGACCGTGTCCGTCGGCGCGTCGGTCTTAGCAATCGGAACGTTGACGAGCGCGATGCGTTCGCCGTCGGTGAGCAGCGCGATCGCAACGCCGTGCGCGCGCGCGAGTTCGGCGATCCGATCGAGCGGCGTCGCGCTCCACTCCTCGCCCGTCTGCCGCGCGTCGAAACGTGCCCCATACGGCACGTGAACGACGATCGTGCGCAGCGAGCCGTTCGGAGCACGCAACACGCCGTCGGCGCGCAATGTCACCCGGTACTCGGGAACGTCGCGCGTTACGGCCGCCGCGGTCTCGCCGGCCTCGTAAAGATCACCCCAGCCCAGCACCGCGCGGAAGAGCCAATCGATCCAAGCGGCACGGGCTTGCGATCCATCTCTGCCCGCAACGTCACCGGCGAGGCGCTCGCGAGCCTCGGAGCGCAGCTCGGCGGGAACGGCGGGCAAGCCCTCGGGGAACGCCGCTCGAATAACGGGCGCTGTCAGAAATTGGCCGACCGGCTCGATCAGCGAGAGCCAATCACCGTCGCCACGCGGGCGCGGTCGACGTGGGCGAAAGCCCGGCCGCTTGGGCACTGCGACGCTCGTGATAGTCTTACACCGCGACGCGGATGAGTTCTACCTCACCGGGCTCCGGGATCGGCAAATGTTCGTCGCGCAGGGCATCCAGATGGTCGGCGATAGCCGCGGGCGCGCCCGTTAGCAACTGCGCCCTAGTATCGGCCGCAAGCACGAGCCCAGGAAGATCGGGCGCAAAGGCGCTCCACCCACCGTCGCTAGCACGCTCGAGAATAATCGGGTACGCGTTCATCGTGGCCTCCAGGTTCCGTCAATCTGCTTCAAGATGGTAGCGACCGTCCCCTTAGCGAGATCCTTCGAGCTATGGTCAGGGATAGAAAGAACGTACGAGTACTCTGGGTGCCGATAGATGCGATGCGATGCGCGCGACCCGATGCGAACGAAGACCCAGCCGCGACTCTCCGCATACGCCATGATATCCCGCGCCTTCACGATCCGAACGCCTTGAGTCGCCGTCGACCGCAAAGCGCGGCTCGTGCAAGAGAATCATCTCGCAAGCAGCGCGCCTTGTGCGAGGCGGCGAGGTACGAGAAGTTCGACCGCTGCCGGAAAGACGATCGCACGCGGCGATTCGTAACGCCGTACGAGTCGCTCCGCTTCGCGGTCGGCTTCGGCCGGAATCGTCGCGATGCGCAGCCGTAGCGAATCGACGTCCCGAGCGAACTGCCTGCGTTCGATCTCCCGCGCGGAATCGAACAAGCGCAACTGCTCGGCCTCGCCGAGCTCGACGCGATCGAGTTCGCGTTCGATCGAGACACGCAGTTCGTCGAGCACGGCCCGCAGGGCGGCAGCCTCGCGTTCGCCGCGCTCTTGGAAAAGCCGCGCGAGCGACGCTTCGCGTTCGCGCATGCGCGCGTCGACCGCAGCACTCACCGCCCCGGTGATGCGCGGCCAGAGATCGACGAGCGCGACGTGGTGATGCCGTGGCAACGCGCCGACGCGCTTCGCCTTCATCGCTCGACGCGTTTCGCCGACGTTGAGGCGCGCGAAAGCGGTCGTCGATAGCCGTCCGCTCGCGCCGAAGAGTTCCTCATGCAGCCGGACCCCGTCGATGCCCGCAACGACGAGTCGCGCGTGTACGACGAGCGTTGGCTCGTCGAGATCGTCGTCGGCGACCAGCGCGCCCGAGACGCGCGCGAGCCGCGCGTCGTTCGCGGACGACCACATTTCGGCACGCAACAGCCGCAGGGCTTGCGCGACGAGCGGATGGCCGAGGTGCGCGTGGACGACGTCGTCGCGCCGTTCGCGAACGCCCGAATCGAATGTGACGGGCAAGCTCCGCTCGCGAATCTCGTCGTAAAGATCGGCCGCCGCACTCGCCCATGACCGTGTCAGTTCCGGCACTTCAAAGACGTCGGCGCGTGGGGTACGTTCCGTCGCAGGAAGCTCGATCGGACGAAGCGGCGCTTGACGGCCGAGTTCGAGTCCGAGTTCGACCGCACGCGCGAGCGCGCGCGGCGAAATCCCCAGTTCTTCGATCGATAAGTCGATGCGCGCTTTAAGTTCGTCGATACGCTCGCGCAACTCGCGATCGAGACGGCGCACGGTCGCGCGCGAGCCCGAGTTGGGGCTCTGCCGGTCGACGTCGGCGGAACGGCCGAGCATTGCATTTTCGACCTCGCGCGCGAGGACGGCGCCCGCGGCGCCGAGGTCCGCCCGAATCTGTTCGACCTTCCGCGCGGCGCGCGAGAGAAACTCGAGATCGGCATCGAGCGAACCCGGTGCCGCGTCGACGTTCGCCCCGACGAAATGATAGATCTCGACCGAAGGACTCGGCTGCCCGTGCCGGTCGATGCGGCCGTTGCGCTGTTCGAGTCGATTCGGATTGAACGGAATTTCCGCATGCACCATGAGCCGGCAATGACGTTGTAAGTCGATGCCTTCGCTCGCGGTGTCGGTCGCGAGCAAGATACGCACGGGCCGCAGCGCCGGGTCAGCGCCGAATTCGGCGACGAGGCGCTCACGATCGTCTTCGGGCATGCCGCCGTACATCAATGCGAGCCGCTCGCCGCCCTCGCCCGCAAGGCCCGCATCGACCAAGATGCGACGCAGCCACTTCTGCGTCGCGCGATACTCCGTAAAGATGATCACGCGCTCGTTCGTCCACGCGGCCTTTCCCGACGCACGCGGTCGCAAGCACCAGCCGCGAAGTTTTTTCGACGAGAATCGTAGCTTTCGCATCCGAGTGCTTCGCCGCCGTTGCGGACCATTTCCGCAGGCGCTCGAGCAGCGCGGCTTCGTCCGGCTCGAGGGTATGCATGGCGCGCGTCGCGACGAGGATCGCTTCTTCGGTCGCATCGTCGAGTTCGTCGTCGAGCGCGAAGTCGTCGTCGGTCTCGTCGTACGCGACGCGTACGCGATCGAAGTCGGGCGCGCGCTCGGGGCGCGGCAGTGCGAGCGATCGTACGTGTGCGTCGAGCGTCGTCGCAAAGGCGGCCGGAGAAGAGAAGAGGCGTTTCTTGAGCAGCAGTAACATCAGGTCGCACGCTTCGCTCGCAGCGTCGCGCCCCTGGCGCTCACGTGCGCGAGAGCGGCGGAGTTCCGTGTAGGTCACGAGGTCGGCGTGCGCGGCGCGTTCTCCCTCAGCGTAAACGACGGGGAGCGAGGTCACCTCGCGGCGCGGAAAGCGGACCGACCCGTCGGCTTTCGGCCCGAGATCGGCGTCGATCTGACTCTTCATCCGTCGCACGACCGCACGGCGGAGCGCCGCTGGATCGGGCGGGACGCCGCGCTTGAAACGCTGCGGATCACGCATCTCGAGCAATGCTGAATACGAGCTTTCGTAACCATTGTGCGGTGTCGCCGACAGAAAGAGTCGATGCTCCACGTGGGACGCTAAGAGCGACAGAAGCTTCGTTCGTTTCGAGTCGGTCGCGTAGACGCCGCTGCCGGAGGGCGCGCACTGATGGACTTCGTCGACGATCAAGAGATCGAATCGCCGCGGATAGGCGTTCGCACTCGATGGAAGCGTTCCGCGTAGCATTTCGAGCGGACGGCCGTCTTTAAGCCAATCGAAACTGACGATGGCACGCGGATAATGCCGGAACGGATCCGCGCCGACGCCGCGGCTTCGACGCAATTCTCGAATTTTATCGCTATCGATAATCTCGAAGGCAAGTCCGAACTTCTCGAGCATCTCACGTCGCCACTTGTGGCGGAGCGCCGGCGGGCACAGCACGAGCACGGTACGAGCGCGATGCCGCAGAAGCATCTCCTGCAATACGAGCCCCGCCTCAATCGTCTTACCGAGCCCTACGTCGTCGGCAATCAAAAGATTTACGCGTGGCATGTCGAGCGCGCGAACGACCGGGTCGAGTTGGTAGTCTTCGATCGTTATGCCCGAACGAAACGGAGCTTGGAGCGCCTTCCCGTCGGCAGAGGCGACCGCGCCCCACCTGACGGCATCGAGGAACGCGGCGAGGCGCTCGGGGTCATCGAGACGATCGCGTTGCGGCACCGGAAGCGTCGCCTGTTCGAGGACGAGCGCGTCGCCTTCGAGGTTCCAAAAGACCCGAAGTTCGTCGCTGAGCCCGTCGTCGTCGACGGAAGATAGTGTTACCAGATGGTCGGCGCGTCCGTCCAAACGGGTGTCCGACGACGGCAAGGCACTCGCAAGCACGTCGACGACAATCCAGTGCCGATCCCGCACCCTAACCAACTGCCCCGGTTCGGGAAGACGAGGCGACGCCGCTGTGGAGAGCACCGGAAAGGGTTAAGTCATTGGGCGGATCTGCCCTTGTCAATGCTGGCTCAGTCGAAGAGGAGGCCGGTGTCGATTCTCGAGCGCTCGCGGGATAACAATCGGGGAACATCCATGCAAATTAACCGGCTGTGTAAAGGGGAGTGGCTCTGGCCTATGCTGCTTCCGCCCGAGCCCATCGCTGTTAATTCGGGATCGTAGCCGCCCATCGCTCGCCAAATCGCACTCCGGTCCGAGAACGTCAGTACGTGCGCGGCGGAAACGTTATACTAAGAGCTCTTCGGTTGCCGTGGCTGACATTCAGACGAGGCGGATACGTGCGCTCTGGAGTTTCTTAACCTTAATTCCACCCGATCCACTCCCGTTGACCCACGCAGCAATCTCCGTACTGTATCTAAAATCATGGACCTCCGGGGTGCCTAGCGCGCTTGTCACGAGGCAAAGGCGATAGGACGCCGCTGGCGGTTCAAATGCCGCGTACTCGTTTGGCGTTAAGTCTGCCGTGATTGTCGGATGCGAAGTTCCCTTTACCTCGATTTGTAAACTGTCGCCGCTGCGATCAGCGTGTAGATCCCAACCGACATTAGCGCGTTCAACGCTATGGACTGCGTAACCGCGCGACACGTAAAGGCTCGTCACTGCCTTTACTGCCGCCTTCTCGACCGCGCTGCGCTGTTCGACATCGGGGTCAACCGTTCGGCGACTTGCAGAACGACGCGCATGGGGAGCACGGTATCGACCTGCCATCAGCAGACGCACGTCTCGGATAGCGTCGGCTGAGCCGAACCATACCGCCGGCGAGCGCGGTCCGCTCGTAGCCGTCACCGGAATCTGCAGCGTACGATCATCGATATCAAGGAGTTCGTACTCGCGTGCTCTTGCAAGACAATAATGACGAGCGATGTCTTGTAGAGTAGAGTACACGCGTGCATTGCGGTACCAGCCGACGACGAACACTCCCCCCTTCTTCGGTCGTCGCGCTATAAATACAACATCGACGCCGTCGACATGTTTACCGCGGGCGTTCGCTTCGAGACGCGTTAAGTCGAGCGTGCTGTGAAAAGGGGCGTAGCCGTAACAGTAGCCGCGCTGCGGTAAGAAATTTCGTCGTTCGCCGCCTGCATTCGGATCGTTACGATGCTCTTTTAAGTAACGAAAGTTGCCAAGCAGCTTATCAGCCTTCGCACCTGCATAAAATTCCATCCAGCCGGTTTTTAGAAAGAGAATGGGGTTCATCAGTACCTCGATTACAGACAGCTATGGCGACTGCTGTTGCTATAGCAACTTCTCGACAATCTGGCGGATGTGAGGCTGATATACGCGATCGGCGACTCAACGCCGTTTATTTCCCTCCGAAACCCCTTCCGTCGCTCGTCGACTCGATCTCAGTTTTGGCGCTTCGCGCAGAGGCCGCGTATTCGGAGACTATTGCTGCGGCAATAGCTCCTCCGTGCGCGGTAGAGGGCTGCGTAAATTAAACCCTTCTCGTTTCATCGCATCGGTAGACTGAAACGCAGTCATCGAGGGATCTACGTGCAGGCGAAGATTGCGCAGGGAGTGCCAATCTTGTCGTGCGAGCGGTCGCAGAATAACGTTCAGCTGGCTGCGCCCGCCCTCGGGCCGTAGCAACAGACCTCTAACTTGTTGCCGTCCGGATCTTCAAAGAACACGGCGTAGTATTCGGGGCCGTAGGCATACTCGGGGCCTTCGACGTGACGTGCTCCACTTTCGAGGGCGATGAGCGTCACCCGGTCGACTTCTTCGCAGCTGTCGGCGGCAAAAGCGATCCGCGTAGGACCCGGCTGCATGTCGACGTCGATGGTAAAGCCGAACCATACGTGCGTCTCGGCATCGTCCCGCTCGCGCGGAGCGTCGTACGTCACCCATCGTTCGCTTTCGTCCCGAGCATGGCCGAGAGCGCCGAGTATGGCATCGTAGAAGGCGACGGCGCGCTCGCGGTCGCGCACCCGGATGTCGACGTGCGACAGCAGTCGTCTCGCCATGCGTTACAGCGTTTTGACCGCCCCGACGAGTTTGTCGATCGACGCCTTGGCGTCGCCGAACAGCATCGAGGTGTTCGGCAGCTCGTAGAGCGGATTGTCGATGCCCGCAAAGCCCGGCTTCATCGAGCGTTTCAGGACGACGACCTGGTTCGCTTTATCGACGTCGAGAATCGGCATGCCGTAGATCGGGCTCGACGTGTTGGAGCGCGCATCGGGATTCGTGACGTCGTTTGCGCCGATGATGAGCGCGACGTCCGTGCGCGGAAACTCCGGATTGATGTCTTCCATGTCGACGAGTGCGGGATACGGTACGTTCGCCTCGGCGAGCAGCACGTTCATGTGACCGGGCATGCGTCCCGCGACCGGGTGAATCGCATACTTGACCTCAACGCCTTTTTTCTCCAGCTGATCGGCTAGTTCGCGCACGCTGTGCTGCGCTTGGGCGACCGCCATCCCGTATCCGGGAACGACCACGACTTGGCGCGCGTAGGCGAGCATCGTCGCGACGTCGTCGATGGTCGATTCGCGCACTGCCCCGCCGGTCGAACTGCTCGCAGCGCCACCCTCCGTGGCCTTGACCGCGCCGAACGCGCCGAACAAGACGTTCGTAATCGAGCGGTTCATCGCCTTACCCATCATGAGGGTCAGCAGCGTTCCCGAAGCGCCGACGAGCGCACCGGAAATAATGAGGACGTTGTTACCGAGCACGAAGCCCGTGAGCGCGGCGGCAAGGCCGGTAAATGAATTTAGCAGCGAAATGACGACCGGCATGTCCGCACCGCCGATCGGCAGCACGAAGAGAACGCCGAGAACGGCCGCCGCCGTCAGTGCGACGAAATATGCCGGAACCGTCGAGATGTTCGCCATCACGCATACGGCGCCGGCGATCGCGATAAACGCGAGCAGCC
Organism: Vulcanimicrobiota bacterium; assembly: GCA_030853925.1. GTDB lineage: Bacteria > Vulcanimicrobiota > Vulcanimicrobiia > Vulcanimicrobiales > Vulcanimicrobiaceae > JALYUE01. Next base: position 11,917 of record JALYUE010000012.1, on the reverse strand, counting down.
CGTTAACGATTTGTTGCCCGGGGTACGTGATCGGCCGCCCCGTCATCAGTTCTTGCAATTTCAAGAACGCGATGATGGAGCCCGTGAAGCTGATCGCGCCGACGATGCTCGAGAGGACGATCGTGATGCCTTGCTCGACCGAAACGGGCTGCGTGCTCGGATCGAGCTTGAGGAACTCGGCCGTCGACACGAGTGCTGCGGCGCCGCCGCCGGCGCCGTTGAAGATCGCGACCATTTGCGGCATCGCCGTCATCTTGACCGCGCGTGCCGCGTAGATGCCGACTGCCGCACCTGCGACGAGGCCGACGACCGCGATCCACCACGCGCTCGACCAATCGAGCAGCGCCCCCGTAGCGACGAGCGCGATGGCCATGCCGGCCATCGAAACGTAATTCCCGAGCCTGGCCGTGCGCGGCGTATTCATGTAACGCAAGCCCATGATGAAGCAAACGCCGGTTACGAGATACGCGAAGTCGATCCCAAGTTGACTGGGCGTTACAACGGCGGATTCAGACATTATTTCTGCGCTCCATCGACGCGCACGGGCGCGGTCGGACGCGCCCGAAACATCGAGAGCATCCGCTGCGTGACGACGTATCCGCCGAACACGTTAAGGGATGCCAGAAACACGACGATGACCGAGAGCACGGGGCCCAGCCGAGGCGCGCCTGTGATCGCGACGAGCAGCGCTCCGACGAGTACGATGCCATGGATTGCGTTCGTGGCGGACATGAGCGGCGTATGCAGCGTCGCCGGCACCTTCGAAATCACTTCGAGTCCGATGAAAACGGCGAGCACGAATACGGTTAACTCGGCAAGCAGATGGGCGTTCACGCGTTACTCCCGGTCAGCGCGGCCTTCGTCGCTTCGTGTACGATCGCGCCGTCTTTGACGAGCGTCGTGCCGGCGATGATTTCGTCGGACATATCCAGATTCAAGGTGCCGTCCTTTGCGATCAGCTGCAGAAGCGTGAAAACGTTGCGCGAATAGAGCGTACTCGCATCGGACGGCATCAGCGAAGGGAGATTGATCGTTCCGACGATCGTCACGCCGTGGCGCTGGACGACTTGGCCGGACTCCGTCAAGGCGCAGTTGCCGCCGGTTTCCGCAGCGAGATCGACGATGACGGAACCCGGTTTCATACCGCGCACCGCATCTTCGTTAATGAGCAGCGGAGCGCGCCGGCCCGGCACCGCCGCGGTCGTGATGACCACGTCTACGCCATGAATGTATTCGGCGAGGAGACTTTGCTGCTTCGTCTCTTGCTCCGCGGTCAGGGCTTTGGCATAACCGCCGGCGCCCGCAGCATCGACGCCCAAGTCGAACTCGACGAAACTCGCGCCCAGCGACTGCACTTGTTCTTTGACGACCGATCGCGTATCGAACCCCGATACGACCGAGCCGAGCCGCCGCGCGGTCGCAATCGCTTGTAAGCCTGCGACGCCGGCCCCGAGGACGAAGGTTTTAGCCGGGCGGATCGTGCCGGCGGCGGTCGTAAGCATTGGGAAAAAACGCGGCAGTTCCAAAGCGGCGATCAACACCGCTTTGTAACCGGCGATATTCGCTTGGGACGACAACGCGTCCATGCTCTGCGCCCGCGTCGTGCGCGGAATCGCATCCATGCTGAGCGCGGTAATCCGTTGTGCGGCGTAGCGCTCGACCGACTGCGGATCTCCGAGCGGCGACAAGAACGCGAGCAACGTCTGGCCCGCGCGCATTTGCGCCAGTTCACCATCGCTGGGACGGCCGACTTTCGCGATGAATTCGGCCTTCGCGAAAACTTCGGCAGCGTCGCGGGCGAGCGTAGCGCCGGCCGCTTCGTACGCTTCATCAGTAAATGCCGCGCGCGTGCCGGCTCCGCGCTCGACGAGCACGGACGATCCGGCTTTCGCGAGGCGCGCGACCGTCTCCGGAACGAGCGCGACGCGGCGCTCGCCCGGCGCAGTCTCCTTCGGGACGCCGATAAGCATGGTGTCTCCTCATAATGAAGCGGCCGCGGCACGAAGCACGGCGGCCTCGACGACGGACGCGGTGAGTTGGTTTACCGCGCGGTGCGGCGCCTGTCCTCGCTAACTACTCGTCAGCGCTCGCTTCGCAGCGCTGCGAGAACCACCAAGAGACCCGCAACACCGCCGCCATGGATCGCGAGGCTGTTGCGCGCCGCGGTTCCGCGAACGCCGAGGACGATGAGGAAGTCGCTGCACGCAACGAGCGTCGATGCGCCGATCGTCGCGACGAGAGCGTTCTTCTGCTTCGTCGCGAGCGACCACACGATCAGCAGGCCGAGCACCGCGTCGCGGGCGCCGAGGGCGCGCACGTAACCACAGCCGACGTCGTCTTCGATCGGCAAGCCGTAGTTTTCACCGAGCGCGCGAGGCGCGATCAGCGCGCCCGCGTCGAGTGCGAAGAACGAGAGCGCGACCAGCGCCGAAAGCGTCGAACCGATCATCCGGCGTTATTCTAGGCTCAGGTGATCCGGCCGCTTCGTTTCTCCAGCAGCTCGATCGGAACACCGTTAGGGTCTCGTGTGAACGCGAGCCAACGTCCGCCGCCGGGTGACTTCTTAGGACCGCTCGTGATCGGCACGCCGTCGCGCTTGAACCGCTCGATCGCCGCTTCGAAATCGCCGTCGACTTCGAGCGCGAGGTGCTCGTACCGGCTCCCGATCTCGTACGGCGCATGGTCTTCGAGATCGTACACGAGCTCGATGTACGAACTCCAGTCAGAACCGACGAACGCCATGTCGGCGTTGCCGGGATAATGGAGCGGTCCCTCCAGCAGTTTGAGACCGAGTTTGTTCGTATAGAAGTCGATCGTCTGCGCCATATCGTTGACGAAGATCGACGTGTGCAAAAAACGCAAGCGCTGCTCCTAAAGACGACGGTTCATCGAGAGAGTGCTATCCTACGGCGGGCGAGGCCGGCTGCCCCGGCGCCGGCGGCGCGATCAGCGCGGGGCCGCCGCCGGGCGGCGTAACGACACGCTGTTGCGTAACGTGCCTATCTTGGCTATCTCGATTTCCATAACGGCGCCGTCCCCAAGAAATTCGGGAGGCGTGCGCGCGAAACCGACGCCGTCCGGGGTGCCCGTCGCAATGATGTCCCCCGGCTCGAGCGTGAGGCCGGCGGACAGCGACGCAATGATGGCCGCGACGCTAAAGATCATCTGACCCGTATTTGACGACTGCTTCGTCTCGCCGTCGACGCGGAGCGCGATGTCGAGCGCGTCCGGATCGCCTATCTCGTCTGCAGAAACGAGCCACGGCCCGATCGGACACGTTTCGTCGAGACTCTTCCCTTTAAACCACTGGTGGTGCGCCTTCTGTATGTCGCGAGCCGTCACGTCGTTGAGGCAGGTGTAACCGAACACGACCGACAGCGCCTCTTCGGCGGACACGTCGCGACAGCGTACGCCGATCACGGCCGCCAGCTCCGCTTCGTAATCGTACTGTTCCGATAGTTCGGGCGGCAAATGAAGCACGTCGTCCGGATTCGCGATCGACGTCGGAGCTTTGGTAAAGAACGTCGGAACCGCCGGCAGGTTCAAGGGGATGTTTCGCGCGCGCGCCACTTCTTCGGCGTGTCCCATGTAATTGCGGCCGACGCAGAATACGTTCTTCTCCGAACGCACGGGCGCGAGCAAGCGCACGCTTTCGAGCGGCACGGGCGCTGCCGTCGGAAGCGTGGCGCGTTCGCGCTCCGGCACCGCGAGATATGCCTGCAGCGACGTGATCGGCGCGCTATATGCCCGGACCGTGTGCGCATCGAGGGTGCCGAAGCGGGTCGATCCCGCCTGTTCGAAACGTGCAAATCGCATGAGACGGCGAGGCTTCGGCGTCGTGGCGGCGCGAATCCCCCGGCATGCGCGTCAGTATTTTCGGAGGCACGGGCGGCGTCGGGCGTTGGCTCCTTGCAATCGCCCGCGAGAATGGGGATCACGTCAAGATGCTCGTGCGCGATCGCCGCAAGCTGCCGAAGGACTTGGGGGCGATCGGCGTGATCGAGGGCGACGTGGAGAACCGGTCCGACGTCGACGCTACGGTCAGCGGGACCGACGTCGTGTTTTCGGCGCTCGGGTCACACGGGCTTGGGGCGACGACCGTTTACTCCCGCGGCATGGCCAATATCATCGCATCGATGCAGGCTTGGAAACTATCGCGCGTTCTCGCGGTCTCTTCCGCCGGCGTCGACGACGATCCGAATCTAGGCTTTGTCGCGCGCCGCATCATGCTGCCGTTCGTGTTGAAGAACGTGCTCGACGACATGCGCGAGATGGAGCGCGAACTCGAAGCGAGCGGGCTCGTATGGACGGTCGTGCGCCCCGCCCGCTTGACCGACGGGCCGCGCACCGGCCTCTACCGCGCGAACGACCGCTTCGTGCCCGAAGGCGGCCGCGACATATCGCGCGCCGACGTAGCGGACTTCATGCATCGCGTCGTCGTGGACGAACGTACGCTGCGCAAGGTTGCCGCATTAAGCTATTGAACGTCGCTACGATGCTTCTTCGCTCGTTGCAACGGCGCGCGATCGTCGGCGCGCTTGCAGGCTGCATTGCGACCACGACACCCGCGCTCGCCGGCCCGGCGGTGGTCGGCTCGAAGGCGCCGGCATTCGAGCTCGAGAGTTTGACGGGGCAGCCCGTGAACTCCAAAGCTTTCGCGGGGCGAGCTCTCTTCGTCAACGTCTTTGCGACTTGGTGCCCACCGTGCCGCTTGGAAATGCCGCTGATCGCGCGAACGTTGCCGCACTACGCGAAAAGCGTCGCGTTTCTCGCCGTCGACGCCCAAGAAGCGAGCGAGATCGTCAAGCCGTTTCTGGCCCGCGTCGGCGTTCGGTCGGCGGTCGCGATCGATCGCGGCCAGTTCGCGGCGACGTTCGGCGCGACGTCGATTCCTGAAAGCATCTTTATCGATCGGCATGGCACGGTGCGAGCGATCGTTCACGGCCCGATCGACCGGGCGACCCTGCACGGCAACCTCGCGCTTATCGCCCGCTAGGGCACTCTCTCGTCAGCTCTTACGTCGCGTGAGATGCCACTGGTCGCAGTACGTGCAGCGGTACGTGAGCAGCACGCCCGACATACCGTTCATCGCAGCGTGCGCGCGCGCTTCACCTTCGCTGCGGTACGCATCTTTGGATCCGCAGCTGCGCGCGATGTCGCGGTCCTGAACGTCGTCGACGTCCCCGCGCGTGCGCAGCCACCATTTCATCACGTCGAAGTCGCCGCCGTCGCCGCGCTTAGGAATGCCCGTTCCCCGTGATCGATTTGAAGTCGGGCAGCGCGTTCGCCGTAGGCTTCGCGCTTTTGCCGGCGTGCTTTTTGCTCGCCGCGGCCATCTCGTCGACGGCCCCTACCGCTTTGGGATCGACGCCGCCAACGCGGATCAGCGCTACGCCGCGCTTGACGTGTTGGGTCTTCGGGCTGAAGTCGTACGTCAGCCGGTAGGTTCCCGGTACGGCACTACCGTTCGGCGTTCGAATGAACGCTTGCAGCGCATTGCCGTACGTGAGCGTATTGAAAGCCCGATCCCCGCACGTCTTGCCCGAGCGCACGCGCGTCACTTGGCCTTTGGCGTTGACTTCAACGACGAATTCGGTATGAACCGCTTTGCTCGGCATCGGGCGGCGCGTTTCGACGGGCGCCGCCGGCGCGGGCGCCGACGCCGCCGCGATGGCCGCATTCAAGACGAACGCCGCTAGGCGGAGCTTAATTGCGCGACAGCGCGACGAACGAGATGCCGCAAGAAGCACAAGCGATGACGACTTGATACGTCGTCCCGGGGCGAAGGGTCGGCGCGGCTTCACCCGCTTCGGAAACGCTTCCGCAGATGGGGCAATGCAGCGATGCTGGGTTCGGGGAATCGCGGTTCACAACAGTTCGCGCTTACGCAGGCGTGCGGGGGATGCCTGCGCGAGCCGCCGAAAAGCGAGCGGCGTGATCCGCCTGACATTTCTTGCGTCGCTCGGTGCGGCGGCGCTCGCGGGCTGCAAAGAACCGCCCGCGGGCGCGAGTGCGGCCGCGGGTCTCGTCACCCCCGGACAGGCGATTGCGATCGCTTCCGTTCGAACGTATGCGACGAGCGACGCGGTCGCTGGTTCCACTGACGAATATTACATTGTGGCGTTCACCTTCACCAATACGCTGGGCTCCGCGTTCGCGCCGCGCATCGATCACTTCGTCCTCGAAGACGACCAGAAGCGGCGCTTTCTCGGAGCGGACTCCGGCAATGCAAATCTCGTCGGTTTAAGCAATTACGCAGGCCCGCTGAAAGCGGGCGACGCGCACGAGTACACGGTCGGCTTTCGCGTGCCGCAAAACACGCATGCCAAGCTGTTCTACGACGCGACGTTTTAGAGCGCTCGCGGCGCTCGCGGCGCTCGCGGCGGCCGTCGCCCTTCTACCGTGGACGTACGCCGACGCTGCGCGTCCGCTGCTCGACAAACATCAGTGGGATGCGTACTTCGCGTTGTTTGCACCAGATTCGAGCGTGCCATGGCGCCCGGCCACGCTTCGGCTCGACACATACTCCGGCGCTCCGGTCGATTTCGCAGCGTATGCGGTCGATCCGGCCGACGTGATCGTCGCGGGCCAGAGCCGCTATCCGCGACCGCTAGATACCACGCGCCGCAAGCCGGTCGTGCGCTGGCAATTCTCGCCGCCGCCCGGGTACCGCTTCCAATCGAGCGACGTTCCGGTGCCGCTCGGGCAACGCGAAGGATTTTACGTCGTGGAGGCGCGCCGCCGCGATGCGGTTCAACAGGTGTGGTTAAACCGCACTCACATCGGCCTCGTCACCTTTGAAAGTCCCGAAGGTCTACTCGTTTGGGGCGTCGACCTGCACAGCGGACGGGCCATCGGCGGGATGAACGTCGACTTTCTCGCCGGACTGCGTTTGATTCCGAAGCGAACCGACCCGCGCGGTCTGATCGCTTGGCCCGAGCGCACGCTGCCCGCATTCGCCCTTGCGGAGCACGGCGCGGGGCGCGCGTTCGTCTCGATCCTTCCCCAAGCGCCGTTACCGTCGGCGCTCGTCGGCCTGCGCGTCGACTCGCCGGTCGCCCGCGCCGGCGAAACGGTTCGTTTCATCGGCTTTGCGCGCACGCGGGTGCGTGGCGCCTACTTGCGCGCGTCCGGCGAAGCGCGCGTGTCGCTTGCAGCGCGCGGGAAGGTGCTGGCGTCTAAAGTTGTCCGCCTCGACGCAGCCGGCGCTTTTGACGGGGAAATCGGAGTTCCCGAGGGCGTCGCCGCCGGCGATTACGCGTTGCTCGCCGCCGCTTCCGGGGCTGTTGGCGGGACGACGCTGCACGTCGATGCGGCGAGCGACGTCTCGCTCGAGATCGGCGCCGCGTGTCCGTGCGACCCGGCGCGCGATCTTTCGTTCGCCGTCATCGCGCGGCGTAACAACGCGCCCGCTGCCGGCGTCAGCGTGCACGTGCGCATCGTTCGGTCGCCGCACGTCGTGCCGCCCGGCTCGGCCGACGAAACCGCACGTTGGGGCACGACGGTCATTTATGACAAGCGCACCCGAACGGATTCCGCCGGTCGCGCCGAGATCGTCATTTCGTCGCCGAGCGACGGTTTGGATTCGACCTACGGTGTCGCTGCGGCGACCAGCGGTGCGACCGCGACCACTCAGATCGTCGTCCCGAACGCGGGCGTATCGCTCGCTCTGCTGCCCGAGGCCACGACCGCCGATGTCGGCGAGCCGGTCGCTTTCGGCGTGCGCGCTTTCAATCCGGCGGACGGAAAGCCGGCGGGTGATCGCGAGGTCGGCGTCAGGCTTTCGCACGGTGCTTCGGTCTTCGCGCAAACGCTAAAGTTAAACGCGCGCGGTGAGGGACGAGCCGTGTTCAAGCAAAGCAGCGTCGGCTCGAATTTAGCGCTCGCGCAAACGACGGTCGACGGCCACACCGCGTACGATGCCGCCGCAGTCGTCGTGGAGCCACGCGCGCTAGCAGGCAGAGTGCTGTCGGCCCAGAGCGCCGTGGAGGTGACGCTCGACAGAGCGCGCTATCGTCCGGGCGATCGCGTTGCCGTCGCCGCTCGGGCCTCGGGTGCCGATGGTGATGCGCTCGTCGCGATAGCTGGAGCACGAACGTACGCAGCGCGCGTCGGCCGCGTCGCGGACGGCAGCGCTCGAGCGACGCTCGCGCTCGGAGACGCGCAGGGCGGCGTACGCGTCTTGGCGGCCCTGGTGCGCAACGGCGCGATCGTCGTCGGCGGGGAGGACGTGCTGATCGATGGTCCGGGACACGAGCGCGCGACGGACCTTTCGCTCGACAAGCCGGTGTACGCGATCGGCGATGTGGCGCATGTTGCGATTCGCGACGGCGGAATGCGCGGTGGCGCGACGCTCGGAGTGCGGATCGCCGACGGTCGCGCGACCGGCGCCGCGCTCTTCGACGATGCGCCGTTCATCATGCGAACCGGCGCCACGAGTTCGCAAGCGCCGGCGTCGGCCAATCCCGCTTGGCACGCGTACGTCGCGCCGGCGCGCTCGAAAGCGAGCGATATTTTTGCAGCCGAGCGCCCGCGCAAAGTGGCGACGGAGGTTCCTTCGATCGGTGTCGCCGCGCCGCACACGCTTCTCTGGCGCGTAATGCGTGGTGAAGGTGAGAGTTTCGACTTCCCGGTGCCCGCGCGGCGCGGACGCTTCGTCTTGTCGGTGCTGAAGATCGCAAGCGACGGCGACGTCGGCGCCGCCTCCGTGAGTTTTACGGTCGAATGACGAATCGTCTCATGTTGCTCGACACCTACGGGCTCGTGTATGCGGCGTTTTTCGCAATGAAAGATCGACCCCTGACGACGACGCGCGGCGTGCGCATTGAAGCCGCCTACGTCTTTACGACGACTCTGACGAAATTGATCGCTGACGAACGGCCGACGCACGTCGTAGCCTGCTTCGACAAGGGCTTGCCCGCGGCGCGAGTCGCGATCTTCGAGGCGTACAAAGCGCAGCGGCAAGCGATGCCCGACGATCTGCGCGCGCAGTTCGGCCTCGTGCGGCGCATTCTCGACGTATACGGGATTCCGGCCCTCGAAATCGACGGCGAAGAAGCCGACGACGTGATCGCGACCCTCGCCACGCAGGCCGAGAACGAAGGTCAAGAGACGGTCATCGTGACGGGCGACAACGATCTGCTGCAAGTGGTCGATGCGCGTACCGCGGTACTCGTGCGCACTCGGATGGGCGGCGTGATCCGTTACGACGAAGCGGCCGTGCGTAAGCGCTACGATCTCGAACCGCGCCAACTACCGGACTATCGCGGACTCAAAGGCGATCCGTCCGACAATCTTCCCGGCATTCCGGGCGTCGGCGAAAAAACGGCCATCAAGCTCATCAAGACGGCGGGTTCGCTCGACGCGCTGCTGGCCGATCCGTCGCTCGCGGGATCGCCGAAGCTCGAGGCGCTGGTGCGGGATCACGCCGAAGTCGCGCGGCGTTGCCGCGACGTGTCGGTCATCGGGCGCAATCTGGCAGTCAAAATTCCATGGGAAGCGGCGCGTTACGTCGTGCCCGCGGCGGACCAGCTGTACGTGCTGTATCGCGACCTCGAATTCAAGTCGCTGCTCGCAAAGCTGCCGGTGCCCGAAAACGATGCGGTCCTGTTTCCGGTCGATGATTCCGAAGTCGTGCGCGGAGCGTACCGCAGTTTCGTGCCGTCGACCGACCCGCCGGAGTTCGTGCTGCTTGCGACGACTCTGCGCGAACTCGCGAGCGCCCCGCGCGTCGCGCTCGCGCTGCACGGCGATGAGGAAATCGGGGTGTCAGGCGGCCGGGAAAGTGGCATTGCGTTCAGCGCGGCAGCGCTCGAGATCGCTGACGTGCGTGCGGCATTCGCGGCGCTCTTCAGCGGCTCGGCACGGCTCGTCGTCCACGATTGGAAATCTCTGCAGACGTTCTTGCGAGCGCGCGACGTAGTGCTCGCGAGCGACGCGGCGCCCGTCGACGACACGATGATCGCGGCGCACTTGCTCAATCCGTCGCGCAGTTATGCCAATCTCGAAGACGCGGTGAGCGAATATCTTGCGAATCGCCTGCCCGGCGACGCGGCAGCGCGGGCGGACGCGGTCGGGCGCCTGGCCCCGGTGCTGCGCGATCATCTCGCCCACCGCCGGCAAAGCGCGCTCTACGACGACGTCGAACTTCCGCTCGCGCTCGTCCTCGCCCGCTTGGAAGCGCGCGGCATCGCCGTCGACGCGTCGCAAATTTCGGTGCTGTCCGCCGACGTCGATGCGGCGGTCACGCGCCTGCAGGCCGAAATCTATGCGCTTGCCGGCGAAACGTTCAATATCGGTTCACCGCAGCAACTCGGCGCCGTGCTCTTCGAGCGGCTGGAGATACCGAGCGGCGGACGCACCAAGACCGGCTGGGCCACCGGCATCGAGGTGCTGCAGCCGCTCGCGCGCGAGTACGAGATCGTCGCGAAAGTACTCGAATATCGTGAAGTCACCAAACTTAAGAACACGTACGTGGACGTCATCCCGAAGCTCGTGGGCGCCGATGGCCGCTTACGCACCGTGTTCAATCAAACGTCGACGGCAACCGGGCGCCTTTCGTCGACCAATCCGAACCTGCAGAATATTCCGGTGCGAACCGAGCTTGGGCGCAAGATTCGCCGCGCGTTCGTCGCGCCCGGCGCGTCGCGAATTTTGCTCGCGGCAGACTATTCGCAAATCGAACTGCGCATCATGGCACACCTCTCGGGCGACGAAGCGATGCGCGAAGCGTTTCGGCGCGGCGACGACATTCACGACGTCACCGCGCGCGGCATCTTCGCGGTGCCCGCTATCGATACGGTTTCGCCCAACCAACGGCGTATCGCGAAGTCCGTGAACTTCGGTTTGCTGTACGGCATGTCGGACTTCGGACTCGCGCAGCGACTCGAGATCGAGCGCGGCGAAGCGCGCGCCATGACGGAAGCGTACTTCGCGCGCTTTCCGAGCGTGCGCGCCTGGATCGAGCGCAATCTCGAATACGGCCGCGAGCACGGCTACGTCGAGACGCTGCTCGGACGACGCCGCTATATGCCCGACCTTCGTTCTCGGAATTACATGCTCCGGAGCGCCGCCGAGCGCGAGGCGACGAACGCACCGATGCAAGGCAGCGCTGCCGATCTGATGAAGCTCGCTATGGTGCGTATCGATCGAGCCGTCATGGATGCAGGCTTGGAAGCGCCGATGCTGCTGCAAATTCACGACGAGTTGATTTTCGAGACCGAGGCGGCGGCGCTCGACGACGTCGCGTCGCTCGTGCGGCGCGAGATGGAACATGCGGTCGAACTCGACGTTCCACTGCAAGTGACGCTGAAGACCGGAAAGACCTGGTACGACGTTGAGCCGCTTGGTCCATAAAACGCTGACGGCGCTTGCGTTCGCGCTGGCTTTCGGTCTCGAAACGTTGCCCTCGTCCGCGCGCGCCGACGACTCGGCGCCGATCGACAAAGCGTGTGCGAGCCCGCGCCTACCAAGCGAGATACTCGATGGGCCGTTTTCGAGCGGCGGCACGGCGCTGCGCGTCGTAACCGCGCGCGTGGGCTCGACGACGCTGCGCCTAGCGGTTGCGGCCGATCCCGAAAACCGCGAATTCGGCTTGATGTGCGTTACGCGGCTGCGCGTGCGCCACGGCATGGTCTTCGTTTTTCCGTCGACCGGCGAGTGGGATTTTTGGATGAAGAACACGCTCGTACCGCTCGATATGATCTGGGTCACGTCGGACGGAACCGTCGCGTCGGTCGCGGCGGGCGTACCCGCTTCGACGCGCGCGACGCTCGACGCAGCCGTGGCGCGGCGCGCGGGTTCGGGATTGTATACGATCTAGCTGAATGCCGGCGAGGCCGCGCTCGACGGCCTAATTCCCGGCGCACACGTCCGCCTGCCGGCGCTGCACGCAGCACGCTAAAGCGCAGTCCGGACG
>JALYUE010000187.1 GCA_030853925.1 Vulcanimicrobiota bacterium | reverse complement strand
CGCATCGACCGCGCGCGCGATCGTTTCCGTCGCCGCCGCGGCCGCTTCCGCGGCGGCAAGCTGCTCGCGCGCCAGCAGCGCAACGACGTCCTTTGCGGTCATGATGTCCAAGTCGCGCGCGACGCGGCTCGCTGCCTCCGTGCTCGGCAGCGCTTCGCTCATGGCAGCGCTTCCGCAAATCGCAGCGCCGCGCGCGCGGGTTCGTCGCGCAATCGCACGACCGCGGCGCCCGGTATCTCGTTCGTCACGCGAGTCTCGAGAAGAAACGACAACAGCGAATTCTCGCGCAGCAAGCCGCCCGCGAATGCGACGGCCGGGGACTGCTCCGCGAGCCCGCTTTGCTGCACCGCACCACGCAACAACTCTCCGAGTTCGGCGGCGGCGGTTTGCACGAGTTTCGTGCTGACGCGATTGCCTTTGCCCGCGAAGGCGAGAATGCTCGGCGCGAGCGAGGCGATGCGCGCGACGTCGAGCGGCTGCGCGTAGATCGCCCCGAGTAATGCATCGCGGTCGGGCGCGCCGAGAACGCGCGCGGCAAGGGCGGTCGTCTCGTCGGCGCGTGCGCGTCCGTCATACACGCGCGCGAGCAGGCGTACCGCCGCCATCCCGAGCGAGAACGCCGAACCTTCGTCTCCCAGCAAAAACCCGGCGCCGCCGACACGAACGCTACGAGTACCGTTCTCGGCATACGCAACGCTGCCCGTGCCGGCGATCAGCACGACTCCGGGCCCTTCCGCAATTGCGGCGCGCAAGGCCACACGAGTATCGTCTTCAACCGCGAGCCGCGGCGTGTGCGGAAATGCGCCGCGCAACGCCGCCGTCAGCGCTTCGAGTGCACTTGCGCGGCCGGCTCCCGCCGCAGCAACGAAGAGCGCGGCGGGATCCGCCGCGCCGACGAGTTCGCGCACCGCCGCGACGATCGCATCGCTTGCGGCGGCGACGCCGAGCGAGGTGCCGTTTGCCGGAGCGCCGCGCACGCTCGATTCATACGTGCCGCCGCGGGAGCGAGCCGCAACGGTCGCCGTACCGCCGGCGTCGACGCCGACGGCGATTCGTTCGTTCATGCGCACCCATTCGCCGCAAGCGCGCGGTCGATCTTCGCGAGCAGCGCTGCCAAAGCATAGGGCGCGATCGCACCCAAGACGGCGGGACGCGCCGCTCCCGTAGCGCTCGGAACGTTGGACGGACGCTCGCGCAGCGTCTCGAATGCGAGAATCGCGAACGCGATCGCTTCCTTCGCATCGGGATCGATGCCGTACTCGCTCGAACTCGCGAGCGTACACGCACGGACGGCGAGCTTTTCACGCAGCGAGCGCATCAGCGCCGCATTATGCGCGCCGCCGCCGCTTGCAACGACGCGAGCACCGCGCGGCGCGAACGCCGCAAGCGAATCGCAGATGGTGCCAACCGTGAAGGCGACGAGAGTCGCGCAACCGTCTTCGAGCGAGACGCCGTTCAAAAGCGCGGCGTGAGCGGCGAGAAAACGTTCGCCGAAGCGCTCGCGCCCGGTCGACTTCGGCGGCGCCTGCGCTAGATACGGCGCTTCCGACGCGGCGAGTTTTGCGACGATCGCAGCGTTCGGCGCACCACGCGCCGCATACGCGCCGTCGCGGTCGAAGTACTCCACGCCATCCGTGCGCCGCCGCACGAACGCATCGATCAGCATGTTTGCGGGACCCGTATCCCAAGCACGCATAGCCGAAGCCGGCGCGCCGCGCGGCAACACCGTGACGTTGGCGATTCCGCCCAAGTTGAGCGCGACGACATCTTCTGCCGGCGACGCGAAGAGCAGCGCGTCGACGTACGGTACGAGCGGCGCGCCGTTGCCGCCGGCTGCGCAATCGGCGCGCCGAAAGTCGAAGACGACGCTCGCTTCGAGCGCATCGCGCACGCGATATGGATTGCCGATCTGCAGCGTTTCGCGTGCCTCGCCGCGATGGAAGAGCGTCAAGCCGTGACTCGCGACGAAATCGACCGTTTCGCCTGCGGCCACGCGCAGCGCGGCGCCGGCGAACAGCTCCCCGAGCTCGCGATCGAGTTCGCTTGCGAGCGCGGGCGGTGCATCGTGTGGAGGCAGCGCCGCGCGTAAGCGCGCCTGAAACTCACGCGTAAACGGTACCGTTTTAAAACGTAACGAGCGCACGTCGAGGCGCTCGCCGCGAGCTTTGATCTCGACCAGGGCCGCGTCGATGCCGTCGAGCGACGTCCCGGACATCAAGCCGATCGCTCGCATCAGCCAAACTCCGCGACGCACATATCGCACACCGCAGCGCGAACGTCGCGTAAGTCGTGACGGCCGAAATATACCGCGTTCGTCAACAACACGACGCCCAGGTCGCGCTCGGGGTCCGCCCAACAACACGTCCCCGTGAAGCCGGTATGTCCGAAGGTCGAACGACTCATGGCGCTGCCGCACGAATTTTCGTTCGTCGTCTTGAGCGCCCAACCGAGGCCGCGGCGCAACACGGCGTCGGCGCCCCACTCCGTAACGGCTTCGCGCCCTAGCGAGGGCTCCAGCGCTCGCGTGGAGCGCCCGTGTCGTGCAGCGAGATAAACTTCGGACAGAGCCGCCACGTCGCGCGCCGTTCCGAACAGGCCCGCGTGGCCGGCTACGCCCTTCATGAGATACGCCTTCTCGTCGTGCACCGCGCCGCGCACGCGGCCCCGCCAGGCGTCTTCTTCCGTCGCCGGAACGAGGTCGGGATCGTCGTTTCGCTGCCGGTACCCGGTATCGCGACACCCCAGGAGGGCGAGCTGCGCGCCGACGACGCTCGCGAGCGACGTCCCGGCGACGCGCGCGAGCAGCGTGCCGAGAACGATGAAGCCGAGATCGCTGTAGATGACGCGTCGGCCCGGCTCGTCGACGAGTTCGCGCAGCAACGCAAAGCGCTCGATGTCTTCGTCGAACAGCAAACGATAATCCGCGCCGGATTGCAGACCACCCGTATGCGCGAGCAACATTCGCAGCGTGATGCGTGCGTGCGGCGGTGCGTTCCATTCGGGTAGATGCTGCCGCAACGGCATATCCAATTGCAACGTACCGGCGTCGACAAACGCGAGGGCGGTGGTAGCGACGAAGACCTTCGTGAGCGACGCCAGATCGAAGGGCGTGCCTACCTCGACCGCCCGCGCTTGCGGCCCGTCGTCGAGCGCGCCGTAGGCGCTTTCGAAAACCACTTGGCCGGCTCGTTCGACGCGCAGCACGGCGCCCGTGTATCGCGTACCAAGTCCGGCGCGCACGATCGTTTCGACCTTATGCATACGGCGAGCCGGCGAACGCGACCGGCAGGCGGCCGGTCGCGACGCGCCTTCCCGCGAGGACGTCTGCCAATGCTTCGATGGCCGCTTCGTCGTCGCCGTACGTGCACACGACGCTGCGTGCGCCGCCCAATGCGGGCACGTCGAACGGCTCGAGCGCGGAGACGGCGACCGCGCCCGGCGCGAGTTCGAACAACGCGCCGAGCGCGCGCTGCTGGGCCGGATACAGATGCGCTCGACGCGCGATCGCCACGACGTTACGCTCGCCTTGAGCTCGCACGACTTCGAGCAGCATGTCGAGCATTGCCGCGCTCGGCTCGAGCGGCACGCGCATCACCTCGCTGCGCAACCGGCGGCGCCGTAAGGCCAAACTCAGCGACGGCCGCTCGCCGCGCACGTCGGCGACTCCGTCGGACGCGTTACCTTCAAAGCTGACGACGGTAACGGGATGCTGTGGCGCGAGCTGCGCATCGCCGCGGACGACGGTAACGGCTGCCCGCGCGAGTTCGAGCGACACGGACGTTGCCGGCTCCGTTACGACGCGGACTTGCGCCGCCCAGACGCGCAAGCGACGCACGCGTTCCGCGGCTTCTTCGAGCCGGGCGAGCGACAATTCGCGGGCGCGGACGGCGCGGACGATTTCGTCGCGCGCCTCGTTCGCCAAAACGAGATCGTTACTGATGACGACGGAGTCGGCGCCCGCCGCGAGCGCGAGCGCAGCGGCGCGCGACGTCCCGGCGCCACGCGCGATCGCATCCATCTGGAGACAATCGGTGAAGCACACGCCGTCGAAAGCGAGTTCGTCGCGCAGCAAGCCGGTCAATACGGCGCGCGACAACGTCGCGGGCGAACGCGCGTCGAAAGCCCGGACGACGACGTGAGCGGTCATCACTGCGCGTGCGCCCGCCGCGAGCGCTGCGCGAAAAGGAACGAGGTCGCGCTCCCGCAGCATCGCCTCATCGGCAGCGACGACCGGCAGGGCGGTATGCGAATCGATTTCGGTCGCCCCGTGTCCCGGGAAGTGTTTCACCGTTGCGACGACCCCGCGGCCTTGTATGCCGCGGACGAGCGCCGCTCCGAGCGCTCCCACGCGGTGCGGATCGTCACCGAGCGAACGGGCGCCGATAACCGTATTGCGCGGCTCGAGCGCGAGGTCGAGCACCGGCGCGAAATTTACGCTCGCGCCCACGGCGAGCAGTTCGCCCGCAAGCTGCGCGCCGGCGCGTTCGGCTAGCGTCTCATCGCGGGTCGCGCCGAGCGCCATCGCCGAAGGCAACGCAAACTCCGAAAAGCGCAAACGTACGACGCGGCCGCCTTCTTGATCGACGCAGACCAGTGCCGGCGTATCGCCGCCGGCGGCCGTTCGGGCGGCCGCGACGAGAGCGCTCGTGTCGCCGGGCGTCGTGACGTTGCGCGCGAAGAGGACGATGCCGCCCGGCCGCAAGGCTTCGAGCAGGCGCCGCTCTCCGCCCGTGACGACGTCGCCCGGTAAGCCCACGCAAACGACCGAACCCGCTAATTGCGCGAGTTCAGACACGCGCTGCTATAGCAGTCGGATGATCTGCGCCGTGTACGTGCCGGCCCGCTGACTCATGATAACCTGAACGTGCGCGCCCTTGTGAATGTCGGCGATCGTGTGAAACGTATCGCTCGCTTTGCCGTGTATGCTCGTGCTCGGTAATACGATGACGTCGTAGCGCATATTCGCAGCTTTGACGGACATCTTTCCGGCGGCATAATCGACGCTCGTGACTTGACCGTCGATCGAACCGGCATTTTTCGCCGCCGGCGGATCGGATTTTTCCGCATCGTCGAGCGCCGAGACGGCGAAGGCGGGCGAAAGTAAATAAGGCACGACCGCCCGTACGGGGACGAGCGTCGTCAGAACCAGCAGAAAGGTTGCGATGGGGGTGAGCGACCGAGGCATGTCGTTTCTCTAACGTAGGAACAGCAAGGGTGCGTTCCGTTTTCGACCCACGAGCTTCCTGCGACGCACCTTAGTGGTCCAATTCACGAAAATACGCTGCCCGGGCCAGGGTGGCAACCACGTTGGGTTCGGCGGCTCCCGCCGGCACATCGCCGAGCACGTCGCCGTCGCGCTGCATCGCCGCACGCACGCCTTTACGATCGCCCGTGGCACCCGCCCGCGCGAGGGCGGCGAGGGCGCGCAGACGCCGCACGAGCGCATCGTCCGGCGTGCGTTGCGCGAGAATAAGTCGTAACGCGACGAACGCTTCGTCGGCCGCACGCGCGCCGACGGCTTCGAACGCCCGATAAAACGGCGCCGCGCCTGCGGCGAGCGAACGGTCCGACAACAGCGCGGCCACGACGTCCGGTTTCGAGACCGGTTCCCCGAGCAGATAGCGATCGAGGAGATGCGCCCCGTTCACCTATGCGCGGTCGAGACGCTTACTCTGAAGACCGACGGCGCTTGACGTCCTCGCGTTTGAGCAGCATCTCGATCTGACGCGGCGATTTGTCATCGAGCAATTTTCTGATCGCGAGATTGACCAAGCCGCTCATCGCGACGTTATGGCTGCTCGCGGTCTTTTTCAACATTCGCAGTACGCGTTGATTCATAACGAACGACGTTGTCTGATACGGTTTAGTGGCCATAAGTATTCGTATTCCCCTTCGGTCACGCGACGCCTGGTTTACTCGGCGCAACGTCTCCGCGTTGTATATTATGTAATCGCTATTATCGATTATTTGACGGTGCGAGCAGCAGCGAATAAAATCATATGCCGCAAACGAAACCCCCGTCGACTTCGACGGGGGTGTGAATGGCTCCCGAAGTTGGACTCGAACCAACGACCCGCTGATTAACAGTCAGCTGCTCTACCAACTGAGCTATTCGGGATCACGCGCCTCCGTCGCTTCGCGCAACTTCCCCGGGGAACCTCGCGCGCTGCGGCGCGCGAGGAACGCCTCCGCTGGCGCTACGGCGTGAAGGTACGTTTAATCTTTTTCGCCGTCGGCAAGACCCTCGCG
>JALYUE010000175.1 GCA_030853925.1 Vulcanimicrobiota bacterium | reverse complement strand
ACACGATGCCGAAGCCGCGCGTTCCCGCCGGAATCTCCGGATAACCTGCGCCGGGCGCGACGCGCTCGACGATCTTAAACGTGAACGCATCGCCTGCGAAGCTCGAAGCGGAATCGAGTTTCGTAATCAAACTCGCGCTCGCTTCGGTGCAGCGCGGCAGCGGCGGTGATTCGCTTTGGGCGCGCGCGGGCTGCGCCGCGCACGCTACGGCAGCTGCGCACAGCAGCGTTCCGGCCGGATGCGGTCGCAACGTTATTTCGCGCGAACGTCGTCGAGCGCGTCGAAGAAGGTCGCGATGTCTTCGTCGCTCGTGTAGAAGTGCGGGCTGACGCGAATGCCGCAATCGGGACGATAATCGACGAAGACCCGCCGCGCGACGAGTTCCTCGGTCGCGCGCGCCGCGCCCTCGAACTGCATGCCGATCCAGCCGGTACGGCGCTCGGGTTCGGCCGGCGTCGGCACGGCGAAGCCGCGCGCGAGCGCCCCTTCGCGGAGCTTCGTGGTCAACCGCACGTTGTGCGCGCGCACCGTCTCGATACCCGCTTCGAGAATCGTGTCGTGGCCGGCGCGCGCCGCGAGATAGCCGGGGATCGTAGGCGTGCCCGTGTTCCAGCGATGCTGATCGCCTGCAAGTCGAATCGGAGCCGGCTCGAACGCGAATGGCGCCGCGTGCGCCATCCAGCCCGTGACGGCGGGCTCGAGCCGCCGGCGCACATCGGGACGGATGTAGATGAATCCGCAGCCTGGACCTCCGCACAGCCACTTATGGCTGCCTCCGACCGCAACGTCGAGACCCAGAGCGCCGACGTCGAAGGGATAGATGCCGGCCGTCTGATACACGTCGAGCACGAGCAGCGTACCGGTTTCACGGCAACGCGCTTGAATCGCGCGGGCGTCGATCACGGAACCCGAAACGTACGCGGCGTGCGAGAGAATCGCCGCGACCGTGCGTTCGCCGATCGCGCTGCAAATGCGGTCGGTCGACATCGTTCTGCCGTCGTCGGATGCCACGCGGACGACGCGCGCGCCAAAGCGTTCCCACGCCTTCCATACGTAGGCGACCGTCGGAAACTGCAGCGCCTCGATGACGACCTCGCCGCGCTCGGGCGCGAACGTAAAAGCCGATGCGAGGGCAGCCTGGAGCAGCGACACGTTGGGCGCGAGCGACACGCTACCCGCGGGCGCGTTGAAAATCCGTCCGAGATTGTCGGCGATCGCGGCACTTTCCGCAAGCCAGTTCGGCCATGCCTCGGGGCCGCTCTGCGCCCACGCTTCCCAATACCCTTCGAGCGCTCGGCGCGCTCCGAGCGGCGCCGCTCCCATGGAATGCGAGACGAGATACGTCGCGTTCTCGAGCGTGGGAAAGCGGTCGCGAAAGAGCGGGCCGGTGGACGTGGGCATCGGGGCGCGTTTTCGACGGGCGCCGGGCGGCCCCGCTCGGGCGGCTTCCAGCATGACTTTGGAGCGCCCGCGCCCTACTGTAGAGGATGACGAGACGACGGATCGACGCTCGGGTCGAACTCGAATTTCTCCGGGCTACCGAAGCGGCGGCCATCGTCTCGGGTAAGCTCGTCGGCCGCGGAGATAAAAACGGCGTCGATCAAGCGGCCGTGGATGCGATGCGCACGGTACTCGGCGAAGTCGACATCGACGGCGTGGTCGTGATCGGCGAAGGCGAAAAGGACGAAGCGCCGATGTTGTACATCGGCGAACACGTCGGCACGGGGGACGGCCCGAAGATGGACGTCGCGGTCGATCCGATCGACGGGACGACGCTCGCTTCCAAAGGCGGTCATGGAGCGATTTCGGTCGTCGCGGCAGCGGAACGCGGCTCGCTCTTTCACACGCACATCGCGTACATGGATAAGATCATCGTCGGTAAAGCGGCGCGCGGCACGATCTCGATCGATGCGTCGGTCGAAGAAAACGTGCGCGCCGTCGCCAAGGCGATGGGCCGGCCGGTCAACGAGATCATGGTCGCCGTGCTCGAGCGGTCGCGCAACGACGAACTCGTGCGGCGCCTGCGAGAACTCGGCGCGCGCGTGCGTTTGTTCGGCGACGGCGATATCGCCAACGGCCTAATTGCCGCGCTCGAGGAACGCAGCCGCATCGATATGTTGATGGGCATCGGCGGCGCGACCGAAGGCGTCGTCGCGGCCTGCGCGATCAAGTCGCTCGGCGGCGATATGCAGGGGCGGCTTTGGCTGCGCGAAGGCGAGGCAGAAGTTGCCAAGCGCGAAGGCATCGATCCGGACCGCGTGTTGACGCTCGACGATCTGTGTAAATCGGACCTTTCGATGCTCGCCGCAACGGGCGTGACCGACGGCGAACTCCTCGAAGGCGTCAGCTACGTGCGCGGCAGCGCTTATACGCAGTCGATCATCATTTCATCGCTGACGAACACGACGCGCAAAGTCGACGGAAAGCACGATCTGCAATCGTTTTTGAATCTTTCGAGCGTCAACGGAATTTCATCATCGACCATGCCGAAGGAGCAACCAACCTCATGAGCAGCCAACTCGCATCAGTCGCCAAAGCGATGGTCGCCACGGGCAAGGGAATCCTGGCCGCCGACGAGAGTACCGGTACCGCGAACAAACGCTTCGCACCGCTCGACATTCCGCTGACGGAAGAATACCGCCGCAAATATCGCGATTTGCTGTTCACGTCGCCCGGTTTCGGCCAGTACGTCAGCGGCGTCATTTTATATGACGAGACGATTCGGCAGCAAGGCTCCAGCGGAAAGTCGTTCGTCGACGTCCTCCGGTCGGACGGCGTACTGCCGGGTATCAAACTCGATATCGGCGTCGTGCCGCTCGCGCTCGGCGGACCGAACGAAAAGATAACGGAGGGTCTCGACGGGCTCGCGAAGCGCGTCGACGAGTACGTTAAGCTCGGCGCGACCTTCGCGAAGTGGCGCGCGGTCATCGCCATCGATGATAAAAGCGGAACTCCGACCGACGCATGCCTTCACGCGAACGCGCACGCGCTCGCGCGGTACGCGGCGATCTGTCAGGCGGGCGGCCTCGTGCCGATCGTCGAGCCCGAAGTATTGATGGACGGCGATGCGGCGCAGTCTATCGAGAAAAGTTTTGCCGTACACGAGCGGACACTGCACCACGTCTTCAACGAACTGCATCGCGCGGGCGTGCGTTATGAGGAAATGGTGCTCAAGCCGAGCATGGTCATTCCCGGTCAGAAAAATGCGACGCACGCTTCGGTCAATGCCGTTGCGGACGCTACATTGACGGTACTGTCTCGTTACGTGCCCGCGGCGGTGGCGGGCGTCGCATTCTTGTCGGGCGGCCAGAGCGACGAGGACGCGACCGCGCACCTAAACGAGATCAACGTGCTCGCGAAGCAGCGTAACGCTCCATGGCCGTTGACGTTCTCGTACGGTCGCGCGCTGCAGCAGGCTGCGCTCTCGCTTTGGAGAGGCGACGATGCGAACGCCGCCGCGGCCCAGAAAGCGCTGCAGCACCGCATGAAAATGAACGGTCTGGCAGCGCGCGGCGATTGGTCGCAGGATCGTGAGAAAGAAAGCGATCTCGTCCTGAGCCGCTGATGCGTCCGCGTTTTGAGTTCGCGCTGCACCACGTCGCGGCGGCCGAAGTCCCGCACGGCGTCGACCCGACACTCGCGCTGATGGGGTCGCTCGGATGGGAATTGCGCGGCGTCACGGCGACGCCCGAGGGCGACGTGATCGTCGCGCTACAACGGCCGCTCGACGAAGAAATACCGTTGCCGGACGGCCTGACGCTGGCCGCGAGTCTCGAAGAACCGCTCCTCGCGCCGACGCTCGAAGAACTCGGCGAACGCTAGCGCGCCTTCGCGTCTCCGCTCGAAGCGCCGTCGGCATAGAACTCCATGAGTCCGTCCAAGCCGCCCGAGCCGCTCCCGCGTTCGGCGCTGCGAAAGAGCGACGCGACGGCGCCGCTCAGAAATGTCGGCGAACGATGCGCGCGCGCGACGTCGGCAACGATGTCGAGATCTTTGAGGAATATCGCAAGCGACCGTACGGGCGACGTGCGCGTAGCCATCGCCGGGGCTAGGGCGGCGCGAATGCGCGAATCCGCCCAGCCGCCGCCCAGCGCTGCGACGAGCTGCGCGCCGTCGAGACCGTTGTCGCGCGCGAGCGTCAAAGCTTCGGCCCAGATAGCTACCGTCGCGCACACGACGGCTTGATTGCATGCTTTCGCCATTTGCCCCGTACCGACGGCGCCGAAGTGCGTGACGTTGCGCGCGTAGGCGCCGAGCCAAGGACGCACGCGTTCGACGTCGTTCGCCTCGCCGCCGAGGAACACCGACAACGTGCCGTCCGCCGCGCCGCCCGGTCCGCCCGATACCGGCGCATCGACCCACGAAAGCGACGACGCTGCGAGTCGAGACGCGAACGCGACCGCGCTGTGCGGATGAATCGTCGAATGATCGACGATCGGCGTGCCGGGTCGAGCGCCTTCTGCGACGCCGGCCGCGCCGAATACGACGTCTTCAACGGCCGCATCGTCGAGCACGCATAGGAAGACGGCGTCGCTGCGCGCGGCGACCTGCGCCGCCGAAGGCGCTTCGCGCGCGCCGGCTGCGAGCGCGACCGCGAGCCGCGCTTTGTTGCGACCCCATACCGTCACGTCGTGACCGGCCGCGATCAACCGCAGCACCATGGGCGTGCCGATTTGGCCCATCCCGATCCAACCGAGCGCGGCACGACGATCCGATTTCATACGAGCGCCGTTCGGCAGCGTGAGGGAACCTCATCGCTCCGGCGGCAATCCGCTACGGTATCGCTTACCCGTTTCGAAAGCGCACGCTTCCGTGACGGACCCTCATGATTGGGACATATACCGTGGCAAAATCACCTTCCAAGAAACTACCCGAGACGAAGCGCGAAGGCGGCGCAGCGGAGCTGCCGTCGGCGAAAATAGCCGCGCTCGAACCATTTCGCGCGGACGCAACCGGGCGCGACCTGACGACGAATCAGGGCGTCCCGATCGCCGACGATCAGAATTCATTGCGCGCGGAAACGCGCGGACCGACGCTGCTCGAAGACTTCATTCTGCGTGAGAAGATCACGCATTTCGATCACGAGCGCATCCCGGAGCGCGTCGTGCATGCGCGCGGCTCTGCGGCTCACGGCTACTTTCAAGCGTACGAATCTATGGCGCCGTATACGCGGGCGCACTTCTTACAAGATCCGACCGTGCGGACGCCGGTGTTCGCGCGCTTTTCGACGGTCGGCGGTTCGCGCGGCTCGGCCGATACGCCGCGCGACGTGCGCGGGTTCGCGGTCAAATTCTATACGCAGCAAGGCAACTTCGACCTCGTCGGCAACAACATGCCCGTTTTCTTCATCCAAGACGCGATTAAGTTTCCCGATTTCGTGCACGCCGTCAAACCCGAACCGCATAACGAGATTCCGCAAGCGTCCTCGGCGCACGACACGCTGTGGGATTTCGTTTCGCTGACCCTCGAGTCGTCGCACATGATGATGTGGCTGATGTCCGACCGCGCGCTGCCGAAGGCGTTTGCGATGATGGAAGGGTTCGGCGTGCATACCTTTCGCTTCGTCAACGAACGAGGCGAGTCGCGCTACGTGAAGTTTCATTGGAAGCCGCTGCTCGGAGCGCATTCGCTCGTCTGGGACGAAGCGCAGAAACTGATGGGCAAAGACGCGGACTACAATCGCCGCGACCTCTACGAATCGATCGAGAACGGCGACTTTCCGACGTGGGAGCTCGGCGTTCAGATGTTCGGCGACGCGGAAGCCGAGACGTTCGAGTTCGATATTCTCGATGCGACCAAATTGATTCCCGAAGAACTCGTGCCGGTCCAGAAAATCGGTAAGATGGTGTTGGACCGTAATCCCGATAGCTTCTTTGCGGAAACGGAGCAGGTCGCGTTTTGCATTTCGCACGTCGTGCCCGGCATCGATTTCACAAACGATCCGCTTTTGCAAGGGCGCATCTTCTCGTACCTCGACACGCAGCTGACGCGGCTCGGCGGCCCGAACTTTCACGAGATCCCGATCAATCGCCCGATCTGCCCGTTCAGCAACGGTCAGCGTGACGGATTTCACCGCATGACGATCGACGTCGGCGACACATCATACGGCGAGAATTCGCTCGACGACGGCTGGCCGAAAGAGAAGCCGGTCGAAGCCGGCGGTTTCGCGACGTTTCCCGAACGTATCGACGGCATCAAGCGCCGGGTTCGTTCCGAATCGTTCGGCGATCATTTCTCGCAGGCGACGCTGTTCTGGAACAGCATGTCGGCGGTCGAGAAGGAGCACATCGTCTCGGCGTTTTCTTTCGAACTCGCCAAGGTCAATCGGGTCGAAATTCGCGAGCGCGTGCTCGCTAAAATGCTTGCGAATATCGATGCCGGGCTTGCCGCGCAGGTTGCCGCGAACCTCGGTATGCCGGCCCCTGCACCCAATGGACAAACGAAGGGGAAGCCTGCGGAGCCCGTGCCCGGCAAAAAGCATCTGGACGCATCGCCGCTGCTCAGCCTGCTCAATCCCGCGACCGGCATCACGGGCAATTTGAAAACGCGTAAAGTCGCGATCCTCGCCGCCGACGGCGTGGACGCGGCAGCCGTCACTGAAATTCAAGACGCGTTATCGTCGGCGGGCGCGAAGGGGCTCGTGCTTGCGGCCCGGCTCGGCGATCTCAAGGGAACGCGCGGCAACGTCGCCGTGGATCATACGATAGCGACGATGCCGTCGGTCGCGTTCGACGCAGTGTTTCTGCCGGGCGGAGACGCGAGCGTTGCAACGCTCGCGAAGTCGGGCGACGCCCTGCACTTCATCGCCGAAACGTACAAACACGCGAAGGCGATCGGCGCGGCAGGCGCCGCCTCGCAGCTCTTAGATGCCGCGGGAATCGCCGAACGCAGCGCAGCTATGGGGGTCGTCGTCGGCGAGTCCGGCGCGGCGGTCGCCAAGCCGTTTCTCGAAGCGATCGGCAAGCATCGCGCTTGGAACCGTACGGACTTGGACGCCGTGCGCGCGTAACGATCGAACATCCGGCGTCGTGCCGGACGCGCAGTTTACTTCTTGGGACGAATGCGGTAGATGCTGCCGCCCGAGTCCTCGGCGACGAATAAACTGCCGTCCGGTCCGACGGCCACGCCGGTCGGCCGCGCGCTGCGCGCGCCGTGCGCTTGTTGGAAGCCGCCGACGAATTCGCTCCACTGCGCGGTCGGGTCGCTCCAGTTCACGCGGGTCTTCGGCTCGTCGCCGCGCAGCGCCACGAAGACGACGCGCGGCGCGACCAGCGGCTGATGCCACGAGCCGTGTAGTGCGACGAACGCGCCGCCTCGATAGGGCGCCGGAAAGGCGTAGGCGCCGGCGGCATGCGCCGGATAGAAAGCGGCCCCGATCGGGGTCTCGTATGCGGGAAAGACGACACGTGGAATCGCCGCATGCGAGCAGTCGTGCGAGTCCACGCTTTGGCGGTTTTCGTAGCAATATGGCCAGCCGTAATCGACTCGCCCGTCGTGCGAACCGACGTCGTCGAAGATCTCGTACGGATGTCCGTGCGCGAGTTCGTCTTGGCCCGCGACGCCGGCCCAAAGGTGACCGCTTTCACCGTCGATCGCAAGGGCAATCGCGTTGCGGATGTGTTCCGCTTTCGGCCGCATATCGCTGCCGTCGAGACGCATCTGCTGGATCGTCGCTCGCGTCGCATCGATCTCGGGCTGACAATTATTGCATGAGGAGCCGACGCTCGCGTACAGTGTGTCGCCCGATATCGCGAGCGTCGTCGTCACGTGAGCCCCCGCAGCGCTGCTCGGGCGAAGCGTCGCGATCTTTTGCGGTCGCGCGCGAGCGCTGCGGTCGCCCGAACGATACGGCACCTTGTACACGCCGAACTGCGCTCCGATATAGAGCGCGTCGCCGTCGAGCGCGACGCCGGCCGCCGGACGGTCGTCGACGGAGGTAAAGCGGCGAGGGGCGCCCGGGCGCCCTTCTGCGTCCGGCACGAGCACGACGTCGCTGTCCGCGGTTCCGACGAGCAAATCGCCGTTCGGCGTAACCGCGAGCTCGCGGGCCCCCGGCACGTGCGCGATTGTTTCCAAGCTGAATCCGTTCCGCACGCGAACGTCGTCGGAGTTCGCTTGCGGTTGCGCTTGCGCGCGCGAAAGCGCCAAGGCGGCGATGGCGAGACCGGCGAGCAAACGGCGCATGCCGCAGCTGGTGCCCACAACGGTGCGCTCTTAAAAGGGGCTTGCGTTCCGCGGTCCGAGGTCGGCCGGCCGGTACGAACGAAGCACACGCTGGCCATGTTCGTCCACCGTCTCAAGTTGCGGCGGCCGCAGCTTCAATCGGCTTGGATCGAACGTTCGGACGTCGAGCGGCGCTTCGGTGCGGGCGCGAGCGTTCTTGCGATCGTCGCGGGACCGGGTTACGGCAAGACCGTCCTTGCAACGCAGATCGCCGCCGCTTGGAAGGGCCCGTCATTCTGGTACGAACTCGATGCGGCCGATCGCGATCTAACGGTGTTCGCCGCGCATGCAGATGCGATGCTGCAGGCGCCTGCGGCTCACGCCGGCGACGCGCCGCGGTCGCTCGCCTCCGCATCACCTGCGCAAGCCGGCCGAATATTGGCGGACGCGCTCGTCGATTTGGACGGACCGCTCGTCGTTTTCGACGACGCGCACCTCCTTGAGGGAAGCGCCACGCTCGGCGCCGTCACGGCGTTTGTGGAGCGCGGCATACGCGCGGGCGCGACGTTCGTGCTCTGCGGGCGGTCGATGCCGATTCCGCTTCACTCGGTCGCAGCGCTGGACAGATTGGCGACGGCTGGTCCAGCCGACCTAGCGTTCGACGCCACGCAGACGCGCGCGTATCTGCAGTCGGCGTCCCCCGGCGCCGAGCTCGCGACGCTCGAGCGTTTGGCGGAGCGCACCGAAGGGTGGCCCGCCGGGCTCGCACTCGTGGCCTCCGCGACGTTCGGCAGCGCGGCTAAGACGAGCCCGCGCGGCGCCGTTCCTCGCGCCGAAGCGACCCGCGAAGTCCTCTTCAACTATCTGGCGACCGAAGTGCTCGACGACCTGCCTTCGGCTCAGCGCCGGCTACTAGTCGAAACGTCGATTCTCGAAGTTTTGGAACGCGACGTTTGCGATGCAGTCGTTGGCGGCGAGCAAGCGGGGGACGTACTCGCGTCGCTCGCGGCGCGAGGACTCTTCATTACCAAACGAACGGACGACGGCTTCGCGGCGCATCGGCTATTCCGGGAATTCCTGCGGCACGAACTGCATCGCACGTACGATCGCGACGACGTCGCGCGGCTGCATCGGCGCGCGGCGGACGCATTTCGGCGGCGGGACGACGTCGAAAGCGAGATCGATCATCTGCTGCTCGCGGGCGATTTAGGGAACGCGTGCGCCGTGCTCGAACGGTCGGTGTTCGCGATGCTGTCGAGCGGGCTCGTCGCTCGCGCAGGCTCCTTTCTCGAACGTCTAGGGGACGAACGAATCGAAGGCAGCGCGACGCTCCTGGCGGCGCGCGGACGCTTACAGGAGTCGCACGGTGAAATCGACGCGGCGCTCGGATCGCTCGAACGCGCGATCGCGATGGCGCGCGAACGTCGAGAATACGACGTTTTAGCGGACACCATACGCATCGTGTCGCCGATCTTCGCCTCGCGCGGCGAATTCGAACGCATATCCGCGCTGCTGCAGCAGTCGCTCGCGCTGCCGCTATCTAAAACGGGCCGCGCGAGATTGTCCGTTTCACTGGCTGCGCTGCATTTGGACTCCGGGCGTTATGACGAGGCGCTGTCGTTATTCGATCGAACCATGCCCGGCATCGTCGAACTTGGCGATTTGGCGTTACAAGGCGTTGTGCTGCATAACATGGCGGTCGCGCACGTGCGGCGCGGCGATCCGTACGCGGCGCTGCCGCTGTACGAACGCGCGCTCGCCGTCAAGGTCAGCGCCGGTCAACGCATTTCGGCGCTCGTCACGGTCGGCAATCTGATGGTCGTCTTGCGGTCGCTGGGCGATCTAGAACGAGCCGAACGTCTTTCCGGCGAGATGCTGCGCGACGCGCGCGACGTCGGCAACGCCCTGATGCTGGCGCACTCGCTCGAAAACGTGGGCAGCGTGCAATACGCGCGCGGCAACTTTGCCGGCGCTCGCGAGACGCTCGACGAAGCTCGGCGCACGTGCGACCCGAGTGACGTTTGGTATATGCCCGACGTATTGCATCGGCTCGGCGAAGTGGCGCTCGCGACGGGAGACGCCGAAGCGGCCGACGAGTACTGCTTGCAGGCGGCGAAGCTTCTTGCTACGACGAAGGTCGTACAGCGGCGAGGCCCCGTCCTCGCGACGCGCGCCGAATGCGCGTTTGAAGCGGGCGACGTACCGCGGGCCATCTACTTCGCGCGCGAAGCGCTCGAGGCGGGCAGGGACGGTCCCGATGCGGTCGCGACGGCGAGCGTCGACATCGAAGTCGCCGCCCTGCTCGCTCGGCGTTTGAATGCGCTTCGGGGAACCGATGCGGCCGAGGCCGAGCGGCTGGCCGCTTCCGCCGCGAGCGAGGGCATGGCACTCGTGTACGAACGCGATTACCGTTTCTTGCTGCGCACGAAGGCGTCGCTCCTCGGCGTGCTGGCCGCGCATTTGACGCGCTGGCGCGGTAACGCGCCCGTCGTCGACACGACGCCCGCGCGGTCGCCGAACGTACGCATTGAAATGCTGGGCGGGTTGCGCGTCTTCGTAGACGGCGAAGCGATTGCGGCCACCGCCTGGAAACGCCGCAAAGCGCCCGCGATTTTCGCCTACCTCGTTACCGAGGGCGGGCGAGTCGTTCCGCGCTCTCGCCTGGTCGATCTCTATTGGCCCGAGCTCGAAGCCGACGCGGCTCACGATAATTTACGGGTCACGATCGGCGCGATCCGCAAAGCTCTCGGCGATGTCGTGAAATTCGAAGCGAACGGTTATCGCTTCGTTCCGCCCGCGCGCGTGTGGATCGACGTTGCTGCGTTCGACGCGCACATGGAAACGGGCCGCGCCGCGCGCGCGCGCGGCGACGAAGAAACGACGCGTCTGGCGTACGTGCAAGTCGCAGATCTTTATCGGGGCGATTTCGTCGAAGGGATAGACGACGGAGGCTGGCAGTGGCGCGAACGCGAGCGATTGCGCGCGGTTGCGTTGGAAGCGCTGCGCTGGCTCAGTAATGACGCGACGCGTGACGCGGTGTTCCGGCGGCTCATGCTCGAACGGCTTCTCGAGATCGCGCCGTTTGAAATTCAAGCGGTTCGTCAACGTTTGGATTTGCTCGTTTCGGAACTGCGGTTCGTCGATGCGAGCCGCGAATACGAAGACTGGAAGCGCCAGTACCGCAACGCCGTCGGGCGTCAGCCGCCCGAGATCTGGCAAGGCCCGGGCTCGGCCTCCGCTACGGCATAGCGTCCGTGCGCTACCAGAAAGGAGTGTGCGGGGTCACGCTATATGTTTCGATTCGCAAGGAGAATCGCACGTGAAGTTCGTTGCCGTTGCATCTCTAGGACTCGCGCTCATTACCTTAGCGTCGAACGGTGTGGCGGCAACCGCCCGCTATCGGCGTGCGCCGTCGTCGTCCTTCGTACCGACGAATACGAAGGCGTACACCCAAGTCGAGTATCAGGATCTCGGCCCGGTCAATACCGAAATGCCGATGCGCGTCGTCGTAGGACTAGCGCTGCGCAACCGCCCGCTGGTCGACGTCATCTTAGCGCAGCAAGTGACGCCGAACAGCCCGTCGTACGGCAAGTTCCTTACGAACGCTCAGACGTTGCAGACCTTCTCGCCCACCGGCGGGCAAGTCTTTATGGTCGCAATGTACTTGGCGGCTAACGGCTTCACGAATATCCGTGCGACGGCCGACAACGTACTCGTCACTGCCGACGCGAAGGCGGGCAACGTTCAAGCGGCATTTAACACGAAGGTCGACTATATTTGCGTCTTTGGGCAATGCATTTACGCGAACGTCGCACCGGCGTACGTGCCGAGCTCGCTCGGCGGCATCGTTGAAGCCGTCGAAGGACTGAACAACTTTTCGATGACTTCCTTGAGGCGCGTCGCACGCGCCGCCGGTGGTGCCAAACGCGGAGCAGCCGTCGTAGGAAACGGGTGCACGCAGATACCGGTTTTCAACGTCTGCGTCACGAACGTATTCGGGCCGCAAAACTTTGCGACGGTCTACGATGCGGCCAGCATCCCGAGCGGAGCTAACACCAAGATCGCCGTCTTCACCGAAGGCAATTTGTCCCCGGTCTTTGCGGATTTGCGCTCGTTCGAAAATCTCTACGGTCTCGCACAAGTACCGTACGGGATCGTCTCTACCGGTCCGCCGTCGTCCGATGTCTCCGGAACGACGGAGTGGGACCTCGACACGCAATACGCGACCGGCATGGCCCAAACGGTAAAGAAGCTGCTGCTGTACGATGCGCCGTCGCTGACCGACGCCGATACGACCGTCGCGTTCTCGCGGTTCGAAAGCGACGACATCGCGAAGGCGGCGAGCGCCTCGTTTGGCAGTTGCGAGATTTTTCCGGCGATGGACGGCACGCTCGTGGTGGACGACGAGATCTTCGCACTCGCGGCGCTGCACGGCCAGACGGTCTTTGCCGCCTCCGGCGATAACGGTACGACCTGCCCCCTCGTGTCGTCGACGGGTGTGGTCGGGACCGGTCTCCCGGCGCAAACCTATCCCGGATCGTCGCCGTACGCGGTCAGCGTCGGAGGCACCACGGTGCTTGCAAATCTCGACTACTCTTACAACACCGAAGTGGCGTGGATCGGCAGCGGCGGCGGCATCAGCACCGAAGAGACCGCGCCGTTTTGGCAACAGGGAATCGTGCCGAACGTTCCGTCGCCGCCGCTTGTCGGCGTCCGCGCGTTCAAGGGCGTGCCCGACATCGCGATGGCCGCCGATCCGAACACCGGTGCCAACGTGGTCGTAGCGGGCAGTCAAATGAAAATTGGCGGCACGAGCCTCGCGGCACCGCTGGCGCTCGGTGCGTGGGCGCGGCTCGAGACGTCCGGCGGCAACCGTCTCGGCTTTGCAGCGCCGTTATTCTTCAAGGAATTCGCCGATTTGCGAACGCCGGCGCAAGCCCACTACGTCCCGCCGCTTGGCGCCTTGCCGTCGGCTTACACCCAGTCGATCGGCGGGTTTCACGACATCCTCGTTGGGACGAACGGCCTTCCGGCTTTCCCAGAGTACGATTATGCTACCGGTCTCGGGACGCTCGATACGGCCGTGCAACACAGCGATATCACGCTTTAACTCCAAGTAAGCGCGGATTCATTGTTGTTCGTTGTTTGTTATTCGTTAATGCTAGACTTGTAGCTGAACGCTCGTAAACGTTCGTAAGCGAGCGTAAGCGAGCGTTTCGGGCATGCAGGTAGTTCGAACGACGCTTCGATTGAGAGTGGCGATGTAACGCCGCTCACATTGTCGCGCGTTTCGCACGCCGGTGCTCGAATTGCATGCAAAATCAACGTGGCTGCCTCGTTGCGCCAACTACTTCGTTCGGAGAAAGATCTTATTATGGCATCGGCGTTCTTGGTTCTTATTCTTCACGTACTACTCGGCGCGAGCGCGATTCCGAGCGGCGGCGGCGCGCATCACAACTCCACGAACGGCGGCATTTTCAGCGTGCATCAGTATTCGACGAACGGCGGCGTGTTCTAAGTAAAGGAGGCTACCGCAATGCAAACAACATCGCGGTAGACCATCTTTGCCGCGACGCGGCGTAAGGGCCATTATGCGGTACGCTAAGCAGTGAGTACGGTCGCTTCGCAGGTCGTTGAGCTACGGCCATGCCCGCAGCCGCTCGAGGCCGCGATCGTCGCGTATCGGCAGGGCCGCGCGACGGAGTGTCTTACGATGCTTCGCGGGCACGCGAGTTTCGAAGCGCTATTGCTCAAGAGCCGCGCCGCGCTGCGTTGCGGCAACGGCGATGCGGCGCTCGCAGCCTTAGCGTCGATCGACGACCGTGCGTGCTCCGAGCGCGAGCGCGGAGAACTCTTCACCCTGCGCGGGGCCGCGTCGACGCTGGCACGCCGTTTCGATGAAGCTGCCTGCGTTTTGCAGCTAGCTCGCGTGTACGCATTCGGTGCCGCGTGCGCAGAACTCGAAGCCGAGTTCGAATTCACGCAGTCGGCGCTTCACTTCGCGGTCGGAGAAATCGACCTCGCTGAAGCCGCCGCGCGTAGCGCGCTCGACGTGCGTCAGCCTCGTTTTCGCGCGCCGGGCGACTATTTCGTACCGCTCGCGCAAACGCGCGCGCGCGCTTGCAATATGCGTGGCGTCGTTGCCGCAGCGCGTGAGGATTTCGCGACGCAGCTCTTCCACGCGCGCGATACGCTGCGCGAACTCGAGCAGGCCCCCGAAGCCGACGCCTGGTTTTGGGCCGCCGCCCTGATGCAGCTCGCGTTTCACGTGCGCGATTTCGACTTGATGGCGGATGCCGCGTTTCTGCGGCGAGCAGTCGCCGAAGTGCGCTGGTCGGACGAAATGGCGCGGATGCAATTCGAGATCCATCGGGCGCTCGGATGGTCGAGCGCGCTTTGCGGTGACGATCTGTCGGCGTTTCGCAGTTTCCGCCTTTGCGTCGACATAGCTCCGACGCAACCGTGGAAGATCATCGCATACGTGGATCGGGCGTCCCTGGGGCGCGAGCTCCACGAGCGACACAGCGCACGCGAAGAAATCGAGTATGCCGCCGCCCTTGCGGACTGCGTCGATTGGAACGACGTTGGCGAAGAACGAATCGGTCTCGCGCAGCTGGCCGGAGAACTCGCGGCCTTCGCGCCGGCGCGAGCCGGAGCGATATTATCGCGGTACCGTGCGATCGGTTCGCATCTCTCGCCGTACGCGTTGCATAACGTGATGCGCCATCCACGCGCTTACGAAAACATGGCGGAGGGCGCGGTCAGCTTAGCGCTCGGGAACAACGGTTTTGCCGTGGTGAACTTCTTAGCAGCCTTCGATATCTTCGACGAACTCGGATACCAATGGCTCGCGGCGCGAGCTGCGATCGAACTTGCCGAACTCGATGCCGGCGAGCGTTTCGCCGAGTACGCCAGATGCGAGGCGCAGCTTCGCCCCGGCTCCTGGTTAGCGCGCCGCGTCGCCGGGTTGCCGTAGACTAAGCGGAGACGGCGCCGGCAACCTCGGCGTGCCACCAGGTTTCGAAGAGATCGGCCGTCGCGATCGGATCGCCGAGCGCGAGCTTCGCGACGCGCAGGTCCCGATCGCGCGAATCGCGCGATTCGATGCTTGCGAGCGTCGGCCCGAAGGAGGTCGGCGGCACGATGTTCACCCGCGCGCGCGGACGAGCCGATTCGCTCCAAACGCTCGCGCCGAGCGCGCGTGCCGGCTCCACCGCATAAAAATGGATGTCTTTCTGCGCGACGTACCACGGCGACATTTCGATCACGCCGCGATACATCACGGGTACCTTCGGGATCATCGCTGACCGCGCGGACAAGAGCTGCTGGATGCCATTTAAACGTCCGTGCCGATTCACGAACGATGCGGCAGTAGCCACGACCTTCCAGTTACGGGCCGTCAGATGCGCGATCAGGACGAAAAGATCCCCGTCGCCGGCACCGTCGAAGACGACGGCTTCTCCGGCCAAGCTGAGCACGATACCCTTTTCGATCGTCGCATCGAAGCGTGCCGCGAGCGGGCGTTCGATCACGCGCACGACGCTTCGCGCTACATCGAGCAGTGAAGGCTCGGCGAGCACGACGCGGTTTTCGGGCACGGCGCCGCACGACACCATCCACTGCGGACCGTCGATTTCGATCGACGCGTCGATGTCGACGTCGGCCGTCGTGCCGAGATGACGGGCGAAGATCGAGCGCAGCGACGTCGCCGCTGCAGCGGGTGCGCGCACGCAGCAATTCGCCGACTCAAACTTCAAGTGCAGCTTTTCGTGTTGCGGGAGGGCCGGATTCATGCGACGGGCTGCCGCACGCGCTCGCGCTCGAACCAATCGCACGTCATGCGTATCCCTTCTCGAAAGCTCGTTTTCGCTTCCCAGCCCAAACTTCGCAGAGTGCAAAGGTCGGGCTTGCGGCGTTGCGGGTCGCCCAAGCGCGGTTCCAAATGCGTGATCTCCAGTGGCCTTTTGCTCGCTGCGGCTACGGCGGCCGCGACTTCTTCGACCGTAAGTTCCTCGTCGGAACCGACGTTGACCGGGCGCCACGTGTCGTGCTGGGAGATAACCGCGAGAATGCCCGCTACGGCGTCCGTCACGTACGTCATCGAGCGGCTCTGACTTCCTGAGCCGTGGATCGGCAGCGGTTGCCCCCGCTCGACGGCCGAAAGCAGCGCCGGAATCAATCGTCCGTCGGAGAGGTCCATGCGCGGTCCGTAGATGTTGAAGAAGCGTAAGATCCGCGCGTCCAGGCCTCGGCGCGTGGCGGCGACGGATACGGCGGCTTCGCCGAAACGCTTGCCCTCGTCGTAGCATGCGCGCGGCCCGATCGGATCGACGTTGCCGAAGTAATGTTCGGGCTGCGGATGCACGAGTGGATCGCCGTACACCTCGGATGTCGACGCATAGACGAACCTGGCTCTACGGTCGATCGCGAGATCGATGAGCGACATCGTCCCGACGGAGTTGGCAAGCAGCGTCTCCCACGGGTGCGCCGAGTATGCCTCCGGACTCGCAGGCGAAGCGAAGTGGAAGATGTTGTCGATCCGTGTCGACTTGAGCGTGAGCAGCGTCTCCTCGAGCGCTGCGGCGACGGTCGACACGTCGCCGTAGACGAAGGTGACCATTCCCGTCTGCAGGGCACCGGAAAGATTCGCGACGCGGCCGGTCGAGAGGTCGTCTATCACGATGACGCGGTGCCCGGCACTAATCAAGGCATCGACCAGATGGCTTGCGAGAAAGCCCGCACCGCCCGTGACGATGCTCGTCGTCGTTCTGTTGATCGTACGTAGACGCATTACTTTAACTCCTAACCGATTATGCCAGCGCCGCTTGAGGCTTGGGGAGGATACGTGAGGAGAACGCCGTCGCATTATGCCGGCCGACGCCCAAATAACGTAGACC
>JALYUE010000172.1 GCA_030853925.1 Vulcanimicrobiota bacterium | reverse complement strand
GAGGGTCGCGCCGCAGTCGGCCGCCATGGCGCCGGAGATTTCGCCCGTCCAAGGCCCGGAATCGGCCCAGTGCAAATTTTGGACGCCGACCGCCACTCGCGTGCCCGCCAGAATGTCGGCGAGCTCTGCCACCGCCGTGAACGGCGGGACGACGAAGAGTTGCGCGGCATCGCCGTAAGCAAGTTCGGATTCGGCCAGCGCTCGCCCAAAGCTCCGCGCGTCGGCGCGTAGCTTGCTCATCTTCCAGCTCGTGCCGATCCAGAGCTTGTCAAAGGGCATAGTCCGCCTCGTTGCCCGAACGAGCATAGCCGCCTTCCATCGCGCATCTCGTCCGCCGCTTCATCGCTGCGCTACTAGGAAGGATTCCGGCAGGCATCAATACGAAAGTCGCAGGAAAATTTCGTAACCGTTTACATGGAGTGGCGATGGCTCTATCTCGTCCGGAGCTTCGAGCGCTCGAGACGCGCGCCATGTGCGAGGCGCTCGACGAAAGTCATCGGTGGTTCGCCCCGTTCTTACCGTCAAGGGTACGAGCCGTCGCGCGATGAGCGTTCGATCTGCCGTCGCTGCAAAGCGGCGCGCGCCGCCGAATCTCCGTCTCATCGTTACTTGTGCGGCGGGCGTCGTGCTCGTTCTCGCCATGGCGCTCAGTACGAAAGTCGTCAAGATCGACTCGGCCGCGAACGTCCGAGCCGGAAATTTTGTCGCGGCGGAGTACGGGTCGACGGAGTTTCCAAAGGTACAGGCTGCTATGGAGCAGCGGGCCGTCGCTGCCGGCACGCTCGCGGCGGCGATCGCGAAAGATCCGGCCGCCGCAGCCAAGCAGTACGGCGTGCCGACGGGCGCGGGTCCCGAGTTTTCCGTCAAGTTCTCCGGAGTCGTGGGCAAGGGGGACTTCGGCACGTATGCCGTCGCCGTCGGGGGCGTTCCTAAATCCGTCGTCATCCAGGTGCAGACGGGCCCCGCAATCATCGGGACCGATCTTCGCGACGCGACGAGCACGATCAATTTCGGGCAGTTCACCAATCAAATCGACTACCAGAACGCCGGTGCGGCCCTCAATAACGAGATGAAGAAACAGGTTTTAGCGAAGGTCGACGCTGCAAAGCTCAAGGGAAAAACGATATCGGTCGTGGGCGCCTTCCAGCTGACCGATCCGAAGAATTGGCTCGTCACTCCCGCGAAACTGAACGTTCAATGACACCGGCACTCGACATCGAGCCGGCAGGCGGGGACGTCGTCCTCATCGCCCGCGACATCGTGAAGACCTACGGCGGCACGCGCGCTTTGAAGGGCGTTAATTTCGCCATCCATCGCGGCACCGTCACGACGCTGTTCGGCGAAAACGGTGCGGGTAAGTCGACGCTGATGAAAATCCTCTCCGGTGTGGAGACGCCCACCTCGGGCACGATCGAGCTGGACGGCAGCCGCGTGACCTTCTCGTCTTCCGCAGAAGCGCGCGATCGCGGTATCTCGATCATCCATCAGGAGCTGAGCTTAGCGCCCAATCTGTGCGTGCGCGACAACATTTTCATGGGGCGAGAGCTTCAGTCCGCGACCGGTGTCGATTTCGCAGAGGAGGCGCGCCAGGCGCGCGCGCTGATGGCGGAGCTGGAAGAAGAGATCGACCCGCTGACGTTAGTCGAGAACCTGCGCCTGGGACAGCAGCAAATTGTAGAGATCGCGCGCGCGCTCTCCGTCGACTCACGCATTCTCATTATGGACGAGCCGACGTCGGCGCTCAGCGCGGCCGAAGTGGAAGTGCTCTTCAAGGTGATTCGAGATCTGACGGCGCGGGGTGTGGCGATCGTCTACATCTCGCATCACCTCGAAGAGGCCTTGCAGATTAGCGATTATGCCGTGGTGCTCCGCGACGGTTCCATAACGGCGAACGCCGACGCGAAAGACATCGATCTCGAGTGGATCGTGCGCAATATGGTGGGCGAAAACTTCGACCTTGGTTCGCCGCCGCAAGGCTACACCTTTGGCGAAGTCGCTCTTTCGATCGACGATCTGACGGTAGCCGATCCGTCCGGCGCGAACGTTTCGGTCGTCGACCATCTGTCGCTCGACGTTCGAGCGGGCGAGGTCGTGTGCATCTACGGACTGATGGGCGCCGGGCGCACCGAGTTGCTCGAGTGCGTCGCGGGACGGGTGCCGATGACGAGCGGGCGGGTTCTGCTGGAAGGCAAGGACATCGCTCGGCTGAGCATCGCCGAACGCATCGCAAGCGGTCTCGTTCTCGTGCCGGAGGACCGTCAACGCGACGGGCTCGTTCAAACTATGTCGGTCGGTGAGAATATTTCGCTGCCCAACATCGGCGCTATCGTCAAGCGGGTGCTGTTGTCGCGACCACGGGAACGAGCGTTGATCGACGACGCCATCCGCGACGTGCACGTGAAGACTGCGGGCGGCGGGGCGCCCATCGGTTCCCTGTCGGGAGGCAACCAGCAGAAAGTCGTTATCGGCAAGATGTTAATGACGAACCCGAGGGTCATTCTCTTGGACGAACCGAGCCGCGGTATCGACGTCGGCGCGAAAGCCGAAGTGTTCCGGTTGCTGACCGAACGAGCGGCGCGCGGGCTTGCGGTTCTGTTCTCGACCTCGGAACTCGGCGAGTGCCTCAGCATCGCGCATCGGATCATCGTGATGCGCCGCGGCAAGATATCGGCCGAGTTCGGGCCGGAC
The DNA here is from genome assembly GCA_030853925.1 of Vulcanimicrobiota bacterium. Classification (GTDB taxonomy): domain Bacteria; phylum Vulcanimicrobiota; class Vulcanimicrobiia; order Vulcanimicrobiales; family Vulcanimicrobiaceae; genus JALYUE01. Next base: position 3,999 of record JALYUE010000172.1, on the reverse strand, counting down.
GTAACGAAAGACGAGATCATGGCCGCGTCGGGCGAAGCCGTCATCGCAGCATGAGCGACCAAGAGCGGAGTTTCGAACGATGGTAGACGCCGATCGCAAGCGCTCGGCCCCGGGCCTTCTCGGCGACGGGTTCGACCTCGGCAGATTGCTGCTCGAAGGCCGCGCCTTCTTCGCACTGATCTTGATCGTCGTCGTCTTCTCGCTTCTATCGCCGAATTATTTTGCCGTCAGCAATTTTCTGACGATGTCCTCGCACGTCGCCCTCTTTGCAATTCTCGCAATCGGTATGCTGCTGGTCATTCTAAACGGTGGAATCGACTTGTCCGTGGGATCCACCCTCGGACTTGCGGGCGTGGTCGCGGGATTCCTCATGCAGGGCGTGACGGTGCCCTCGCTCGGTATCGTGCTCTATCCTCCGGTTTGGGTCGTGGTCGTGTTGAGCATCGCGCTCGGCGCCTCGATCGGATTTTTTAACGGCGTCCTCGTCGCGCGATTCAAGGTGCCGGCTTTCGTCGCGACCCTCGGCGTCATGTACATGGTGCGCGGCATCGCTCTGCTGATGACGAACGGCCTGACGTACAACGATTTGGCCGGCAAAGCAGAACTCGGAAATACCGGCTTCGATTGGCTCGGATTCAATCGTATGTTCGGTATCCCCATCGGCGTTCTCGTGATGGTGGTGATTGCGATCGTCGCCACGCTCGTGCTGAGCCGCACGCCGTTCGGTCGCTGGCTGTACGCCTCCGGTGGCAACGAACGCGCCGCCGAGTTGTCGGGCGTGCCGGTAAAAACGGTGCAGCTTTCCGTGTACATGCTCTCGGGAATCTGTGCGGCCATAGCGGGCCTCATCCTCTCGTCGGAGCTGACCTCGGCCGGACCAACCGCGGGCACGACCTACGAGCTGACGGCGATCGCAGCCGTCGTCATCGGCGGCGCGGCCTTGACCGGCGGCCGCGGCAACGTGCGTGGAACGTTGCTCGGAGCTTTCGTCATCGGATTTCTTTCCGACGGGTTGGTCATCATCGGTATTTCATCGTATTGGCAAACGGTGTTCACCGGCGCCGTCATCGTGGCGGCCGTGTTGCTCAACTCCGTTCAATATCGCCGTCGCGTCAAGCCTGCGGGCCGGACGGGCGGCCCATCGACTCCGCGAGGCGGAAGCAACGTTCCAGCGGACTCTATCGTTCGCGAGAAGGCAGCAACGTAATTTTACTATTCAAGACTGGAGTTATTTAATGACTACTCGCGCTAAACTGCTGACATTTACGGCTTTCGCCCTCGCCGCTCCGCTCGTTGCAGGTTCGGTAACGCCGCTTTCCGCGGCCGGCTCCAAGGGCGGCCTTATCACGATCATCGTGAACGACCCCTCGAATCCGTATTGGCTCACCGAAGGCAAAGTCGCGTCTGCCGAGGCGCGCAAGCTCGGCTACACCGCGAACGTCGGGGCGTCGAAGGGCGATACGAATACCGAAAGCAACTTGATCGATACCGCGATCACCAACAAGTCCGTGGCGATCATCCTCGACCCCGCCAACGCGAGCGGGTCGATCGGCGCGGTAAAAAAGGCGATTGCAGCAAACATTCCCGTTTTGCTCGTCAACGCCGAGATCAACCAAGAGGGTTTGGCAAAGGCCCAACTGGTCTCCAACAACGCGCAGGGTGCGGCTTTAGGCGCGCAGCAGTGGGTGAAAAACGTCGGACAAAAGGGCAATTACGTCGAGCTTTTGGGCGCTCCATCCGACAACAATGCCGCCACGCGATCGAACGGATACGCGACGGTCCTGACCCAGTATCCCGGGCTCAAAAAAGTCGATTCGCAAGTCGCCAACTGGAATCGTACCCAGGGCCACGACAAGATGCAAAGCATGCTCCAAGCGCACCCCAACATCATCGGCGTCATCAGCGGTAATGACGAGATGGCGCTCGGTGCGATTGCGGCGTTGAAGACTTCGGGCAAGTTGTCGAGCGTCAAGGTCGGCGGCTTCGATGGTTCTCCGGACGCCGTGGCATCGATCAAGGCCGGCGATCTGCAATACACCGTGCTTCAGCCGGTGGCCGTCTTCTCGAAAAAGGCGGTCGACGAGGCCGACTCGTTCATTAAGAGCGGCAAGACGGGTGCGGCTAGCGAGAAGCAACTCTTCGATTGCCTTCTGATCACCAAAGCCAACGTGCGCAACTACACCGGTCCCTTCACGCTCGGCAAATCATAAGAACGCGGTGACCGAACTGCAACGCGTCCTGGGTGTCGTAGCGGCGGCGATCGAAGCGCAAGCCGACGTTTTATCCGCTCTCGACGCCGCAGGCGGCGACGGCGATCACGGCATGAGTCTCGCACTCGGGGCGCGCGGCGCCGTCGCGGCAGTCGCGGAAAACGACGATAACGACATCGGAGCCTTTCTCGATGTCGTCGGTAAATCGCTGATCAGCGGTGTCGGCGCCGCTATGGGCCCGCTGTACGGAACCGCGCTCGTCAAAGCGGGCAAAGTCGCAGCGGGCAAATCGGTCCTCGACGGGCCGACGGTCGCTGCGATGCTCGCCGCCTGCAGCGAAGGGATCGTGCTCCGCGGCAAGACGAAGGTCGGCGATAAGACGATGCTCGATGCGTTCGCTCCCGCAGCCGAAGCTGCTGCACGCAGTGCGGGCACGGGCGCGAAGGCCATCGACGTGCTGCGCGCCGCGAGCGAAGCCGCGGATGCGGGCGCCCTCGCGACAAAGGGCATGATCGCTACGAAAGGCCGCGCTGCGAAACTCGGCGAGCGGACGCGCGGACATCAGGATGCGGGAGCGACGTCGACCGCTCTGATGCTGCGCGCAACGCTCGCGGCGTTCGATGCGAAAACGACCGTCGCGGTTGCCGGAGCGTGAGCAGATGAGAATCGCCATCGGTTGCGACGAAGCGGGTTTCGACCTCAAAGAAACCGTCGTCGCTCACTTGAAGACGCGCGGGATCGAAGCGCACGATTACGGCGTTGCGTCGGCGCAAGGCAAGCCCGACACGGATTACCCCGACATCGCTCGCGCCGTAGCCGAAGACATCGCGAGCGGAACCGAAGAGCGCGGCATCCTCATCTGCGGTACCGGCATCGGGATGGCGATTACCGCGAACAAAGTACCGGGCGTACGTGCCGCGCAAGCGCACGATACATATTCGGCTGAGCGCGCGCGCAAGAGCAACGACGCGCAAGTCATCGCGCTCGGCGCTCGCGTGATCGGGCCCGAGCTCGCGAAGTCGATCGTCGACGCGTGGCTCGCATCGGACTTTGCGGGCGGCAACTCGACGCGTAAAGTCGAGAAAATGAATCAGGTCGACGCCGACTATCGCGTGAAGGAACGCTCGTGAGGAAACTAATCAACGATCCGTACCAGGTCGTCGACGAAATGCTCGACGGCTTCGTTCGCGCTCACGCCTCAAAAGTGCGCCGCCTCGACGGCGCGGGCGGCCGGGCGATCGTGCGCACGGGCGAAGCGAAACGCGGCAAGGTCGGCGTCCTCTTCGGAGGTGGCTCCGGACACAAACCGGCGTTCATCGGCTACGTCGGGCGCGGCGGCGCGGACGGCGTCGCCGTGGGCAACGTCTTCGCTTCACCGCCGCCGGATCCGGCAGTTGCGGCCTCTCGCGCAATCGACGGCGGCGCCGGCATCGTCTTTTCATTCGGCAATTACAGCGGCGACGTGATGAATTTCGAGATCGCGGCCGAGACGCTCGCCGAAGATGGTATCGACGTACGTACGGTACTCGTTACGGACGACGTCGCTTCGGCGCCGAAGGGCGAGGAAGACGAGCGTCGCGGTATTGCGGGCGACTTCTTTATCTTCAAAATCTTAGGTGCTCGCGCCGAAGAGATGGCGACGCTCGATGAAGTCGAAGCCGCCGGTCGTAAAGCGAATGCCAACTGCCGCACGATGGGCGTCGGGCTATCGTCGTGCATCGTGCCGGCTGCCGGCAAAGCCACCTTTGAGCTCGCCGACGGCGAGATGGAGATTGGGCTCGGCGTGCAC
>JALYUE010000156.1 GCA_030853925.1 Vulcanimicrobiota bacterium | reverse complement strand
GTGTCAACGCACTCTTTGCCGGTTGGCCCGCGGCGGGTTGCGGCGTGATCGTTGAGGCGGGCATGTTTGCGCCGCCGCCGTCGCGCGTCAGCGCCACCACGTGGCTCGAGCCGTCGTAATTTACGGTGGCGCCGAGCGCTTGCGAGACGAAGCGTAGCGGTACGTAGGTGCTCGCTCCGACGATGAACGGCGCCACATCGAGCGCCTGCGCTTGGCCGTCGACGGTGGCTTGCGTCGAGCCGATTCGCAGTGCGACCGAACGCCCGTTGCCTTGGGCGTTGATCGTACCGCCGGCGTAGACGACCGACGCGCCGAGCTTTTCGAAAACGCCGCGTAGCGGAACGAAGACGCGGCCGGCGCGAGAGATCGGCGCGGGAACGAGGTTGACGGGCGACCCGTTGAGCGTCACCGAAACGTTTTGAGCGGAAGCGCTTCCCGTTGCGAGCACGGCGACCGCGCCCGTAGCTGCGAGCGCGAGACCGCGAAGTCGAATGTTCTGCAAGACAAAATCCCCCTTGTCTTGAGATGTCGGCGGTCTTTTTGACGACCTTAGTGCTGCAGTGAGGCGCGACGACCGATTGGCGCGCCTAGGTTCCTCGTCGTACTAATAGTAAGCTTCACTCGCATCGTGAGAGTTCGAACGAGCGAGTGCCTTCGTCATTGGGCGTATGCGATCGCGGCACTGGCCGCATTCGCGACGCTCGCAGCGCCGTCGCTTACCGCGCAAGCGCGGACGTTGCGCTCTTCCGATATCGGCCGGATCGTCAACATCGGGCAACCCGCCATCTCGCCGGAGGGCAAACGCATTGTTTTTGTTGCAATGTTTCCCGAGCGGCGAAGCGCGGCGTACACGAGCAAATTGCTCGGCATCGACGGGCGTCGGGCGCGATCTCGACTTTCGTCGTCGGGCGCGACGTCAGCACTCCGCGCTGGTCGACCGACGGCACCCGACTCGGCTACATCGCACTCGGCGCGGACGGCAAGCACGCGCAAGTGTTCGTACGTGACGTCGCGGCACGCGTCACGCAAGTAACGCACCTGGCGCGGGACGTCGTCGACTTCGCCTGGCGTCCGGACGGTGCCGAGATCGCTTTTGCGTCCGTACGACGCGTCGCCCGCGTCGCGCGCGCATCCAATTATTTCGAAGCCGGCGATAACGAGTATACGGCGACCTCGCCCGCTGCGCCGATTCACCTCTGGTCGGTCCCGGCGGCCGGTGGCGCGGCGCGGCGCTTGACGTCGGGCGCGTGGACGTTGCCGCCGACCGATCGTGCGGGCATTTTCACGCCGCAGTTCGCTTGGACGCCGGACGGCCGCCGCGTGCTCTATACGCGCGTCGCGACTGCGGTTCCGGGTGACGACGATGTTTCGGCGCTGTACGAACTCGACGTTGCCTCGCGCCGCAGTGTGCAGCCCGCTCCGAGCGGCGGGCAGTTCGCGTATTGGTATCCGCGCGACGGCGATTTCTTGTCGGAAAACGAGCTGCACGTCGTAGCGCACGGACGCGACGTCGCCCTGACGCGGAGCTTAGATCGCAACGTCGGCGGATCGCTATGGCTGCCGGACGGCAAGTCGCTGTTGATCTGCGCCAGCGACGGCGCGCGCGTGCGCGCCTGGGTCGTGTCGCTCGCGGGCTCGCGGCGCGCGTCGACCTCGGCGAGCGCAACATCGTGTGCGATGCGTACAGCAGCAGCACGTTCGATGCGGGAATCGCCGCGAGCGTCGCGCGCGACGGAAGCGTCGCGTTCGTCGCGACGGATGCGCGCACGCCGCGCCAGCTCTACTATATGCCGTCGCTCACGCAGCGGCCGCGGCGGCTGACGCGTTTCAATGCCTTCAGCGAGCGACTGCAGCTCGGCGACATGCGGCCGTTCGCGTGGCGAGGGCCGGCCGGCCGCGAAAGCGGCGTGCTGACGTTTCCCCCGCAGCGTCGGCCGGGCCGGCGTTATCCGATCGTTGTGTTGATTCACGGCGGGCCGGGACTCGCCAGTGTGACGGACTTCGCCTGGGAGAATTGGCCGCTCGCCCAATTGATCGCAGCGCGCGGATACATCGTTTTCCAACCCAATTATCGCGGCAGCGATTCCGACGGCAACGCGTACATGCATGCGATTTATCGCGATACGGTCGAAGGTCCGGCGCGCGATATCATGGCCGGACTCGCGGCAGTCGAACGCCTGCCAATTGCCGACGCGACGCGCGTCGGCGTTTCCGGATGGTCGTACGGCGGTCTCTTGACATCGTGGCTGACGGTGCGCCATCACGTGTGGCGCGCCGCCGTCAGTGGAGCCGCCGTCGACGACGAAGTTGCTTCGTACGACCTATCGGTCAGTAACGTCCAGAACCGCTATTACTTCGGCACGTCGCCGTACGCGCTCGGCGGCCGCGCGCTCTATCGCTCGCAGTCGCCGATCGAGTTCGCGCGCGAGATTACGACGCCGACGCTGATCTGGAGCACGACGGGTGATCCCGTCGTGCCGGTATCGATGTCGTACGCGATGTTCCACGCACTCAAAGACAACGGCGTGCCCGTCAAGTTCGTTGTCTTCTCGTCCCAGACGCACGGGCCGAGCAACTACCGAGACGCCGAGGATCTCACGGACTTGTGGCTGGAGTGGCTGGACCGCTACCTGCGCTGACGTCCGCCGCGCGCGCAGGCCGGCGTACGCGTCCGCATAACACCGCTCGGGCTCTACTTCCGCCAAGCCGTCGCCGTTCGACCGAAAATTCGTTTGAGAGAGCGCTGATGAGGAATAGACCGCGCCCGCATTCAGACATCACGTCCGCCGGTAGGCGCGGCTTGAACTCGAACCCTTTACCGTCGTCGGCGACCTGTACGACGGGGGCGTGCCCCGAGATATCTAGGACGACGCGCGCCTTACCAGGCGTATACCTCACGACGTTCGCGAGCAACTCCACGAGAACGAGTTCTGCCGACGCGACGTCGTTTTCTTCGAGTCCGGCCGCAGTCAAACGCTGCACGAAGTCGCGGCGGATAGCGCCGGCCGCGACGGCGTCGCGAGCATCGATCTCCCAGTGTGCCGCTCGCATAGGGCCGTCGATATCCATCAGTTTGCAATCGAAAGCGACGGCTAAAATGGCGATATCGTCATGCGCCGCGCGGCCCCGCGCCGCCGCGTTGAAAAGCTCGCGCGGAACGTCGTGCATTCCGGCCTCGCGCAGCGCGCGCGCGACGACCTGCTCGCCTTCAATCGGATCCCGATCGAACTCCGTTAACCCATCCGTATAAGCGACGAGCATCGAACCGGGCGCGATGGCGATGCGTGCGGCGGCATGTTCGCCGCGCTCGCGTAAACCGAGCGGCAGATCGGGATCGCGCAGCGTTTTTATGCTGCCGTCCGGCCCGCGCAGCAGCGGCGGCGGGTGCCCGGCGGAGGCGAACAGCATCACGAACCACACGGGATCGATAACCGCAGCGAACGCCGTTACAAAAAGTGCGTCGTCCATGGCGCGGACGATACGGTCCACCGCGCTAAGAACGGCGGCCGGGTCCGGGTTGATGAGAGCGGCCGTGCGGATGCTTTGCCGCACGCTCGCCATCGCGACGGCGGCATGGAGACCGCTGCCGCACACATCCCCGATGCTCAAGACGATTCTTCCATCGGGCAGGCGGAAGACGTCGTACCAGTCGCCGCCGACGGCGGCTTCGCTCTGCGCGGCTTCGTACAGCGTCTCGAAGCGCATGCCTGCTACGGTCGGAAGGTGCGACGGCAGCGCCGCCGCTTGGAACTCGCGCGCCGCGCGCCGTTCGCGCTCGAAGATCTCCGCGCTCGCCACGGCTTGGCCGATACGTCGCGCGAGCTCGTGAAAGAACGGAATCTCGGTCGGATGGAACGTGCGCCCGCTACTCGACATCGCGACGTTTAAGC
>JALYUE010000137.1 GCA_030853925.1 Vulcanimicrobiota bacterium | reverse complement strand
CTCACTGCTGCCTCCCGTAGGAGTCTGGGCCGTTTCTCAGTCCCAGTGTGGCTGGTCGCTCTCTCAAACCAGCTACCGATCGGAGCCTTGGTAGGCCGTTACCCCACCAACTAGCTAATCGGACGCGGGCCCGTCATAAAGCGGATTGCTCCTTTTAACGTTCTGTGATGCCACAGCACGTTTCATGCGGTATTAGCTAACCTTTCGGTTAGTTATCCCCCACTCTACGGTAGGTTGCCCACGTGTTACTCACCCGTCTGCCACTAGGTATTGCTACCTCGTTCGACTTGCATGTGTTAGGCACGCCGCCAGCGTTAATCCTGAGCCAGGATCAAACTCTCCAAAAATATCTTGCCCGGCAACGTCCGCCAAAGGCGGCCGTGGCCGGAGTTCTTTGGAGCCTTTGAGGCTCTAAAAACTGCTGACTAAGCTAGACTCGAGCGAACTCGAGTCCATTACGATCTCCGACGCTTTGACGTCTTAAGATCAGTCATATTTGTACGGTCAATCGCGTACTCCGAAGCACCGGTGGAGCCGGGTCTCGGCGCGACTGACTAAATTCTCACATAACGTAGATCAAACAAAAAACGCGGCTTTCGCCGCGCCTTCATCTGCTCTCCGCGATGGAGACCCACAGACTTATGCGCTACTGTACTGCTCAGTTTTCAAGGAACGAACACAAACGTCAGGCCCTACACGGACCGGATCACTGACCGCACCGGAGTGGCGAGACGTCAGAGTCACGGCCGTTATCTTAGCACTGCGTTCAAGCGGAGTCAACACTTGCGGCCGGCATTTTGCGAACCGTTCGCGGTAGGCGGTACGCCGGCCGTTCACTCGCCGCCGGCACGGCCGTTTCCGGCACCGGCGCGTTTCGCGGACACCAGCTTCGCCTGCGTGAATAACATCAGGTAATCGTATCCTCCGGCTTTCGAATCGGTGCCCGACATATTGAAGCCGCCGAAGGGATGCGCACCGACGAGCGCCCCCGTGCACTTCCTATTAAAGTACAAATTGCCGACGTGAAAGTCGTCGCGCGCGCGCTCCAGCTTCACGTCGTCGGTCGAGAAGACGGAACCCGTCAGCCCGAACTCCGTGTTGTTCGCAATCGCCAGCGCATGTTCGTAGTTGGGCGCTTCGATCAGGGCGAGTACTGGTCCGAAGATTTCAGCCTGCGCGATCGTCGCGTCCGGCAAGACGCCCGAGATGATGGTCGGTTCGATGACGTAGCCTTCGCCTTCGGCGCGTTTGCCGCCGGCGACGAGCCGGCCGCCTTCGGCCAGCGCCGTATCGACGTAGCCGAGAATCGTCTCGAGCGCGGCCTCATTGATGACCGGTCCGACAAAAACGCCCCGTTCCACCGGATCTCCGAGCGTCAGCGCGAGCGTCCGGTCGACGATCTTCTGCTCGACCGCGCCGTACACGGCGGAATCGATGATCGCCCGGGAGCACGCGGAGCACTTCTGTCCGGCAAATCCGAAGGCCGAGGCGACGATCGCGTCCGCCGCGGCATCGAGATCGGCGTCCGCAGCGACGACGATGGAATCCTTGCCGCCCATTTCGGCGATCACGCGCTTGATCCAGATCTGTCCGCTTTGCGGTTTGGCTGCGAGCTCGTTGATGTGCAGGCCGACTTCTTTCGACCCCGTGAACGCGACGAAGCGCGTCTTCGGGTGCGCAACGAGCGCATCGCCGATCGCCCGGCCGGAGCCCGGCACGAAGTTGACCACGCCGGCCGGTACCCCGACTTCGGTCAGGAGATCGACGAAAACGGCGGCGATCAACGGCGAATCGCTCGACGGCTTCAGGACGACCGTGTTGCCGGCAACCAGCGCCGCGGTCGTCATGCCGGCCATAATGGCGAATGCGAAGTTCCAGGGCGGGATCACGATGCCGACGCCCAGCGGCAAATACGTCAGCCGGTTCTCTTCTCCGGCGACGGGCGTCGGGTGCGGTGGATTCGCATAGCGTAGCGCTTCACGCGCGTAGAACTCAAGGAAGTCGATCGCTTCGGCAGTGTCGGCGTCCGCTTCGATCCACGTCTTCCCAACCTCGAACACCAGTAACGCGTTGAAGTCGTCCCGGCGCTGCCTGATGCCCTCGGCCGCCGCGAAGAGATACGCCGCTCGCTCGTCCGCGCTCGTGCGCTTCCAGGTTTCGAAAACCCGCGCTGCCGTCTCGACGGCCGTGCGGGCATGCTCGACGGAAGCCGACCCGACCGAACCGACGATGTCGCTCGGACGCGCGGGATTGCGCGACTCGATACGCGCGACCGTCTCGATGGCACGGCCGCCGATTACGACGGGGTAATGCTGCCCGAAGCGCGCGCGCGCGCGATCGAGGGCCGCCTCCATGGCCGCGCACTCGGGCGCGCTCGCAAACGTGCGAATCGGCTCGTTTACGAAAGGGGTCGTGCGGGGCAACGCGCTCGTCATGCGAGCATCTTCCGGCCGCCAACTTTGCGCCCCTTGAACGCCTCGTTTGGCCTGTCGCGGCGGCGCAAACATCGAGCGGACGGCCGTCGCTCGAAAGAGAATACCGGCGGCATGATCTATGACATCGCAGTCGTCGGCGGCGGAATCGTCGGCCTGGCCACCACGCGCGAATTAAAGGAGCGTTTTCCGCATCTGAAAGTCGCGGGCGTCGAGAAGGAAGATGCGTTCAACAAGCATCAGACGGGACGGAACAGCGGCGTCATTCATTCGGGTATTTACTATAAACCCGGCTCGTTCAAAGCCAAGCTCTGCGTCGAGGGGCGACACCTCGCTTGGAAATATTGCGAGCGCAAGGGCATCGAATACAAGCAGGTCGGCAAGCTGATCGTCGCCACGGAAGAAAGCGAACTCGGCCGGCTGCAAGATCTCTGGGAGCGCGGGCAGCAGAACGGCGTCGAAGGCTTGCAGATGCTCGATGCCGCCGGCGTCGCGGAACGCGAACCGCACTGCCGCGGCATCAAGGCCATTTTTTCGCCCGTTACCGGCATCGTCGATTGGGGTCGCGTTTCGCGCTCGTACGCGACGGACGGCATGGAGGCCGGCGCCGACTTTTTTCTCGGTCATCAAGTAACGAGTATTTCGCGGCGCGGCGGCGTGACCGTTCTCTCCACGCCGAAAGGCGAGATCCAAGCGAAATCCGTCATCACGTGCGGCGGCGTCTATTCCGACCGGCTCGCCAAAATGACGGGCGGCGACCGCGATCCGAAGATCGTTCCCTTCCGCGGCGACTATCTGATTCTGAAAGCGGAAAAGTCACATCTCGTTAAAGGCAATATCTATCCGGTTCCCGATCCTGAATTTCCGTTTCTCGGCGTGCATTTCACGCCGCGCATGGACGGCTCGATCTGGCTCGGACCGAACTCGGTGCTCGCCTTCGCGCGCGAGGGCTATTCGTTCTTCGAAATCAATCCGCCCGAACTGTGGGACGCGATCACGTATCCCGGCTTCGTAAAGCTCGCGACGAAATATTGGAAGATCGGCGCGGGCGAGATGTATCGCGATCTCGTGCGCAGTGCGTACGTCAAGGCGTTGCAACGCTACATTCCCGAGCTGCAACCCGAAGATTGCCTGCCCGGTCCGGCCGGGGTTCGCGCCCAAGCGATGGCTCCGGACGGGTCGCTTGTGGACGACTTCGTTTTCGAAGGCGCCGAAGGCATCGTGCACGTGCGCAACGCGCCTTCGCCCGCGGCGACGGCGTCGCTCGCCATCGGTAAATACATCGTCGACGATGCCGAAAAACGATTCGACCTGCGGCGCGTCGCCGTTCCCGCCTAAGCGCCGGCTCGAACGTTGACCGCACCGTTCGTGGAACCAAGTTGGGTTCTCGAGCGCATCGACGACGCAGCCGTTCGCGTCGTCGACGCGCGGAGTATGCCGCACGGAGTTCCGGGACTAGATGCGCCGACGGGCGCCGAGCTGTACGCGCTCGGACATCTGCCCGGCGCCGTGCATATCGACTACGCGACGGACCTGCACGATCCGGCAACGCCCTATGCGGCGCGCGTCGCGCCTCCCGAGCGCTTCGCGCAGGTCGTCGGCGCGCTCGGCATCGGCGACGAAACGACGATCGTTGCATACGATGAGGGCGAGGTACCGTACGCGGCGCGCATCGTCTGGATGTTTCGCTATTACGGGCACGACCGGGTAAGCGTTATGGCCGGCGGATACCGCGCTTGGACGGCGGCCGGCTTGCCCCTCACGAGCGACGTTCCATCGTATCCGGCGCAGATATTCACGCCGCACGTCGCGTACCGGCTGCGCGCCACGCGTGACGAAGTGCTCGCCGTCGCGACCGGCCGCAGCGACGCGCAGCTGTTGGAAACCCAACGCGACAAGACGTACGCGCTGCGCGACCGTGACATCGCAAACGCTCGCCGCCTATCCGGAAATCTCTTACTCGAAGACGCGCACGGCGGTCGAATCGCACCGGCGGAAACGCTGAGTGCGCTCGTCGACTCGCTCGCTCTCGATCGCCGCAAACGAACGATCGTATCGTGCGGCAGCGGCGTATCCGCGTCCGGCGCGTATCTCGCACTGCTGGAGGCCGGCTTTCGCGACGTCGCCGTGTACGACGGTTCGTGGATGGAATGGAATCACGATAAGTTGCCGACCACGGCGAAGGTCGATACCCGGAGGTAGCAGACTTGGAATCGAAGCCGTCTACGCGTCCGAGCATTAAAGCGGTACTGGCCGAAGTCGCGCGCGGTGAGGTGCCGGGCTCCGGCATGACCGAGGCGGAGTATAGCGCACTCGGCGCGCTTGCCGGCATCCCCGCGCCGCTGGTGGGCGTCGTAATGAGCGCGAGCGAAGCGCTTGAGCGACGCTTGAACTTCGCGTCGAAGAAATCGCTCGAGCGCACCTTCGCGGCACCGTACGAGGCAGTACTAAAAGCGTTCGTACTCGCCTTGCAAGCCCAGAAGCTTCGCATGACGGTCGCATTCGATACCGCTCATGGCGCTTGCGTCGAAGCCGATCTTCCGAACGACATGTTCTCTCGCGGCGGCACGCTGTCGTTTTCGATCGCCGACGGGGCTGCGTCGACGACGATTTCCGGTACGTCGGAGATCAGCGGGCAAAGGTTCGATTGGGGCAAGGGGAACCGCACGCTCGGCGACCTCTTCGCAAAAACCGAACGGTACATCGGCACGCTGGGCGCATGAAGTACGAGCCGCGCGTGGCGTGACGAGGCGTCGTCACGGCGACTCGGAGACGCGCTGCAACAGCAGCGTCGCGAGACCGGTGCTGCGCGCAATATCGAACTGTCGCTCGCGGCGCACGACAACTTCGAACACGGCTCCCGCACGCCGAACGTAGAGCGTCCCGTGGCTAACGAATGCAGCATCGCCGAGTGCCGGCACCGGCACGGCATCGGGATCTGACGTCTGTGCCGTAAAATAGTCTTCCAAGTTCTCGACTCGCGCGAGCTTAACGTACGTCGCGCAGAGTCCCGCGCGCGGCGCTACCGTGGAGACGCCGGCACACATGCGGGCGAGCGCGGTAAAATACGCGCGGCGCTGTGGCAATCGCTCGAGTGTTATTATGGCGTACGAAACGATGCCGTTCTCGCTAATCGATTGCGTCGGAAAAAAACAGATGCCGGCGGCGCGCGACGTCGCGTCGGGAGCTCCGACGGGATACCCGAGTATGGTTGCGGCCGCGTTCGCATCGACGGCGTCGCACTGCGCGGGCGCTACCGGTGGAGCTGTGGGCGCCGTGGTCGCCGAGGTCGCATGCGGCGGCAGTGCGACACACGTGGCGAAAAAGCACGCCCGGGCAAAGTTCAGGCGTTGCAGGCCGCTGCGTCCCACAGACCGTGCAGGAACGTGCGCGCGGAAGCGACCGCTTCCGCACCGCTCGTTAAAGCATACGCATCGATCAAGGCACTTCCCACGATCGCACCGTCTGCTATCGCGCACGTGCGGCGCACATGCTCCGGCGACGAAATACCGAAGCCGACGGCGAGCGGGAGCGGCGACGCTTGGCGCAAGATCCGCACGCGCTCGGCGATCCAAGTGAAATCCGGCTCGCGGCGAGCGCCCGTAACGCCGAGGCGCGAAACGAGGTACGTAAAACCTTCACTTGCGCGAGCGATCGTCGCAGCGCGAGCGGCTGGAGTGGTAGGCGCGACGAGCAGCGGTAGAACCAGTTCGAACGGCGCAAACGCAGCTCGAATGGAGCCGGTCTCTTCGAGCGGAATGTCGGGCACGATCGCACCGCTCGCACCCGCTCGCGCGAGCGCGGCGGCGAATCGCTCGAGCCCGTACTGCACGATCGGATTGAAGTACGTGAACATGAGGATCGGCGGCGCCCCGCCGCGCAGCGCGTTCGCTGCGAGTTCCAGCGCGTCGTCGAGCGTCGTTCCGGCGTCGAGCGCACGCTGCGACGCGGCGGCAATCGTCGGACCGTCGGCGAGCGGATCGCCGTAAGGTATGCCGATTTCCAGTATATCCGCCGCTTCACCGCACGCCGCAAGCAAAGCGGCCGACGTCGCGCGGTCGGGATCTCCGGCGCACAGATAGGGAATAAGGGCGCCGCGCCCGGCCGCTTTAGCGCGTGCGAACGCCCGCGCGATCCGCGTCTTGCCGGTCGTAGCCTGCGACGACGCGTTCAGCTGCGCGCCGACGCCGCTACCGCGCGCGCGGCAGCTTCAAGCTCGCCAACTTGCCGCGTGTCCTTATCGCCGCGTCCGCTGAGATTGACGAGCACGAGCCCGGCGCGGCCACGCTCCCGCGCGAGTTTGCCCGCAAACGATAACGCGTGCGCCGATTCCAAAGCCGGCACGATGCCTTCGCGTTCCGCACAGCGATGGAAGGCCGCGAGCGCATCGTCGTCCGTGGCGGCGACGTACGTCGCGCGGCCGCTATCCTTGAGATACGCGTGCTCGGGACCGACGCCGGGATAATCGAGTCCGGCGGAAATCGAGTGCGTGTTGCGGACTTGGCCCGCTGCCGTCTGCAGCAAATACGAGCGCGAACCGTGCAGCACGCCGACGCTTCCGGCGCTCAGCGACGCCGCCGTATCGACCGCATGCAGCCCGTGCCCGGCGGCTTCTACGCCCCACAGACGCACCTCCGCATCTTCGCTGAAACCCGCGAAGATGCCGATCGCGTTGCTGCCTCCGCCGACGCACGCCACGACGTCCGTCGGCAAGCGGCCGTAGCGCTCGAGAACCTGGGCGCGCGCTTCGATGCCGATCACTTTTTGCAATTCGCGCACCATGTACGGATACGGA
>JALYUE010000115.1 GCA_030853925.1 Vulcanimicrobiota bacterium | reverse complement strand
AAGCGTCGAGGGCGCGTTTACGGGACCGCTCGTGTCCGAGGAATTCCCCGGCCGTCGTGTGCACGACCCACGGAACGACGCGCAGCCGGCGATCGAGCAACGCGGATCCTTCAAACGCTTCGAATTCCTGCGCGGCTAAATCGACGGGGGCATGCAGTCCGAGGCTCTGCGCGACTTCCTCACGCAATAAACGCGTCGTATCGCCGCGCATCAGAGCTTTCCACCAAATGCCGACGGCCCCGCCCGGACGCACGACGCGGATCAACTCACGCAGCGCGCGCCGTTGATCGAACCAGTGAAACGCCTGTGCGCTGACCGCTCCGTCGAAACTTGCATCGCCGAACGGTAAATCTTCCGCGCGCGCGCGCAAGAATTTAGCCGCCGGAATCCGTGCGCGAGCGCGGGCGAGCATCGGTTCCGACGAGTCGATGCCGACGACGCTGAGCCCGCGTTCGACGAGTGCTCCGCTCGCAAGTCCCGTTCCACACCCGACGTCCAGTACGTGAAGGCCGCGGACGAGTCCATATTCTTCGAGCGCATCGTAGACTTCGTCCGCATAGCCGGCGCAATACCGGTCGTAGTCGCAGGCGAGATCGTCGAAGGAGCTTTGGGGCGCCGGCGTCACCTGCGCCGAAAACGCAACGAATTCGAACGCATGCCCGGCGGCATGAAGGTCATCGCGCGGCCGCCCGGCGACATGGCGCGCGACGGATTTTTTTCGAACGTCGTTTCGGTCACGAGCACCGCATCGGAAGGCCGCTCGCGCCGGCCGACGCGTCCGATCAGCTGCTCGACTTCGCTTTCGCCAAACGCATCGGAATCCGTGATGACGATGAGGTCCGCGGCCGGAATGTCGAGTCCGCTGCCGACGAGATTCGTCGCCGCGAGCAATGCGGGCGCGGCGTCGCGAAATGCGGCCATTTCCTCGACGCGCGTCGAAGTACCGTAGACGTTGACGCCGCTGCGGCGATTGCGCTTCTTGTGCTCGGAACTGTCGGCCATGTCGCCGCGCAGCTGCTGCACCGCGATGCCGTACGACGCCTCGAGCCGCGCTGCGAGCTTCGGTACGTCGCCGCGCGTGCGGGCGATCACGAAGATGCGCGACTTGCGCTCGAGATGTTCGCGAATCAAAGCGTCGGCATGCGCTAGTTGTTCGCTAGCCGGTTCTCCCCAGACGCCCGTGATCTTGTGAATTTTCGTCGGCAGAACGTCGAACGGCATACCGCGCATCGTGACGGCGTTGTCGAACGCCCCGACCCGCTGCAGGAAACGCTCGAGTTCGTTCGGCGTCGCCGACGCGAAGAGCAGCGGACAATCGAGATCTTCGAGCAGACGCAGATGTTCGCGTTCGTCGAAGGCGTTGACGTCGTCGATGATCGTCAGCGCGCTACGATCGAGCACGTCCCACAACGGATCGTTCGCGATCATCATGGCGCTGCCGACCACGAAGCGGATCGTGCCGTCGCGCAAGCCGTCGACCATCGCGCGGCGTTCGCCGGGCGATATGCCGCCGTGAATTTCCCCGACGCCGAGACCCGTGCTTTCGAGGCGATCGCGGAAGTACGTGCAGTCCTGTCGCACGAGATCGCGTGTGGGTGCGACGAGGCACACGTAGCCGCCGCTGCGCAGCGCTTCGGCGACGGCGACGCGGAACATCACTTCGGTCTTGCCCGAGCCCGTCGGGGCTTTGAGCAAAAATTCGAACCGGCCTTCGGCAAGGTTCGCGCCGATCGTTTCGACCGCGCGCACTTGATCTTCGGTCAGCGTGAAGCGGTCGCCCGGCGCGATCAGTTCGTGCGCGAGCGCGACGGTATTTTCATTGTCGTCGATGCGATCCCAAATCGCGCGTACGGAGGCTTCTAACATAGAATGTTGGATACGTTTTCTTCCTGTTCTAACGAGCCGGCATCTAACGCTTCGGGCACCGCCGGCAATTGCACTTCGAATGATTCCGTCTCGAGATCGACCGGTGGCAGTTCGGCGAGCGAACGCAAATCGAACGATTCCAGGAATTCGGCCGTGGTCTTGTACTCGAGCGGGCGTCCGGGCAACTCGCGCCGCCCGGCCTCGGCGATAAAACGCCGGTCGACGAGCGTACTGACGACGCTCTCGACGTTGACCCCTCGCACGGCTTCGATTTCGGCCTTGGTCACCGGCTGCAGGTAAGCGACGATCGCGAGGGTCTCCATGGCCGCGGGCGACAGATTCGTTTTGGCCGGCAGCAAGTACGCTTGGACCGCTTCGCGGGCGGCGGGCGACGTCGCGAAGCGATAACCGCCGGCGACCTCGCGCAACACCATGCCGCGCTCTGCGAAGTCGTCGGCGATCCGGGCAAGGGTCTCGGCTACCTCGACATGCGTGCCGCCGGTCAGCCGAACGAGTGCGTCGATCGACAGCGATTCGCTGGCAACGAAAAGCAGCGCCTCGAGCGAGCGCCGCAAAACGCCGGTCTCTACGAGCTCAGTTTGCATGGACTTCCATAGCGGCAAACGGAAGCAGCCGCAGCGCTTCCGTCGCCGACGACTGCTCGTACGCTAAGCGCCGCTGGCGAATCAGTTCCAAGATGGCGAGGAACGTCGCAATCACTCCCGGGCGACTCATCTCGCGGCATAATTCGAAGAATTCGACGGCTCCCCGTTCGTGCACTACCCGAAGCGCAAACTCCATCTGCCGGGCGATCGAAAACCGGTCGCGGGCGATCGACCGCTTTTCAGGTTTCGCGGCGCGCATAGCCGCTAGGAGCGCCTTAGCGAGCTTGTCCGGCAAAATGCGATAGCGTTGGCGGAAATCGCCCGGCGGCTCGCCCGCTTCCCGATAATAGTACGACTCGGCTTCGGCTTGGCGCCCGCGTAGCGCAAGGGCGACGTCTTTGTATTTCGAGTAGGCGACCAGCCGCCGTCGTAAACGCTCCTCGACTTCCTCCGCCGTTTCTTCGCCTTCGGCCAAGAATTCGACGGGTAGGGCGGGCAGCAGCGATTTCGACTTGAGGTAAACGAGCGTGGCTGCGATGACCAGGTATTCGGCGGCGACCTCAAACTCTAAGGCGTCCATCACCGCGATGAAGTCGAAGTATTGTTGGGCGACCACGGCCAGGGGGACGGTCGCGACGTCCAACTGCCGTTCCCGGACCAAATGCAGCAACAGGTCGAGAGGGCCGTCGAAGACGTCGAGCGAGACCCGCAGTTCGCGGCCTTGCTCGTGGGCCGAGTCTACCGGTCTTAGCGAGTCGCCGATTCGCGCACCGTGTCGGGGGCCGCGCCGGCCTCCGGCCGCAGTCCGAACGGATCGCTCTCCATACGGGCGAGTTGTTCGAGCCCGAGGTCGATCAAGCGCTTTTCGTTGACGTATTTCAGAGCTTTTTTCGCAGCCTTAACTTCGAACCAAGCCGCCTCGTCGACTTCGTGGTCGTGATTGGCCGTGTCCCCCGACAAATAGGACATCAAGTAAAAATGTACCGATTTTTTGTGCTTGGTACCGTTGAGATAGAACCAGTATGAAATATCGGACAGTTTGGTAAAAATCTCGGCCCAGCAGCCGGTTTCTTCGCGGACTTCCCGCAGGGCCGCCATCTCGTGCGTTTCGCGCGCCTCGACGTGTCCTTTGGGGAGCGACCACACGCGGGGCACGCCGCGACCGATCAGGAGGGCGTCGATGCCCGCCGCGCTCTTGCGCAAGACGAGCCCGCCGGCCGAGACCTCGTACTTAATCCGCATGTGCCGCTTTCCGCCGAAGTCGTCCGTTGCTGTCAACCGGGCGATGTATGTCTCCATGATAACAATCGCACCCAAGAAGAAACAGCCGCCACCAAAGTAAGCGACCCTCCCCTTAGCCGAAGGGCGGTAGCCGCTTCCCGGGTGACGGCGCTCACGGGCCGGCGTTGCGACCTCGCCGCCGCCGCCGGCGAACCAAAGATTCGCCGGCATACGCCGATAGATTCCGTATGTACTACGCCCTGCGGCGGCTCGCGCGACCTTTCGCTCGTACGGGCAACGGCCGGCAGTTACGCGTCCTCGATGTTTGGGGGCGGGCGGCGTCCGTAGGCGTCACGGCCGTGCTCTTGCTGCTGGCATTGTTCGCGCTCCACGCAGCGGGTACGACCGACGGCGCCGCCGCCGAAGTTCAGGTGGCGACGGCGTTGAACCATCACTTGCAAGGCGCCCGCTATGCCGTGGCAGCGGAAGAATCGCTCGAGCGAAAATATCGCTTGCATCCGGGGCCCGACATTTCTCGATTTCATCGCGACGCGGCGGCATCGCTCGAGGACGACTTGCGCGCCGTTGCTCGCATCGGCGCCGCGAACGACCGCGCGTTCGCCGCGGAAATTTCACAAGCAAATCGTGCCTACATGGCCAGCAGTGCGCGCATGTTCGCCGCCGTCGATCGCCACCAGAGCCCGCTCGTGGCGGCGATAGATGCGCAGATCGATCCGGCATTCGAAGATATGCAGCGGCGCACCGCAAGCCGGGCCGCCCTGCAGGAGCGCCGCGCATCGCAGGCACTGGACGAACTGCGCACGTCGCAGCGTCACACGATCAAAGCGAGCGCGCTGCTGTCGCTGCTCGGCGTCGCCTGTCTCGCGATCGTGTTTTTCATTTTCGGCGCCTATCGGCGGGACATCGCGGCCGCGCACGCCGCGGAGGTCCGGCAACTCGAAGACGCGGCGCTCACCGATCATTTGACGAAGCTCGGAAATCATCGCGCGTACCAGGAAGATCTGCACCGCGAGATTTCCAGGGCCAAGCGGCACGGCCACGATTTAACGCTCGCCTTGATCGACGTCGACGACCTCAAACTCCTCAACGATCAAGGCGGCCACCTCCACGGCGACCGGGTGCTCGGCGCGCTCGGCTCGCTACTCGGCAGTTTGCGCCATGAAGACCGGGCGTATCGCATAGGAGGCGACGAGTTCAGCGTGCTGTTTCCGCAGACGTCGAATGCCGATGCGCGCGAAACGATGGAACGGCTGCGTTTGCGCGCGCAAGAGTCGCTCCTTGGCGCAACGATCAGCGGGGGAATCGCAACCTTGTCGCCCGACTGCGACGCCGAAACGCTGCACGCACAGGCCGATGCGGCGTTGTATGCGAGCAAGCGCCGCGGTCGCAACGGTTTTACGCTGTACCAGCCGGACGCTACCGGTTTGAGCGTCGTTTCGCCCGCGCAAGTAAGCAACTTGAAAGCATTGATTGCGGAGCGCGGGCTCGGCGTCGTCTACCAACCGATTTGGGACGTCAAACGAGCCGAAGTGCTCGCATACGAGGCGCTGGCGCGCCCCGCGGCGCGTTACGGTTTCGCCGGTCCGCAGGCGGCGTTCGATTTGGCCGAGCGCGTCGGGTGCGCGCCCGAACTGGACGCCGTAGCGCGATTCGTCACGCTGGCCGGCGCGAGCTCGCTCCCGGACAGCGCGCTGCTGTTCATCAATATGTCTCCGCAATCGTTCGCGCGCCGCCGGCTCGACGTCGCAAGCATCACGGAAGAAGTTTGCGCCGCCGGCTTCGCCCCAGGTCGTCTCGTCATCGAGATCACCGAGCGATCGATCGCGAATCTCGGCGAAGTCGTCGCCCTCGCCAAGGAACTGCAACAAGCGGGTTTCCGCTTGGCGCTCGACGACGTCGGTTCCGGCAATGCCGGCTTGGAGATGCTGTCCGAACTCAACGTCGACTTCGTCAAGATCGATCGCAGCATAATTCTCAAAGCGGGAAGGGACGACAAGGCGCGCGGCGTGCTCGCCAGGATCGTCGTCATTGCGAAAGCGACCGGCGCTTACGTGATCGCCGAAGGGATCGAATCGATCGAGATGCTCGACCTCGTATGCCGCGCGACCGTCGACTGGCACGCAATGGAGCGCGGTATTCAGGGCGCGCAAGGTTATCTCTTACGGCGTCCGAGCGACGGCTTTCTCGATGCGCGGGAAACGAGCGTCATTCGCGCGCTCGTGCGAGACACGCTTGCGCTAGAAGATGACGCGACGGTAACGCTGAACGGCGACGCACTCGCGCGACGCTGGGAACAGTTCGCGTAGCGCTTAGCTCGCTTCGGAGGCCGTCGCCGGGCGCCAGCGCAGATCGGGCCGGCGTGCGGCTCGGGTTTCGTCGATGCGTCCGACGACCGTAGTGACGGGCGCATCCAATATCGCTTGCGGGTCGGACGTTGCGGTTGCGACGATCTCGCGCAGTGCGGCGATAAAGCCGTCGAGCGTTTCTCGCGATTCAGTTTCCGTCGGCTCGATCATCAAACATTCGGCGACGAGCAGCGGGAAATAGATCGTCGGCGCGTGATAACCGCGGTCGAGGAGCGCCTTCGCGATGTCGAGCGCTTTCACGCCGGTCGCGCGCTTGAGGGCTTGCGCGCTTGCGACGAACTCGTGACGGCACGTCTCGTCGTACGGCGTCTCGAGAAACTCTTTGATCTGCACGCGCACGTAGTTAGCGTTGAGTACGGCAAGCTTCGAAACGCGCGTCAAGCCCTCACCGCCGTTGGCGTAAATATACGTCAAGGCGCGAACGGCGTGCGAAAAGTTCGACCAGAACGAACGCATCGGACCGATCGAATCGGGCCGCTCGAAATCGAGGCGAAATACATCCGCATCGTCTTTGGTAACGACCGGCACGGGAAGAAAGGGGGCGAGCCGCGCCGTGGCACCGATCGGCCCATGACCCGCTCCGCCGCCGCCGTGAGGAATAGAAAACGTCTTATGCGTGTTGAGGTGCATGAGATCGAAGCCCATGTCGCCCGGCCGCGCGTTCCCCATCAGAGCGTTCGCGTTCGCGCCGTCGTAATACATTAAGCCGCCGGCCGCGTGAACGGCCGCCGCGATTTCGCCGATATGATCTTCGAACAAGCCCAGAGTATTGGGATTCGTCATCATGCAGACGGCCGTATCGTCGCCGAGCACGGCGCGCAGGGCGTCGAGGCCGACGCGCCCACGCTCGTCGCTGCGCAGCGAAACGACGCGATAGCCGACCATCGCGGCGGAGGCCGGATTCGTTCCGTGCGCGGTATCGGGCACGATGACCGTCGTACGCTGTCGGCCTTGCCCGAGCTTCTCGAAATACGCTTTGGCCATCAACAGCGCCGTCAGTTCCGCGTGGGCGCCGGCAGCGGGATTGAGCGAGAAGGCAGCCATGCCGAAAATCGAAGCGAGCGCGCGTTCGAGTTCGTACATCACTTGCAACGCGCCCTGAGCGAGTTCGTCCGGCGCGTATGGATGTAGCTGCTTGAACCCGGGTTCCGCCGCCATCGCTTCGTTGATGCGCGGATTGTATTTCATCGTGCACGAGCCGAGGGGATAGAAGCCGACGTCGATCGCGAACGTGCGCTGCGACAGCCGCGTGAAATGCCGCACCACGTCGAGTTCGCTGTTGTCCGGCAACGGCAAGTCGGTTCGCAGATGCGCGCTCGGAACGAACCGGTCGGCTGCGGCACCGGCGGGAAAATACGTGTTGGCCCGGCCTGGGCGGCCGCGTTCGAAGATCAACTCTTCCGCGCGAGCGGTGCTGGAGCCGGCCTCAGACATGCGTGACCGCTTGCGGCGCGTTCGCAAGCGCAGCCAATGCTTGCGACAAAGCGTCGATATCGGTTTCGGTCGTAACCTCCGTCGCATTCATGAGAATGCAGTCGGCGAGCTGCGGATACCAGCGCCCGAGGTCGACTCCACCGAGAATGTTGACTTCTTGCAGTTGCGCGAGCACGCGCGCGGCGGTCGTTGCGGGCGGCACGCGAATCGCGACTTCGTTGAAGACCGGCGCTTCGAACGCGCGCGTAAAGCCGCGGACCGCCGTGACGCGCTCGATGAGAGCGTGCGTGCGTTCCATGTTGAGCGCCGCCGCTCGCGCGAGGCCCGTCGCTCCGAGCGCCGCGAGATAAATCGTCGCCACGAGCGCGCAGTGAGCCTGGTTCGTGCAGATGTTCGAGGTCGCTTTTTCGCGCCGGATGTGCTGCTCGCGCGCTTGCAGCGTCAAGACGTAGGCGGTGTCGCCGCGGTTGTCGACGCTGCGCCCGACGAGACGGCCGGGAATGCGGCGAACGTGCTCGCTCGACGCGGCGATGAAGCCGACGTGAGGGCCGCCGTAGGCCGGCGGGTTGCCGAACGACTGCGCTTCACCTACCGCGATATGCGCGCCCCACTGCGCGGGCGGCACGAGAACCGCAAGCGACAACGCTTCAGCCACGACCGCGATAAGGACGGTACCGGCGGCTTCGATGCTAGCCTTGACGCTCTCCGACGGCGTATCGATACACCCGAAAAAATTCGGCGACTGTAGCGCGACGGCGGCAAAGCGGCCGTCGGCGAGCCGCGCTGCGAGATTCGTAAAATCCGTCGTCCCATCGCTACCGACCGGTATTTCTTCGATATCGAGTTCGAGGCCGCGCGCGTACGTCCGCAACGCCGCGCGATAATTGGGATGCACGGCCTCCGAAATGAGGATCGCTCGCCGACCGGTCGCGTTGACCGCCATGATCGCGCCTTCCGCGAGTGCGGTCGCGCCATCGTAAACTGAGGCGTTCGCGATGTCCTGGCCCGTCAGTAATGCGATGTAGGTCTGCCACTCGTAGATCGCTTGCAGATAGCCTTGCGAGACTTCGGCTTGGTAAGGCGTGTACGCCGTCAAGAACTCGCCGCGCATCGCAAGCGACATTACGACGGGTGGCACATAGTGCCGATACGCTCCCGCGCCCAGGAACGAAGTGTAGCCGACCGCGGCATTGCGTTTCGCATACGCCGCGATCTTCGTGGCGAGTTCGCTTTCGGCTAACGCCGGCGCCACATCCAACGGAGCTTTGAGAGCGACGGACGGCGGTACTTTGACGAGTTCTTCAAGCGAGTCGACGCCGACGACGGCAAGCATCGCCGCGATGTCGGCATCGGTATGGGGGGCGTACATGCGTCGGGCTACTCGCCGCTCGCTACCAGCGCGT
>JALYUE010000008.1 GCA_030853925.1 Vulcanimicrobiota bacterium | reverse complement strand
CCGCTACCGCTCGCGTCACACGACGGCTTCGTCGCGCACGACGGCGCTCGCATCTGGCACGCATCCTACGGTGCCGGCACGCCGGTTATCCTCCCGCACGGTGGACTCGGCCACAGCGGCAACTGGGGATATCAGATCCCGGCACTCGTGGCGAACGGTTATCGCGCGATCGTGATCGATAGCCGCGGTCACGGGCGCAGCACGCGCGATTCGCGTGCGTACACGTACGAGCCGATGGCGGCGGACGTGCGCGCGGTGATGGATGCGCTGCGCGTCGACAAGGCGGCGCTCATCGGCTGGAGCGACGGCGCGACGATCGCGCTGATCCTCGCGCTCACGAATGCGACGCGCGTTAACGCCGTCTTTTTCTTCGGCTGCAATATGGACCCGAGCGGCGTGCACCCTATGCCGGAACCGAGCGCGGTCATTACCCGGGTCTTCGGCCGGCACAGGCAGGACTATGCCCGATTATCGGCCACGCCCGAACGCTTCGACGCATTCGCCGCCGCGGTCGGCGTTATGATGGAAACACAACCGAACTATTCCAGTGCCGATTTGGCGCGGGTCGGCGTGCCCGTCAGGATCGTGCATAGCGTGCACGATGAATTCATCAAACGCGAACATGCCGAATATCTCGCACGCACTATCCCGCGTGCCGAATTAGTGGTTCTCGAAGGTGTGAGTCATTTTGCGCCACTGCAGGGGCCGGAGCAGTTCAACGGCGCGGTCCTCGACTTCCTTAAAAACGTCGTCCTTTAAAGCCACGCCGGAGCCCAGGTGCGAGCGCCTGCGCAGAGCTCTACAAGCTCTCGTAGTCGTCGGAAAAGCCGCCGAGGACCGAACGGTCGGGACGAGATTTGCGGAAGCCGTAAGCAAAATAGATGCACAGACCGACCGTCAGCGATCCGAGGAACCACACGAGCGTATCGCGGCTAAGTCCGAAGACGACTAGAATGAGCGACAGGATGATTCCCATCGCGGGAAATACCGGCACGAATGGGGACCGGAAAGGGCGCGGTAGATCCGGCCGCTTGTAGCGCAGCCAGATGACGCCCGTGCACACGACGATGAACGCCGCGAGCGTCCCGATGTTCACGAGGTTCAGCAACTTGTCGAGCGGCACGATCAAGGTGAGCAGCGCCACTCCCGCCCCCGTAATCATCGTCATCAACGCCGGGGTCTTAAAGCGCGGGTGGATGCGCGAGACAAATGGCGGCAGCATCCGGTCGCGCGACATCACGTAGAAGATTCGCGTTTGGCCGAGCAGCGACGAGAGCGCGACGCTCGTCGTACCTGCGATGACGCCCATCGTGATCGTCCAATTCACGAACGGGTTGTGCAGCGGCGCGACCGCGCTCGCCAGCGCCGCCGACTGGTCGACTTTTTGCCACGGCACGATC
This sequence comes from Vulcanimicrobiota bacterium, assembly GCA_030853925.1. Lineage (GTDB taxonomy): Bacteria > Vulcanimicrobiota > Vulcanimicrobiia > Vulcanimicrobiales > Vulcanimicrobiaceae > JALYUE01. Next base: position 15,429 of record JALYUE010000008.1, on the reverse strand, counting down.
CCGACGAGCATGACGGCGACGACGCAGTAGATCACCGTGCCGATGCCGAGCGCACCCATCACGCCAAGCGGAACGTCGCGCTGAGGGTTGCGGCATTCTTCGGCGGTCGTGGTCGCGGTGTCGAAGCCGATGTAAGAGAAGAAAACGAGTGCGGCCGCAGGCACGATGCCTTGGCCGCCTCCGCCGCTGAAAGGCTGCAGCGAACCCCAGCCCAGCGGCGCGAACGGCACGAGATTCGACGCGTGGAACAGCGATGCGCCGAAAATGACGAACACGAACAGAGCCGCAATTTTCAGCACGACGAACACGTTGTTGGTCGACGCAGTCTCTCTTATGCCGAGGGTCAGTAGCACCGAGAGCAGCAGAACGAAGACGGCGCCGATCACGTCATATTGTGAATGCAGCAGATCCCAGTTCCAGAATGCCCACCACGGACCGCGAAGGACGAAATTCGATGTCTGCGCCCACCACGGCAAGGTCAAGCCGAACGCTTTCAACGCGCCTTGCAGGGCGGCCGAAAATTGTTGCGCGACGGGCGCCGCGCTGATGCCGTACTCGAACAGTAGCGCGAAGCCGATGATCCATGCGACGATCTGTCCGAGCGTCGCATACGCATACGTGTACGCACTGCCCGCGATCGGCACCATAGCTCCGAGTTCGGCGTAGCAAAGCGCCGCGAAAAACGATGCCGAACCGGCGAGCAGGAACGCGATGACGATCGCGGGACCGGCCAGTTTGACGCCGGGTCCGATCGTCGTGAAAATGCCGCCGCCGATCATCGTCCCGAGCCCCACCGCCACGAGATCGCGGGCACGCAGCGCTCGCCGCAGCTTCTCGGGTTTGTTGCGCTCTTCGCGCATCGCGTCGATCGACGTCTTCGCGAAGAGGCGGCTGACGAGCTCGTTCGGCATGAGGTTCGTCCGTTAGCGGTCGCCCGCGCGACGCCCTACACTGCTGCCGTGGCCGTTTACGCCGGAGGCTCGGTCTTGGCGTTCCACTGATGCTCCGGCCGTCCGAGCGCGTGATTGATCCAGCGCGACCACACGAAGAGGGCGTCCGAGAGTCGATTGACGTAGCGCATGACGTCGCCGGATATGGGTTCCGCTGCCGCAAGCGTCACGAGCAGCCGCTCCACGCGGCGCGAAATCGTGCGCGCCTGATGCAGAAAGGCGCCGGCATACGAGCCGCCCGGCAGGATGAAGTTCGCGAGCGGCTCGAGGTCCTGTTGGCAGCGGTCGATCGAGCGTTCGAGAGCGGTCGCATCGGCCGTTACCACGAGCGGCATGCCCGCCCAGCGGTCGACGGGTAAGGTTGCTAGATCGCTGCCGAGGTTAAAGAGCACGTCTTGCGTCCACGCAAGCCATGCGTCGAGTTGCGCTGCCCTCACGTTTCCTTCCGCGTTCGCGCGGATAACGTCGAGCAACGCCGTGCGTGCCAAGCCGATCGCGCTCGAAAGCTCGTCGACCGTGCCGTACGTATCGATACGCAACGCATTCTTCGGCACGCGTTGGCCGCCGACGAGACCGGTCGTTCCATCGTCGCCCGTGCGCGTGTAAATGCGGGTGAGTTTCGGCATGTATCCTCGAATTCGGTTCGCGCCGCACGTCGGCGCCGCATCGTTTCCGACTTCGACGTAGGTACGCTCGCCTTCATGTTGCCGGCCGCCCGCTGGAACGCGACCCGGAAGCTCGGCCGCCGGCACCGAACGTCGTTTCACGTGTCGAGTTACGAACGGCGTACGAACGAGCGGCGGGAAGCGATCGAACGTGCGCTCGAGCGCTTTCTCGAAACGGTTCGGCGCTATCCCGACGTGCGCGCCGTGTACGTTTTCGGTTCCGTCGCGCGCGGCGAAATCGGGCCGCACAGCGATCTCGACTTACTCGTCGTGCGCGAAACCGCACGACGCGGACCCGCGCGCGGGGAAGATCTCGCGATGGACGCTTTGCTCGGTATCGATTACGACATGCACGTGCTCACCCCGGACGAATATGCCGTCCGCGGTTCGCTGAGCAGTTATTGGTACGACGTGCTTAGCGAGGCGCGCCTAGTGTATGCGGCGTGACCGTCGCGCGGTCGCATCGACGTGGTATCGCACGGCCGAGCGCGACCTTCGCGTCGCCCGGGCGGCACTGGATATCGAGCCGTCGCTTGCGGCGTTTCACGCGCAGCAAGCCGCGGAGAAGGCGTTGAAAGCCGCGCTGGTACTGGCGACGGACGATCATCCCCGAACGCATACGGCGGGTCGGCTCGTGCGCGACTTACGCGACGTCGATCCGCAGATCGGCGCGGAGGTCGAGCGCGACGCGACTGCGCTCGACCTGTACTATCTCACGTCGCGTTACCCCGATGCGGTCGGTGACGAAGACCCGGGTGCGGTGATCGTGCGCGAAGACGCCGAGATCGCGCTCGCGCGAGCGCAGCGCATACTCGAGTTCGTCCGGCATCGAATCGCAAGCCCGGACGTGTTACCGAAACGGGATTGATAGGGCGTTCCGACGCCACACTCGATTGCGGATTGAGAAGCCCGAGTGCGTCGCGTCTAGCACAGCATAAGAAATCTCGCGCGACTTTTAAGCGCGCGTTAACGTCGACCGCGTACAGTGGCTCTTGCGTCGACATCGCAACACTTCGCCCGTAAGGAAGTTAACGTGCTATCTCGTTCGAACCGCGTTGCAGCAGCAGCGTCGGCTACGGCCTTTGCGCTCTGCGCATCGGCACTGCCCGTCATCGCAGGGCATCTCCGGCCGGCGTCGGCCGCAGCTACTGCCCCCACGTATCCGCAGCTGTCGGAACCTCGCGTATTCGCGCGCGGAAATGCGACGCTGTATAATCCCGACGCGATCGTCGTAACCAAACGTTTCGCCTTCGTCGTTTACCAAGGCCAATCCGATCATCTGCCCGGACCGAGCACGATCGTCAAGTACGATCGCAGCGGACGCGCGGTCGGTTCGGTAGCTCTGGACGGCCGCTGCGACGGATTGCGGCTCAACCCCGTCACACATCTGTTGTGGGCAACATTCAATAACGACGGGCTCAATGGAGATCCCCAGCGTCAACCGCTTTTGTATACGATAGATCCAAAGACGCTTGCCGCAAAGTTGTATCGCTTCGCATCGGTCCAGCCGCATGGCGGCGGGTACGACGATATTGCGTTCGTCGGTAGCCACGCGTACCTGTCGGCTTCGGCGCCAACGCTCACGGCATCGGGCCGCAACGAAAAGCCCGTCGTCGTCGAAGCCGCGCTGACCGCGGACGGTAAGGTCAATATCGCTCCGATCTTGAATGGAACCGCGAGCGGCTGGGATGCGACGAACAAAAAGTACGCGCAGTTCAACATCAGCGATCCGGATTCGCTAGCGGTCGATTCGCAGAACGACCTCGTTCTGGTCGGCGATAACGATCAGCAAGTAATCGTGATCCGGCAACCATCCGGCGGAAGCACGCAGACGATCGTTCGCTACGGTTTGGGCACGCAGCTCGACGACATCGCTTGGACGAGCGGCACGGGCGGAACGCTATGGATCGCCGACGACGCGCTCAACGTCATCTACACGGTCGGCACGCAATTTTCGCCCGGCACCGTGTTCGGCGAGAGCCAGTCCGGCATTCCCGTCTCGAGCTTCATCGGAACATTCGGCGCGGGTGATGCGCGAGGCGTTCTGACTCCGCTTCTCACAGCTCGCGACGGCATCGTCAGCCCGACCTCGCTCGTGTTCGTTTCGGCCGGCGGCCCGACGGACGACATCTAAGTTCGCTATTGCGGTCGGAATGGCGTTGCGGGCGGCGAGCTCGCAGCGCCGTCCGCTTTTGCCGAGGAGTGAGCGGCGCGGCTACGAACTGCTGCGGGTCGTGACCACGCAAAGCGAGCCGCCGGAAAAGACGCCCGTCGTCAAAGCGATTCCGCCGAAAAGCGCCGATCTTTCCGAATGGTATCAAGCCGTCTGTTATAAGGCGGAGCTGGTGTCGCTCGCGCCGGTCCGGGGTTGCGTCGTGCTGCGTCCCTACGGCTACGGCTTGTGGGAGCGCCTGCAAAGCGTGCTCGACGCACACTTCAAGGCGACGGGACACGAGAACGCATATTTTCCGCTGCTGATTCCGGAGAGTTTGTTCGCGCGCGAGGCGGAACACGTAGAAGGCTTCGCGCCCGAAGTCGCTTGGGTCACGCAAGGCGGCAATGAAAAGCTTGCCGAGCGCCTCGCCATCCGGCCGACTTCGGAAGTGATCGTCGGCGTGATGTACGCCGAGTGGGTGCAGTCGTATCGCGATCTGCCGATTCTAATCAACCAGTGGGTCAACGTGATGCGTTGGGAAAAGCGTACGCGGCCGTTCCTGCGCACGCTCGAATTCCTGTGGCAGGAAGGTCACACGGCGCATGCGACCGAGAGCGAAGCCGCGGCCGAAGTGCAGCAAATGCTCGACATCTACCGCCAAGTCGCCGAGGACGTCGCCGCGGTCCCGGTCTACACGGGCGAAAAATCGGCCGCCGAACGCTTCGCCGGTGCGACGCATACGTATTCGATCGAAGCGCTGATGCCCGACGGCCGAGCGTTGCAGGCCGCGACGTCGCACGAGCTCGGGCAGAATTTTTCGAAGACGTACGACATCAAGTTCGCGGCGGAAGACCAAAGCGTGCAGTACGCGTGGACGACCTCGTGGGGAATGTCGTGGCGTATGCTCGGGGCGCTGATCATGGTGCATGGCGACGATCGCGGTCTACGCTTACCGCCGAAAATGGCGCCGATCGAAGCGGTCATCGTACCGATCGTGCGAGCGGACAGCGACGACGTGACCGCCGCGGCACGGGAACTGTACGCGGCGCTCAAAGCCGCGCAGGTACGCGTAAAGCTCGACGAACGCGATTTGCGACCCGGTAATAAATTCGCCGATTGGGAAATGCGCGGGGTGCCGTTGCGCATCGAATTCGGCGCGAAAGATTTGGCCGCGGGAGTCGCGACGCTCGTACGGCGCGATAAAGCGTTCGGCGAAAAAGGGGCGAAGTCGACCGTGCCGCTCGGCGAAGTAGCGGCGCGCATCCCCGCGCTGCTCGCCGACATTCAGGCGAATCTGTATACGCAGGCGGCGGCGTTCTTGGCCGCGCACACGCCGCGCGCGACCGAGCGCGAGGAGTTTCTGCGTCGCTGCAGAGAGCGCGCCGGCATGATCGACGTCGCGTGGTGCGGTCGAGCCGATTGCGAAGCAGACGTCAAGGCGCAGACGAGCGCGACGACCCGCAACACGCGTCCGCTCGAAAGCGGCGACACGCTATGCGCGGCCTGCGGCGAACCGGCGACCTTGCGCGCGTACTTCGCGCAAAGTTACTGACCGCGAACGCGCTGGGCGGCCATCGCGCCGTTGCGGCGGCGTCCGCGCTCGGGCTGTCGGCGGCGTTCGTTTTCGCGGGGCAGGCGCTGCGCGCCGACGCGGTGAGAGATAGTCGTGCCCTTGACGATGCGCTCGCCCGCGCCGCCGGGAATCGCAGGCCGGCGGCAGTGCGTTTAGGGCAGGCGCTTTTTTCCGATGTTTGGCCCGTGCAGATTTCGAAGGTCCGCATCGATGGAGCGGGCGCTCATTTAGTCGCGGGCCTCGTACTTTCGGGCCGCAAATTTCACCATCCGGTCGACGCCGCCGCCTTTACCGAAGAGGTCGTCGCGGTCGTCGAGCGGACGTTCGCCGCGAGCGCGGTCGAGGAAGTCGATGTCTGGGCGACCGTGCCGCTGCAGGTCGCACCGCATACGGTCGTCGCGGGCGACTACGCGCAGCCGACGTCGCGGATTGTGTACAGCGCGACCGTGCGCCGCAGCGAACGCGGCTCGTTCGCGGCGCGGCTCCGGCGCGGCGACGACGTTTTTTGGGACGCCGTATGGAAGCGCACGCTTGCGCCCGGGTCCGCATCGTAAATGCCCGGCAAGGGGCAGCGTACGGCCAAGCACAATCGTAGAAGGTCTTTGTCTCGAGCGGGAGCGCCCTATTGTACCGGAAGTCGACCTTAGCCAACGGTGTTCGCGTCATTACCGAAGCGATGCCCTACGTACGTTCGGCGTCGCTCGGCATTTGGGCCGACGTCGGAAGCGCCGCGGAACCGCGCGAACAGCTCGGTATTTCCCACCTCGTCGAGCATATGCTGTTCAAGGGCACGCAGCGGCGCAGCGCTCGCGAAATCGCCGAGACCATGGACGGCGTCGGCGGCAACCTTAACGCCTTTACCGATAAAGAGGCGACCTGTTATTACGCAAAGGTGATCGATCACCACATTCCGCTCGCCGTCGACGTGCTAAGCGACATGTTTCTGCACTCCACGTTCGCTCCGCAAGAACTCGCGAAAGAGCAAAAAGTCGTGCTCGAAGAGATTCGGATGTACGACGACTCGCCCGACGAGATGATTCACGACTTGTTCATCCGCACGATGTGGAAGGGATCGCATCTCGGCGAACCGACCATCGGCTATGCAGAAACCGTTTCGGCTCTGACGAGCGACGATTTACGCGGTCATCTGCGCGCCCGCTATGCGCCCAATACCGTCGTCTTCGCGGCGGCCGGCAACGTCGACCACGACGCGATCGTCGCGCTCGTCGAACGCGCTTTTGAGGGCTTCTCGGGCTCGGCCGAGCGCCCGGTCGCGGAACGCCCGCGCTTGACGCCGGAGACGCTCGTCAAGCGCAAAGACACGGAGCAAGCGTACGTCGTGCTAGGGACGCAAGGTTTGTCCGTGCGCGACGAGCGGCGCTACGCATTGTCGGTACTCGACACGATTCTCGGCGGCGGTATGTCGAGCCGGCTCTTTCAGGAAGTCCGCGAGAAGCGCGGGCTCGCCTACAGTGTGTATTCCTTTCAACAAGGCTATCGCGACGCGGGCCTGTTCGGCGTGTCGGCGGGTACGGCGCCCGAGAGCGTTCAGGAGTGCGTGGACGTCATCGTCGAAGAGCTCGGCCGCATGGCCGATGCCGGCCCGACCGACGGCGAAATCGCCCTTGCGAAAGAGCATATCAAGGGAAGTTTGACGCTGTCGCTCGAGGCGAGCGCCGGGCGGATGATTCGCCTGGGACGCGGCGAGTTCAACCTCGGGCGTCAGCTCGAAATCGAAGAAATCGAGACTGCGGTCGACGCCGTCAGCCTCGAAGACGTCCATGCTCTCGCGCGCGAACTGTTCGTCCCCGAATCTCTTGGGTTGTGCGTTCTCGGTCCACTCTCCGAATCGAAGATTCGCTGGCACCCTAACGCAGCCGCGTGACCCCGGCCCACCCCGGGTGCTCCGCGTCGGACCTCGCGGCGCTCGGGCGCGGCGGTTTTTTCTCGCCCCCCTTGGTCGCGGCGCTCGCCCTCAACGTTTTCGTCACGGCCCTGCAGATCGGGGCCTATGCCGGCCGCATTGCGGGCGTGCGCACCGGCCGCATCGGCACGTCGATTTCGCTTTTCAATTTTTTTACGCTCGCCAGCCGGCTGGCGAATCTTGTGGTGACGCCTGCGCTCGGCAGTCTTGCCGACAGCGCCGCGCAGTACGCTGCATGCAAGGGGACGATTCCCGCGCAGTTCGAGTGGCAACTGCGCGCGATCATCGCCGCCGGAGCGCTCGGCGCCATGCTCGGCACCGTCTTGCTGCCGACGTTCATCATGCTCTTCATGCGCGGCGTGTATTCGTTCGAACGGCGGCATTCGATGCTGCGCGCGGCCTTGCGCCTCTTCGATCCGCGCGTCGTGTTCGACATCGTCCGGAGCGTCAAACCGCCGCCGTTCCGAGCGCTCCGCAGCTTTTCGGCTCAAGGGCTCCCGGTTAAGTTGCTCGTCGGCAATGCGTTGGTCACGGGCGTCTACGCGGTCGGGGTCGTCGCCTCGTTCTACGCGAGCGTGATCGATTTGGACGCACGCACGACCGCGACCGGTCTATCGGGTCTCGTCAACGGGATCGGCACCGTCTTGTTCTCGTTTTTCGTAGACCCGACGACGGCATACATCACGGATCAAGCCGTCAAGGGCGAGCGTCCGGCCGAAGACGTCCGCCGCATGGTGTTTTGGCTCGCGGTGACCGCCGTCATCGGCTGGATCTTCTCGCAGTTGATCCTGATCCCGGGCGCGTACTTCATCGCCGCGGGCGCCCACGTATTCCATCCTTCACATCCGTTGCCGCATTAAAGGGAGACGCCTGGATGTCGCGCAGTCTGCGTCCGTTTGGTTTTCTTCTGGTGGCGCTCTTGTCGGTCGTACCGACCGGTTGCGGCCGCGACATCGCGCAGTTCATCGTGCGCACGCGCAACCATCAGGGCGACCTCGCTCTGCTGCGGCGCAACTTTGTCGACGCGGCGCTCGCCTATCGGCTGGCCCTCAAACTAGAGCCTCAAGACGCTCACGCTCGCTCGGGGCTAGCAGCCGTGCAGCTGCAGATCGCGTATCAACAATATAAACTTTCGAATTTCGATGGGGCGTTGTCGGCACTCGCCGTCGCGGCGAAATACGAACCCGAGAGCGTCAGGCTCGCACAGCTCAAAGCGGACGTTCAGCAAGCGCGCGTCAAACGCGAAATCGTCATTTCCAATTATCCGACGTACAGCGAAACGGGACTATCGCTGCGCCGTTCGTACGCACAGCTGCGCTTTCAAAGCAACAAGATCGTGACGACGTTGCAGCATTTCGATTACACGTACGATTCGAGTGAGCTCGTCCGCGCGATTCTGGCTTCCAAAGAACTCGGAACCGACGTCAACCGCTTGACGCAGCGGCTCGGTAATTACCGTCAGCTCGTCGAGACGGGGTCGCCCGAGCGCAGCGGCGGTGCGCCGCTCGCGCCCGCCGGGTCGCTCTTACCGCTGCCGTAAGCCGGCTTTTTCGGCGTTGCGAAACGCACGCCAGCGCTGTTCCGCATCGGGAAGAATTTGCGCCGGATCCGTTTCGTACACGGGCCATGCCGCGTCCGCATTGCGCACCGGGAAGCGCTCGAGCCACGCCGCGAGTTCGACGTTACGCCGCAAGCGTGCGGGTTCGACCGCGATGAAGTAGCGAGCGCCTTTGCGAATCGCGCTTTGCTCGTTGAACGGCGTCCACAGATACGCGTCTTCTTGCCAGCCCTTCCGGTCGATGTAATACAGAACCGATGGATCGTAGTGTCCCATCACGACGAGCGCCCCGGGATCGAGGGCGGCATCGAGCGCCTTGGCCTGACGATACACGCTCTTGTTGTAGCGGTAATACGGCGTCGCGGCGGCGTGGCCCAAGGCGACCGCGAGGACCGCGACGCCCACGCTCGCGGCTAGCGCCGCCCGTCGCGCGGCCGCTCCGCGCAACGACGGCAAGTCGGCGGCGAGCGCGTACGCGCCGCCGGTCCACAGCGCCGCGAGCGGTAGAAACGGATACAAGTAATAATCGACGCGTTCGACCGTCACGACCACGAACGCATATGCGAGCGCGGCCCCGAGCCACCCGAACAACAGCGCGCGGCCCCCGAGGCCCGGCGGCTTTACGACGACGGTCGCGACGATCGCGAGGCAGAACAGCGCGACCCCGACGTTGCCGAGCAACGTGCGGTTCAACATTCCCAGCGCCTGCTCGAACAAGATAGTTTTGGCGTGAAAGGACGCGAGCGACGCGAACGCTTCGCGCAGAGCGGGCAGCACGTGAAGCTGTGCGATACCGCTCGCCCAATGCCATTCTGCAATGGAGCGAACGTACGCGTCGTAGGCGGCGTATGGGGCGAACGCGAGCGCGAAGAACGCGTACGTCTGCGGCGCTCGCAACGTGCCGGCGACCCCTTTTCTCGCGAGCAGCAGGCAGCCGATCGGCACGAGCCCCACGGCCGCAACCGGCTTCGCGAGCAGCGCCAGCGCCGCCAGCGCCGCCGCGACGCCGAAAGCGCGTCCGAAACGTGCGTCATCTACGAGTATCCAGCGCGCGCCCGCATACACCGCGGCCGTTAAGAAAAACGTCATCGCGGTGTCGGGCATAAAGGTTCGCCCATAGTACGCGCTGCCCGGGTAGACGGCGAACGCTAGAGCTGCGGCGATCCCCGCGAGGGGTCGCGCGAACAACCAGCGTCCGAAAACGGCGAGTACGCCGACGGTTCCGAGACTAAAGCCGACCGAGATGAGCCGGCCGAACACTTCGTGGATTCCAAAGAGCTTGTAGAGTGCGGCGGCAAGCCATGGCACGATCTGCAATTCTAACTCGACGTAGTTCGGCGGCGGCCCGTTATAGTCGGCTTGCGGATGCAGCGGGTTGAAGTCCAGCGTCGCGAAGTTGCGGGCGATCGCGGCCGTGTCGCCTTGGCGCCAACCCGGATGATCGAGAATCGGGTTGTGAATGCCCCGCAGACGCAGCGCGAGAGCGAGCAGCATGACGGCGCCCAGAGCCACCCGCCATGCTATTCTCTGTCGCGAAACGTCCAATATTTATTGACGAAGAAGTTCAGCACCATGCCGGCGAGCGTGGAAACGAACCACGTCTTATGCCCGTGGCCGAGCGTCGGCTGCACGAGCCATGAAACGACCAGTCCGACGCACAACGCCATGACCGAAACGGTGAGAAACTGCGCGCCTTCGCGGCCGGGATGCGCGCTCGAGCGAAACGTCCAGATGCGATTGAGGAAATAGTTAGAGACGCCGCCACTGAGGAACGCAACCGAATAGAGGATGTAAAATTGCGGATTGTCGGCGTGGTTGGGAACGACGCGCTGCAGCAGCGTAAAGACGATCAGGTTCACGACGAAGCCCGATGCGCCGACGAGTCCGAATTTAACGAATTGTCGAAAACCGCGCCGTTGTGCGATACGGTTCACGAACGTCCCTTCGCTCAAGCGACCCAGTACCAGTCGGCGAACAGCACCGTAAAGAGCCCGAGCAATGGAAGTGAAAACGCGACGATCGCGTTGTTGACCCACGAGCGTCCGCCCCACAACGCGAGGATCGCGAACATCGGGAACAGCACGAGCGCGAAGCGCGGCATACTCATGAGGCTCGAGGTCGACATCGGGATCAGGATCGAAAGCGCCATGTACGCCGTAAAGGACGGCCGCAGCCGCCGTGCTCCGGCGAACAGCACCGCGAGCATGAGGAGCGTAAATGACACCTCGATCAACTGGTTGGCAAGCGCGAGCGGCGAATTTTTTACGTAGGCGTGCGACAGAACCTTACCGGCCGCGATGACGCTGACCCAGGGCGGCGCGAGGTGGCGGTCCCAGTGGATTTGCACGTGCGAGAAATACAACGGATCGCCGCGCAGCACCCAAAGGCAGAACATGTATGCGCCGAGTCCCAGAGGAATTGCCGCTGCGCCGATCAGGATGCGAGCGACCCGGCGCGGCGCGGCGAAGAAGCGCCACCACGAGCTTCCCGCGGCCGCCGCAGCCATCGCGACTTCGATCGCGAACGGCACGACCAGCAGCACGCCTTCGACCCGCGTCAGCGCGGCGAACGCGCCCACGACGCCGGCCGTGAGCCATTTGTGTTCTCGAATATAATAAAACGACGCGACCGTAAGCGCGAAGAAGAGCGATTCCGTGTACACCGCCGAGAAGAAGACGGCCGTCGGAAAGATTGAAACGTAAAAGATCGCGCGATGCGCGACCGCGCGGGTAAATTGATGTTCGACCAGCTTGTAAAAGAACAGCAATCCAAAGAGGAACGCGACGTTCGAGATGATCAGACCCGCAACGAGCTGGTTGCCGACGAACGCACCGACCACGTGGATGAGGGTCGGGAACAGCGGAAAGAACGCCATGTCCGTGCCGTAATAGCCGTGTTGCGCGATGTCCAGATAATGGACCGCGTCCCAGTGACCCCATACGGCGAGCAGCGGGTTCGTCGATTCGGCGACGTGCTCGCCCGGACGCTGGCGAATCACGATCGAGGCGAGTTCCGCGATGACGATGATCGGAATGCGCGTGACGACGAACGTTACGAGAACGTCGCGCACCGTGTCGACGAAGCGCGCGGCGACGAACAACTTGACGAGCGCGAACAGACCGACGGCGATCGCGGCGCCGCGCGACGGGCTTGCGAGTCCGACGGGCAACACGAGCCCGGCCGCATACAGCGCGAGCGCCGCCCACGACCAGGCGTCGTTGCGCAAGGACCGGTCGAGGCCGATGCCCGAGCGGCGAGCGAAATACGCGCCGTAGGCGTACCAGCCGCCGAACGCCAGTGCCGTTCCCAATAGCATCGCGACGACGAAGCCGGCTTCCATGAACGTGCCGGTCCCGAAACGCAAGATCGCCGAATACCACAGGAAGAAGCCGATGCCGAAGCCGCCTAGCGCGACGAGGGCGACGGAGAGCGGTCCGCAGGCGGCCAGGGTTTCGATTCCTCGAAAACGCCCGCGCGCGCCGCCTTCCTGAAACGTAGCCTGAGCGGACATACGGGTCGTCTTGTTCTTGTCCCCGGCGAGGCGTACCCCCGGGGCCGCGGAAGGAAGCTTGAAAGCGGCCACGCTCGGTCGTCGCAGCGGGTTGGGAGGAACGTGGATACATTCTCGTACGATTTGGTCGTCATCGGCGCGGGTAGCGGGGGGTATGCAGCCGCCCGCACGGCCCGGGAACTCGGTGCGAGCGTGGCTTTCGTCGACCGCGGGCCTCTCGGCGGCCTATGCATCTTGCGCGGGTGCATGCCGTCCAAGACCCTGCTCGCCTCGAGCGACCTGGCGTACGATGTGGCCGAGGGCGGCGAACTAGGAATTCACGCGGACGCGCCGAGCATCGACCTGGCCCACATCTTCTCGCGTAAGCGCCGCATCATCGCCGGCTTCGCGGACTATCGCATCGAGGCCATCAAGTCGTTTCCGCTGTATGAGGGCGCCGCTTCGTTCGAAGGGCCGCACCGTTTGCGGGTGGGCGAAGACGTCGTTTTAGAGGCAAAGAATTTCGTCGTCGCCACGGGTAGCGTCGTTTCCCCGCCGGCTTTGCCGGGATTGGCCGAAGCGGGCTTTATCGACAGCGATGCCGTGCTCGAGCGCGATCGGCTGCCGGCTTCCGTCGCCGTTCTCGGCGGCGGGTACGTTGGTTCCGAACTCGGACAGTTCATGGCGCGCATGGGCGTGAAGACCACCTTTTTGATTCGCTCGCCGCGCTTGTTATCGCCCGAAGATGCCGACGTCGGCGACGCGTTGACGGGGTATTTTCGTGCGGACGGCATCGACGTGCTCTCGGGCGTGCAGCTCACGAGCGTCGAAGTGAGCGACGGGCGTAAAGTCGTGCATTACCATAAAGACGGCGAGCGCCGCAGTCTCGCGGTCGACGAGATTTTCTACGCGCTCGGGCGCGTACCGAACCTCGCCGGCTTGGAACTGGACCGGGTCGGCGTGACGTGCCATCCAATTTCCGGCATCGAGGTTGGGCCCGACATGCGCACCGTCGCCCCGCACATCTTCGCGGTCGGCGACGTGACGGGTCCCTATCAGCTCGTGCACGTCGCCATCTATCAAGGGGAACTCGCCGCGCGCAACGCCGTCAATGCGACCGCGGAACCGGCCGATTACTCGTTGCAAAAAACGCACACGATTTTTACCGATCCGCAAGTCGCCGTCGTGGGGGAAACGGAGAAATCGCTGCAAGCCTCCGGTACGCCGTACGTCGTGGGTTCGTATCCGTTCGGCGAGCACGGTAAAGCGGTCTCGATCAATAAGACCAAGGGCTTCGTAAAGATGATGGCGTCGCCGATCGACGGAAAGATTGTAGGCGCGGCAGTCGTCGGGCCGGAAGCCTCCGACCTCATTCACGAAGTGATCGTCGCGATGTATTATCGCGGCACCGTTCATGACTTCGTGAAGATTCCGCATCTGCATCCGACGCTCGCCGAAATCTGGACGTATCCGGCGGAAGAAATCGTCGCACGCCTGACGACGGCGATGGAGTCCGCCGTCGCGTGAAGCTAGCCGTCGTACAATTCAAACCGCGCAAAGGCGACGTCGCGGCGAATCTCGCAACGCTCGCAGCCGCGTTCGCGCAGCTCGCTGCCGAAGCGGAACCGTACGATCTCGTCGTGCTGCCCGAAGCCGCCTTGACCGGATACTTTCTCGAAGGCGGCGTGTACGAACTGGCGTACGATGCTCGAACGTTTGCGGCGCTGGTCGCCGAGCGCTGGCGCGCGGCGCCGGGCTCCGCGCGCGCGCCTATCGACGTGGTGATCGGATTTTACGAAAACGCAGGCGGCACGTATTATAATTCCGCGCTCTACCTTCACATCGACGCGGGGGCCGAGCGGGTCGTCCACGTGCATCGTAAAATGTTCCTCCCGACGTACGGCGTGTTCGACGAAGCGCGCTTTCATTCGCGGGGACGGCGGCTGCGCGCTTTCGATACCCGCTTCGGACGTATGGCGATGTTGATTTGCGAAGATGCTTGGCACGCGATCATGCCGACGCTCGCCGCAATCGGCGGAGCGCGCGCATTGCTCGTGCCGAGCGCGTCCCCCGGACGCGGCCTCGCCGGCGACGGCGAACTCGAGAGCGTGCTGCACTGGCGCAACGTTCTGCGCTCGTATGCCGTCGAACACGGCGTGTTCGTGATTTATGCGGGACTCGCAGGCTTCGAAGGCGGCAAAGGCATGACGGGTTCCTCGAGCGTGATCGATCCGTTCGGCGACACACTCGTTACGGCGCCCACGCTCGGCGCGCACGTCTTATCTGCGACGCTCGACTTTTCCGATGTGGAGATCGCGCGGGCGCGTTTGCCGCTGCTCGGCGATCTCGCGGCTGTGCTGCCCGATCTGCTGCGCACGGATGCGGTGCTATAGTGGTGCAGCCGGAATCCGCGTTGCCGGTAACGCGCGCGCCGCAGCATCGCGCGCCGCAACTCGCGATCGATCCGGCGCTCGCCGCCGTGTGGCTGGAAGCGTTTTTGCACGACGAACTCGTCGTACGGCGCGATACGCGCGCGGCGGTGCTCGGTCTCTCGGGCGGCGTGGATTCGGCCGTCGTTGCGTTCTTGTGCGCGCGCGCTCTCGGCGCCGAGAACGTCCATTGCATTCGCATGCCGTATCGAAGTTCGAGTCCCGACAGCTTAGCCGACGCGCAGGCGGTGATCGACGCGCTCGGGTGCCGTTCGAGCACGATCGAGATCACGGACGCCGTCGACGGCTATCTGCGCTTGGAACCCGACGCCGACGGCCGCCGCCGCGGCAACATCATGGCGCGTACGCGCATGCTCGTGCTGTTCGACCAATCGGCGAAGCTCGGAGCGCTGCCGATCGGCACCGGAAACAAGACCGAACGCCTGATGGGCTATTTCACTTGGCACGCCGACGATTCGCCGCCGCTCAACCCGATCGGCGATCTCTTCAAAACGCAGGTCTGGCAGTTGGCGTCATATCTCGGCGTGCCCGAACGAGTGATCGCGAAAGCGCCGAGCGCGGACCTGGAAGCGGATCAAACCGACGAAGGCGACCTTGGCATCACCTATCCTCAAGCCGATCGAATATTGGCGTTGATGCTGGCCGGTTTCGCCGATCCCAAGAT
>JALYUE010000095.1 GCA_030853925.1 Vulcanimicrobiota bacterium | reverse complement strand
CGGGCAGGTCGCGTCGACGATCGTCAACCCTTTGGCGTTGGCTTTTTCGAAGACGTCGACCGGCAAGCCGTGCGCCCGCACGAACAGCGTACCCGCGTCGACGTCGTCGACCGAGTGCGCGTTGACTAAGCCCTTGTCTTCGAAGGACTGCACCATCTGAGGATTGTGGACGATGTGCCCGAGCGTCGTCACGTTTCCGCTACCGCGCGCCTCGACCGTCTCCTCGGCTTTTTTCAGCGTGATGGCGACTCCGAAGCAAAATCCTTGCGTCTTCGCCTTCTTAATGATCACGTACGTTCTCCCGCAGCGCATAGATCCGGACCATGAGCTCTTTCGTCCAGTTCGCCAGATCGTGGCGACTCGCTTTTCTACTCCCCGTAAACCGCATCGGCTCCCCAAAGGTAACGGTAATACGGCTCAGGCGTTTCGCCTGCGACGTTCCCGACACATAGGCGGGCACGACGGTCGCTCCGGATAATGCGGCCAGCAGCCCGACGCCGAGTTGGGCTTGAATGTCTCCGCTCGTGTTGCGCGTGCCTTCCGGAAAAATCCCGAGGCAAGCCCCGGATGCGAGTACTCGCACTGCCGCGCGCACGGCCGTGATGTCGCTGCGTTTGCGGTCGACGGGGAAAGCGCCGAGCCACGCGATCATCGTGCCGAGGACGGGGATGTCGAAAAGCTCTCGCTTCGCCATATAGGCGAGCGGACGCGGGGTGGCAGCGCCCAAAGCAGGCGGATCGAGGTACGATAC
Organism: Vulcanimicrobiota bacterium; assembly: GCA_030853925.1. Taxonomy (GTDB): domain Bacteria; phylum Vulcanimicrobiota; class Vulcanimicrobiia; order Vulcanimicrobiales; family Vulcanimicrobiaceae; genus JALYUE01. Next base: position 7,342 of record JALYUE010000095.1, on the reverse strand, counting down.
GTGGTTACAGGCGATGATGACGGGCCCGGCGCGCGGGATATGATGGGCGTCGACCACGCGTAAGCGCCACGCGATCCTCAAAATCGCCGTGACCACCACGCGCGAAGCCGCGTAAAATGCCGGGCTCATGCTCCCGTCTCGACGAGCGCCGCGATCCGGGCGACGATCTCTTCCACACCGAGGTCGCTCGAATCGATGCGAACGGCGCCCGGCGCCGGCCGCAGCGGCGCGACGGCTCTGCCCCGATCGATACGGTCGCGCTCTTGCATCTCTGCCCGCAGGGTTGCGCCGTCGACCACCGTTCCGCGCGCTTCGAGTTCTTTGCGGCGACGTTCGACCCGCTCGTCGAGCCTGGCGGTCAAAAAGATCTTGAAAGGCGCTCCCGGCAGCACGATCGTCCCGATATCGCGGCCGGCCATGATCACGGGGCCCAGGTCCGCGATCGCCCGCTGTCGCTCGACCATCACTTCGCGCACGTGCGGATGCGCGGCGACGGTCGAGACGCTTCGGCTCACGTCGTTTGCGTAGAGGACATCGCCCAGTTCCTCGTCGCCGGCGAACACGCGAAAACCGAACGGCGACGCAGCATCGAGCGCGACGCGGATGGGTTGCCGGCGCGCGAGCAGCAGGGTAGCCGCCTCGTCGGCGGGGTCGGCCGAGGCGCGCAAAACCAGAAAAGCGACGGCCCGATACATCGCACCCGTGTCGAGATAGAGCGTGCCCAGTCGCCGTGCGAGCGCCCGCGCGACCGTCGTTTTTCCGCTACCGGCCGGCCCGTCGATCGCGACGTGTGCGAACCCACTCATGCCGAGGGCCGACCGTTCGCGCCGCACTACCGCCTCCCTTGCGGGTGCTATCATCGCTCCATGCCCGACTATGCCTACGTCGTCGTGGACGTCTTCACCGAAACGCCGCTCGAAGGCAACGCGCTCGCGGTTCTGCCCGATGCGAGCGGCCTCGCCGACGACGCGCTGCAGCGCATCGCGCGCGAATTCAACTTATCCGAGACGGTCTTCGTGTTGCCGCCGCGCAGCGCCGAATGCGCGGCGCGCTTTCGCATCTTCACGCCGACGATGGAGATGCGCTTCGCCGGGCATCCGACGGTCGGCGGCGCGTTCGTGCTGCTGGAACGCGGCATCATCGCAGGCGGCACCCTGCGCTTTGCGGTCGAAGAGCCGATCGGAAGCGTACCGTTGCGGGTCGAGCCGGGCTCGCCGCCACGCATCTGGTTGACGACGCCGCCGATCGAAGCCGGCGCTCGCTACGAGCGGAGCCTCTGCGCCGAAGTGTTGGGATTATCCGACAACGATCTGCTCGACGTCGAGCCACAGTGCTTTTCCGCCGGCAACCCCAACATTTTCGTGGCTCTGCGCGAGCCCGCGGCCGTCGATCGTGCGTGGCTGGATCTCGCGGGCGTTCGACGCCTGCACGCCGGCCGGGAAAGCTCGGACTGCGTGTTCGTCTTCGCGCCGACCGCATCCGGCGCGTACTCGCGAATGTTCGCCCCGGAACACGGAGTCGTCGAAGACCCCGCAACCGGCAGCGCCACGGGCCCGCTCGCCGCCTACATGATGCGCAACGGACTGGTCGCGGGGGCGGACGGCACACGCTTCGTCAGCGAACAAGGCACGAAGATGGGGCGGCGCAGCCTCCTGCACGTCGCGATACACGGTGAGAACGGCGGCAACGGCATCGAGGTTGGGGGCAGCGTCGTTCACGTCGCCGACGGTGAGCTGCATTTACCGTAACGCGGCCGCGCGGCTAGGACGCTCGCGTCGCGGACGGCGACGGTATGGGCGCGGGCGAGACGGCCCCGGAGGGAACCTCGGGTCCGGCCGACGGTAGGGGCGAACTCGCTTGGACCGTTGGACTAGCCGACGGCGGTGCGGCTTCGGCGCAAGGCGGCGTGAGAACCTCGACCTTGGCTTCGCCCGGCGCAGGCTTTACGGTAGCAATGGGAGACGGACTGGGGGGCTCTGTAGCCGCAGGCGTCGGCTCCGGGGTCGGCGCGGGTGTCGCCTTCGATCCGCGTTTGGAGGGTTTCGAGGTCGCTGCGGCCGTCGGCTCCGGCGCGGCGGTCGAAGCGGGCGTCGCGAGGGCGCACGGAGCGGCTTGCGCATAATAATGCTCGGTGAAACCGATGGCGAGATCTTTTTTCACCTGTTTGCCAAAATACGTTTGCGAAAATCTTTGAACGATCGTGTGCATGTAGCGCCAAGCTTTATCCTGATATTCTTTCGTCCACACTTTCTTGTACGCGGCCGTCGCGAGAAAGTACGACCTTGAAAGTTGCGGGTCGCGCGGATACTGCGCCACCCACGCCTGCAACGCGGCGTCCGCGTCTTTGAGTTTATTGATGACGTCGGGATCTACCGTATGTTCGCCCGCTCGAACGCTCGCGTCTTTGAAGACATTATTGATTCCGAGGTAGCTCATTTTGAGCCGCCCGAAGTATGCGTCGCCCGGAGCGGACGCTTCAAACACTTTGTGCTCGAGAGCGTGCAGATTTCGCAATGCCGATGCAGACGGATTCGGACTCGGCTTGGCTGTAGGCGCAGCGGATAAGCTTGGCGGAGCCGTCAGCGCATACACGATACCGAGCGCAGCCGTCGCGCGAAGAATACTTCTCAACTTTACCTCTTTACGTCGCCCCGCATCATTCGCGCGCGCCGTATCGAAACGACGCGCGGCGCACGCGCTCGGGCTACCATATCTTCGGTTCTTCAGGCGACGCCCGTTAGGTCGTCGACGATTCTAGCGTACTAACGTACGGCGAAGCCTCGGCGTTACGCACGTGCCTGCATGGACACGTCGCTCCAGGCGGCGCTGAGCGTTCGTTCCCTCCGCGCCGGCGTACGGCTCGAGATCGTTTGCGAAGAATGCCTCCAACGTCCGAGTTTGGCTCGCGGATTGCAGCATCATACCAAGTGTGATGACGCTCCTCACATTTTGTAAGTCATATCCGATACAATGAAGGTACCACCATCGCGCGGCTTAGCCGCGCTCACCTCCGGAGGCCATTCATGCTTCACCTCGCGCTTCTTCACTTCGATTTCGGTTCGATCGCTAATGCGCTGTCGCACTTCGTACAAGCGATGAGCGGTTCGGGGGCTGCTTCGAGCGGGTAGATCGCACATGTGACCGCAGCAGACCGGGACTCGAGCAGGCAAATAAGGGAATAGGACATAGCCCGCCGCTTTTCTAGGAGTTCCGTGCTCGCTTCAGTTACGCCGTTCCGACGCCGAGTCGGCTCGTTCGATCAAGCGGTGACCGCCTTTCGCGCCGCTCGTCTTAACGCGTGCCTTTCCGAGTTAAACGGAATAGACTCCGACGCAGCATCCGCGTTGCGGGCGCGCGCGCTTCTGCGGCTCGCCAACGCGAACGGCGCGGCCGCCGCTCTGCAGTCTCGCCAAGGTGAGGCTTTTCGCGATCGCGCGGAGCTGGCGCTGCTGCGTGCCGTGTCGTACTCGCGGCTCGGAGACGTCGCGCAGTCGCGCGAAGCGTTCGCCGACGCGCACGAGTACAGCATCTCGGCGACGGATATCGCGCTCGAAGCCGAAGTGGCTTTTTACCAAGGACTCGCCGCTTTTTCGGAGAGCTCTTTCGACGACGGACGCGCCGCATGCCGGCGCGCGCTCGACGTAGCGAAAACGCCTCGGGAGTTTCCGGGGGCGAACGGCATCGTTCCGCTCGACCACGTCGTTTCTCGAGCGCAGGAGCTGCTGGGCGTTATCGATGCGGCCCAAGGCCGGTATCGCGAACAAGTTCCGCACGCGCGCGCCGCGCTTTCAACCCTGCAAGGGTGCGCGATCCGAGACATTTTTCAAGAAGCGTTTACCATCCGCAATCTTGCGATTCTCGCGCGCGACTTCGATTTGGACGACGCGACGACAATCGTCGAACGTGTGGACGCACTCGCCTGGACCGAAGATATTTCAGCAGTTCACTTTACAACCGCCGAGGCGCTCGGCTGGTGTTCGGCGCTGCGCGGCGATCCGGTTGCCGCGCTACGCTTTTTCCGCACGGCGGGGAATGCAGCGTCGACCGTTCCGGAACAAGTGTATGTCGGCGTCGCGCGCTCGGTAATATCGCGCGAGCTGAATTATCGCGTTATGGCGGCCGAAGAGCTCGAGCACGCTCTGCGGCTCGCCGCCTCATTTGAATGGGACGAAGCCGCGGGCGATTCTCGTATCGCCTTACTCTTTCTCGCTCAAGCCGCCGCGCCGATCGCGCCCGTGGGAGCTCGGCAAGCGCTCGATCGTTACGACAACATCGGTAAGCGTATGGACGGCAGGTATGCGGCGCGCGTCGAGGTGCGCGTCCGCGCCGAGGAAGCCTATACGCACGGAGTGATCCTGCGAGCGGAAGGCCGGCTCGACGCATCTACGCATCGCCTGCGCGCCGCTTTCGAATCGTGGGATACCATCGGTTACGAGTGGCGCGCGGCGCGAGCGGCGCTCGAACTTGCGGAACTCGGCGCCGGTGACGTTTTTCGTCTCGCCGTGCACCGCGAACTGCGGCGGCGTCCCGAGTCGGTTTTTGCAAGCCGCGCTCGGCGGGTAGCGTAAGCCGCTCGACCGACGACGCTTTAGGCGGATGAGCGGCGAGCTTGCAGCCAGTCGACCAAAATTCGATTGAATGCATCCGCCGCTTCGACGTTGACGAAGTGGCGGGCGCCCGCGATCTCTTCATAGCGCGCTCCCGGGATCGCGTCCGCCAAGCGCCGGTTTTCTGCCGGCGGCGTCATCGTATCGGCGGCGCCGCAGACGACGAGCGCCGGCGCGCGCAGCGACGGCAATTCGGCCGTGAAGTCGAAATCCGACATCGCGGCCACGCAGCCTTCAAACCCAACAGGCGACGTCGCGAGAAGCGTGTCGGCGATCGCCTGCCAACGCTCGGGCCGAGCCGTTTTGAACGCGTCGCCGAGCCAAGCTTTGAGCATCCCGCCCCGCATCGGAGCGAGCGAGTTCGAGCGGCGGACCATCGCGAGCGGGCCGGACCACGCGGCGCGTGCGCTCGCCGGAGCGGATGGCTGGGCATCGCAAAACACGAACGACTCGAACGCCCGGGCGTAGCGCAGTGCGAGCGACTGACCGAGCATCGCGCCGATCGAGAGGCCGACGAAATGCGCGCGCTCGATCGCGAGGGTCGCAAGCAGCGCCGCGACGTCGTCCGCGAGCGCGTGTAGCGTATACGGACCATCGACCGCTTCGCTCCCGCCGTGTCCGCGCATATCCATGCGCACCACGCGATAACCGCCCGCGAGCAACGCGGGAACTTGCTCGGCCCACATGCCGCCGTCGGCAGCCAGCGAGTGTGCGAAAAAAACGACCGGCGCCCGGTCCTCGCCGAGCACGTCGTAATGAACGCGGCGCTTCTCGATGGTAACGAGCATAGCGCACGGTTCCTGCGTACGCACGACCGACTCCTCGCCGCAAGCTCGCGTGCCAGGACGTTGGCATTGCGGCCGACTAGGATGCAGCGATGGCCAAGGCGCGCTCGGTGTTTTTCTGCTCGGCGTGCGGCCACGAGTCGCTACGCTGGCTCGGACGTTGCCCCGCATGCGACGGTTGGAACACGTTTGCGGAAGCGCCGCCGGCCGTGCGTAGCGCCAAAGGAGCCGCCGGCGTGCACAACGGCGCGCGTGCGTTATCTCTGCCAGTGCGGCTCGGCGACGTTTCGAGCGGGCGCGTGGCGCGCGTTTCGAGCGGCATGGAAGAATTCGATGCGTTGCTCGGTGGGGGCATCGTTCCCGGCAGCCTCGTGCTCGTCGGCGGGCCGCCCGGGGCGGGTAAATCGACGCTCCTCTTGCAGATCGCCGCGCGCCTCGCCGAGACGCAGGGACCCGTCGTGTACGTGTGCGGTGAAGAATCGGCGCCGCAAACGAAACTGCGCGCGGAACGCCTCGGCGCCGGCAGCGAGCTTTTATTATTTGCCGAAACGAATCTGCGCGCGGTTCTCGATGTGCTCGAGAGCGCCGCGCCGCGGGCGCTCGTCGTCGACTCCATTCAAACGATGTCGCTGCCCGAAGTCGAGTCGTTCGCGGGCAGCGTCGCGCAAGTGCGCGATTGTGCGACGGCGCTCATGGAATTTGCGAAGCGCACCGATTGCGCCACGTTCCTGGTCGGGCACGTGACGAAGGACGGTTCGATTGCGGGTCCGCGGCTGCTCGAACACCTCGTCGATACGGTGCTCTACTTCGAGGGCGACAACGGCGCGGAATACCGCATCGTACGCGCGCAGAAAAATCGCTTCGGCAGCGCCGACGAGATCTGCGTTTTCTCGATGGACGAACGCGGCTTGCACGAGGTACGCAACCCCTCGCAGCTCTTTCTCGGGCGTAGCGGTAGCGCCGTGCGGCCGAGCGGATCGTGCGTCGCCGCCGGCATCGTCGGTTCGCGCCCCGTGCTCGTCGAGATTCAAGCACTCGTCGGGGAAACGAGTTACGGCACGCCGCAGCGCTTAGCGGCCAACGTCGATCGCGCGCGGCTCGCCATGATCCTCGCCGTCCTCGAACGCCGGGCGGGCATGCATCTCGGTACGCACGACGTGTACGCGTCGGTCGCGGGCGGCCTGCGGCTCGGCGAACCTGCAGCGGACCTGGCGATCGCGCTCGCCATCGCTTCGGCTTTCCGCGGCATCGCACTGGGGCCCGGTACGGTCGCGTTCGGCGAACTCGGCTTGTCGGGCGAGGTGCGTGCCGTGGCGCAACGCACGCGCCGCGTGGCGGAAGCGCGCAAGCTCGGGTTTACGACGATCGTCGCGCCGCCGGGACCGCGCGGCGAAAGCGACGACGGTTCAGTCGCGGTTCGCGACATCGCAAGCGCGGTCGCAGCGACGCTCGGATGAGCGCGCACGCGCCCGCCATCTTCGAATGCGTTCCCAACGTTTCGGAAGGCCGCGATTCGGCCGTATTGGACGCTTGCGCGGACGCAATCGAAAGCGCGGGGCCGCGCTTGGCGAACCGCACGCGCGACGCAGTGCATCATCGCAGCGTCTTTACATTTTTCGGCGAACGCGGCGCCGTGCTCGCGGCTTGCGTCGCGCTCGCGCGCGTCACGACCGAGAAAATCGATCTGCGCGCTCATCGCGGCGCGCATCCGCGCATCGGCGCGCTCGACGTGCTGCCGTTCGTGCCGTTCGGCAGTGCGACGCTCGACGACGCCGCTTCGGTCGCTCGTGAAGCCGCCGCGCGGTTATGGGCGCAGTGCGGCGTTCCGAGCTTCTTCTACGGCGCGGCCGCGGTGAGCGACGCGCGCCATCTGCTGGCCGACGTACGCGCGGGCCAGTTCGAAGGCCTCGCCAAGCGCCGCGACGCGCCGGACGAGGGGAAGGGCTTTCA
>JALYUE010000064.1 GCA_030853925.1 Vulcanimicrobiota bacterium | reverse complement strand
GAATACGACTCGCCGAAATGTCTTGTGAAGCTCGGTTGCTGGGGTCCGGTCGTCAAATGCAACGTGACGAAACGGGGCTGGATGGGCGGTATCGGCGGTTGCCCGAACGTCGGCGGTATCTGCATCGGCTGCACGATGCCGGGATTTCCCGATAAATTCATGCCGTTCATGGACGAACCGCCCGGAGCGAAAATTTCCACGAACGTTATTCAGACGTACGGTAAGGTTATCCGAACCTTGCGCAGTTACACGTCGAAGACGGTCGACAAAGAACCGAAGTGGCGGCATAACCGTCCGGAACTGACGACCGGGTACCGTCCCCGCTAAGCCCTCTTTCTACTACGGGGTAATCCGCATGGCCATTCAAGATCTTCCCGGCCAAGAGGCGCCGTCGGGACAGTCTAGGCTCGTCGAAATGTCGTGGGACCCGATCACGCGCATCGTCGGCAGTCTCGGCATTTACACGAAGATCGACTTCAACGAGCGCAAGGTCGTTGAATGCCATAGCACGTCTTCCGTCTTCCGCGGTTACAGCATTTTTATGAAAGGCAAAGATCCGCGCGACGCCCACTTCATCACGAGCCGCATCTGCGGTATTTGCGGCGATAACCATGCCGTGTGCTCGGTTTACGGGCAGAACATGGCGTTCGGCGTCGCGCCGCCGCACATGGGCGAGTGGATCATCAACCTCGGCGAAGCCGCCGAGTTCATGTTCGACCACAATATCTTTCAGGAAAATCTGGTCGGCGTCGACTTCTGCGAAAAGATGATTCGCGAAACGAACCCGAGCGTCTGGGAAAAAGCGAAGGCGAAGCGTTCCCCGAACGCCGCGGCGCACGGGTACGGGACGATCGCGGACATCATGACGGCGCTCAATCCGTTTACCGGAGAGTTTTATCGCGAAGCGCTGCAGATTTCGCGGTACACGCGTGAGATGTTCTGCTTGATGGAAGGGCGGCACGTCCATCCCTCGACGCTCTATCCTGGCGGCACGGGCACCATTGCGACGAGTCAACTCTTCACCGACTACATGTCGCGACTCATGCGCTATGTCGAGTACATGAAGCGCTGCGTGCCGTTGCACGACGACCTCTTCGATTTCATGTACGAAGCGCTGCCGGGCTACGAGGCCGTCGGCAATCGGCGCATTCTGCTCGGCTGTTGGGGAGCATTTCAAGACCCCGAGTACTGCGACTTCAAGTACGAGAACATGACGAACTGGGGTCGTAAGATGTTCGTCACGCCGGGCGTCATCGTCGACGGCAAGCTCGTGACGAACGACCTCGTGCAGATCAACCTCGGCATCCGCATTCTGCTCGGCAGTTCGTATTACAACGACTGGGAGAGCGAGGAAATGTTCGTCCCTAAGGACCCGCTCGGGAATCCCGTCGATCGGCGCCATCCTTGGAACATGCATACGTTACCGACGCCGAAGAAACGCGACTTCGACAACCAATACACATGGGTCATGTCGCCGCGCTGGTACGATGGGAAAGATCACCTCTCGCTCGATACGGGCGGTGGTCCGCTCGCGCGGCTTTGGTCGACCGCACTGTCCGGTCTCGTCGACATCGGCTACATCAAGGCGACCGGCAATAGCGTGCAGATCAATCTGCCGAAGACGGCGCTCAAGCCGGCGGTATCGTTCGAGTGGAAAATTCCGAAGTGGTCGAACACGATCGAGCGCAATCGCGCGCGCAGTTACTTTCAGGCGTATGCCGCCGCAGCCGCACTGCACTTCCTCGATAAGGCGCTCGAAGAACTACGCGCCGGGCGGACCAAGACGTGGGAACCGTTCAAGGTTCCGCAAGACGCGATCGGCTGCGGTTTCACGGAAGCCGTGCGCGGCGTCCTTTCCCACCATTCCGTTATTCGCGACGGCAAAATCGCGAACTACCATCCATGGCCGCCAACGCCTTGGAATGCGAACCCGCGCGACAAGTTCGGTACCCCGGGCCCGTACGAAGATGCGGTGCAAGGTACGCCGATCTTCGAAGAAAACGGTCCGGAAAACTTCAAGGGCATCGACATCATGCGCACCGTGCGAAGCTTCGATCCGTGCCTGCCTTGCGGCGTGCACATGTATCTCGGCGACGGTAAAGTCCTCGAGCAAACCCATTCCCCGATGTTCCCGACGTAACGGGCGAGGAACGGGGAACGAGCGCGTTGCCGGATCTCCAAAGCACGGGCGACCGAGTCGAAGCGCTGTTGCAGCGCTTCACCGGTCCGCTCGCGCCGAAGGACGCCCATTCCGCCGCGGAGGAATTAGTTTCGCTGCTGACCGAACTCTATGGTGCCGGCCTCGAACGAACGCTCGAAATCGTTCACGACGCTTCCGCCGAGCGAGCGGACGCAATTTTCGATTCACTCGCGGCCGACAAGCTCGTTGCGAGTCTGCTCATCCTACACGGCTTGCATCCGCAAACGCTCGAGGAGCGCGTGCAAGCGGCGCTCGGTAAAGTCCGCCCCTATCTCAATTCGCACGAAGGCGATATTGAAATTTTGCGCATTGCAGAGGGCGTCGTACACCTGCGTCTAGCGGGGAGCTGTCATGGCTGTCCCTCATCGCTCGCAACGGTCAAGCTGACCGTCGAGACGGCCATACTCGAGGCAGCGCCCGAGATCGGCGAAGTCCGTGTGCAAGGCCTGAGCACCGCCGAGACGTCCGAGCGCTACGACAGCGATTGGATTTCGCTAGACGCTCATTCCGCTCTCGCGGCGAACGGTTTGTGCGCGCTCGACGTCGCAGGCGCGCCGGTCTTGCTCGTGAGCGACGGACGGCTCGTACGCGCCTACCGTAACCAATGTCCGCGCTGCCTCCACGGGTTGAGCGGGGCCGTGCTCGAGTGGCCGACGCTCGTTTGCCGCAGCTGCGACGAGCGCTACGACGTCGCGAACGCCGGACACTCTGAGAACGCGGCGGCTTTAGCGATCGAAGGTTTCCCGGTCGCCTACGACGTCCACGACGCACGACGCGTCCGGCTCGCGATCCCCGTAACGGCCTGACGTGGACACGCTGTCGCGTCTCGCGAGAAACAGACCGTCGAAGCCGGCGCCGGGCGAGCGCTGCGAGTTTTGCGCCGTGCCTATCGAAGAAGCGCACTCACACCTCGTCGACACACGCAACCGGCGTCTCATGTGCAGCTGCCGCCCATGCTATATCGTTTTTACGCCCAAAGGCGCCGCGCAAGACCGTTACAAGCCGGTGCCGGAACGCTACGAACGCGTGGATTTCACGTTGAGCCGCGAGGCGTGGGACGAACTGCAAATTCCCATCTCGATCGCATTTTTTTTCCGCAATAGCGAATCGGGCGACATGGTGGCTTTCTATCCGGGGCCGGCGGGCGCGACCGAATCGCTCTTGCCGCTCGGCGCCTGGGATGCTGCCGCCAAAGATAGCGCGGCACTCGCGACGCTGCAGCCTGACGTTGAAGCGACGCTCGTGCGCCGTCCCAAAGACGGGCCGCAGCTGTGTTACATCGTGCCGATCGACGTTTGTTACGAGCTGGTCGGTTTGATCCGAACGTGCTGGCGCGGCTTCGACGGCGGGACGGAAGCCTGGGAAAAAATCGACGGATTCTTCTCGTCGATCGAGCGTAAGTGCGCGGGCGCCGTGGACGCACGACGTTCGTGACGAATCTAGCCTTCGCGGTCGAAAGCGCACGGGTCGAGCCCTACGCGGTCGTCCCCGGCGTCGTCTTGCGCCTTCGCATTACCGAGAGTTCCGGCGTGCCCGTGCAGGCGATCGCCTTGCGCGCGCAGGTGCAGATCGAACCGCGCCGCCGCCGCTATGACTCGGACGAAGAACGCGGGATCGTCGAGCTCTTCGGAGAGCCGCAACGTTTTGGCGATACGCTGCGCAGCGTTGTCTGGGCGCACGTCTCGGTGATGGTCCTCGCGTTTACCGGCGAAACGCACGTCGACGTTCCACTCCCGTGCAGCTACGATTTCGACATTGCGGCGCACAAGTATTTGAGCGCCATGCGGGCCGGGGATATTCCGCTCTCGCTGTTATTCACGGGCACCGTCTTCACGCGCGGCGAAAACGGCTTCGCGCCGGAGTTCGTTCCTTGGAGCTCGGAAGCCACGTATCGCTTACCGGTCGAGCTGTGGCGCGAAGCGGTCGAGGCGAATTTTCCGAATAGCGCTTGGCTGCGCGTGCGACGCGACGTCTTCGATCGACTGTACCGCTTCAAGGCGGAGCGCGGTTACGCAACCTGGGAAGCGGCGCTCGAAGCGCTGCTCGGCACCGGAGTTGCCGCGACGTGAACGGCTTCGATGCCGGGCGTGCCGTCGCCGATGCGGTCCTGTACGAAGGCTATCTTCTATACCCGTACAAGGCCTCCGCCCTGAAAAATCAGATGCGTTGGCAGTTCGGCGTGGTCGTTCCGCAAGCGTGCCGCGATGCCGGCAGCACGGAGAACGCGCACCAGCAAACCGAGATTTTGGTCGAAGCGGACGACGGTGCGACGCTCGACGTCCTGGTCCGCTTCCTGCACGTCCAGCGGCGCAGCGTCGAAGCCTTGGAAGGCGATGAATATGTCCCCGTCGCGAAGCTGCACTGCGCCGCGACGCAATACATCAGCTTCGACGAAACGAGCGAACACGAAGTCGATTGCAGTTTACGGCTCGGCACGGCGGACGACGTGGCGGTGCCGATCGTCGCCGAGAGTTGGCATGAGACGACCAGCATCCGAGACGGCGACGTCGTTCGCGGACGCATCGTGCGCGAACGCTGGCCGCTGCACGGGATGCTATCCGTCTCGGCCGAGCGGCTCGACCGCTTCTACAAGGTGCGTATCCGGACCGAGAATCGTTCGGACATCGTGGAAGCGCCCGAGCGCTCGGCGCTGCTCCGCACGGCGTTCGTTTCCGCGCACACGCTGCTTTCGGTTTCGGGCGGTCGCTTGATCTCGCTTTTGGAACCGCCGGACTACGCCGCAGCGGCAGTCGAAACGTGCCGCAACGAACACACGTGGCCGGTACTGACGGGCGAAGGAAACGCCGAACGCAGCGCATCGACCTCGGCGCTATCGTCTCCGATCATCCTGTACGACTTTCCGAAGATTGCGGAAAACTCTCCGGGTCACACCTTCGACGCAACGGAGGTCGACGAATTACTGAGCCTGACCGTGCTGACGATGAGCGACGAAGAGAAAGCGGAAGCGCGCGCGACCGATAGTCGAGCTCGCGCGATCGTCGATCGCGCCGAGGCGATGTCGCCCGAACGCATGTCGGCCTTGCACGGTACCGTCAAGGCTCTGACGGTGCAGGACGAAGAGCCGGGCGCCGGGCACGTGGTCGTCGCAGGTGTTCGCATCGAGCGCGGTTCGGCCGTGCGCTTGCACCCCAAAGGGCGGGCCGACGTTTGGGACATGTTCTTGGAAGACAAGCTCGCCACCGTTGCCGGAGTTCACACCGATTTCGACGAGCGCACCTACGTCGCCGTGACCGTCGACGACGATCCGGCAACGGAATTCCATCAGTGGTATGGGCGTTCGCTCTTCTTCTCACCCGAAGAAGTCGAGCCCGTAAGCACGGCATGAGCGGACGCGTTCTGATCGCCGGCGTCGGCAATATTTTCTTCGGCGACGACGGGTTCGGATGCGAAGTCGCGCGGCGGCTCGCCGGCGAACCGCTGCCCGCAGACGTGCGGGTCGAAGACTATGGTATCCGCGGTACGCACCTCGCCTACGAGCTGCTCGGTGGATACGAGCGCGCGATTCTCATCGACGCCACGCCGCGCGGCGGGGCGCCCGGAACGCTGTACGTCATCGAGCCGGATATGAGCGTGGCAGCTGGAGCGCCGGACGCGCATAGCATGGACCTTTCGAACGTCTTCGCCATGCTGCGTACGCTCGGCGGCGACGTACCTGCGGTTCGCATCGTGGGTTGCGAGCCCGCCGTTTTAGACGAAACGATCGGCTTGAGCGACGCCGTGCGGTCCGCCGTCGACGCGGCTCTGCCGCTGGTTCGCAGTCTGCTCGCGCAGGGCACGCCGGAAGCGAGCCGTCCGAGCGTAACGGTCGCGTAGCGACGAAAGGACGTCACCATGATTCGAGGAATTCTGCTCGGCACCGCCGCGTTCGGCGCGGTCTTTCTTCTCGAACGACAGCTCGGCACCGTATTCGACGACGTTCGCCGGTATGACAAGATGCGCGCGATGTCCGGCGACTCGCCGCTCGCGATCGAAGGTCTCAAAGCCGTGCGCGAGTACGTTCTCCACCGTGCCGATCGCGGGGTGCACGGCGCAAAGACCGGCCCGCAGGCAGCGCAATCGAAACCTGCGCCGAGGCCACCCGCGAACGATGGCGGCGGAGGCTCGATCTTCGGTACGGTGCTGAACGATGTGATGCGATATGCCGCGATCCGCTCGATGTAGATCTGTCCGGATGAAGGTAGGGTAGTTCCATGTGTCTTGCGATTCCCGGTCAGGTCGTCGGATTTTCCGAAGAACAGCCGTTGTTGGCGCGAGTCGACGTCGCCGGCGTCAAGCGAAACATCAACGTCGGGTTACTCGACGACAATACGGTCGCAATTGGCGACTGGGTGCTCATTCACGTCGGCTTCGCGCTCAGCAAGATCAGCGAGGAGCAGGCAGCGGATCAGCTCCGGATGCTCAAAGCCCTCGGCGAAGACGAGCTTGCGATGGAAGAAGTGCGCGGCTACAGCTTTGCCGATGCACCGGGCGGCAGTGGATGAAATACGTCGACGAATTTCGCGATCCGGAGTTGATCGCGAGCGTTGCGCGGGAGCTTACGCGCGTCGTGGATTCTCAGCGGCGCTACCGCATCATGGAAGTGTGCGGCGGTCACACCCACGCGATCTACCGCCACGGCTTGCGCGACATACTGCCCCCGAACGTGGAACTCGTACACGGCCCGGGGTGCCCGGTGTGCGTTTTACCTACGGGTAGAGTCGACGACGGTCTCTCGATCGCGCGCCATCCGGACACGATCCTCACTTGTTTCGGCGACATGTTGCGAGTACCCGGCACGAGCGGCACGCCGCTCGAACTCAAAGCGCGCGGCGCCGACATCCGCATGGTGTATTCGCCGCTCGACGCGTTACGGCTCGCGCAAGACAACCCGCGCAAACACGTCTGCTTTTTCGCAATCGGTTTCGAAACGACCGCACCTTCGACTGCGCTCACGATCCTGCGGGCGCGCGAACTCGGCCTCCGCAACTTCTCCGTCTTCTCGAACCACGTAACGATCGTGCCGGCGATGCGCGCGATTTTGGACTCGCCGGACATGCGTATCGACGGTTTCGTCGGGCCGGGGCACGTCTCGACGATTATCGGGTGCCGGCCCTTCGAGTTCATAGCGGGGAGTTATCGCAAGCCCGTCGTCGTAGCGGGCTTCGAGCCGCTCGACATCCTCGAAGCGATCTTGATGATCGTGCGACAACTGCACGCGCGCGAAGCGAGCGTCGAAAATCAATACCGCCGCATCGTTCCCTGGGACGGCAATCGGGCCGCGCTCGGAGCGCTCGCGCGCGTATTCGCGCTGCGTCCGTACTTCGAATGGCGCGGGCTCGGATTTATTTCGCAGTCGGCGCTCGCCATCCGCCCGGAGTTCGCGCAGTTCGACGCGGAAGTACGCTTCGAAATACCGGGAGTCCGCGTGAGCGATCCTAAGGCCGCGCAGTGCGGGGAAGTGCTCAAAGGCGTCCTGCAGCCCCCGCAGTGCAAACTGTTCGGAAAAGAATGCAATCCGGAACGCCCGGTCGGCGCCTTGATGGTATCGAGCGAAGGCGCATGCGCGGCGCACTTTCGCTATGCCGCCCGCTCGGCCGAGGCGGCGGTCGCAACGTAGTGGGTATCGTATTTCCGCCGGCCGCGGCGAATGCAGAAACAGGTTCGGCGCGAAGCGCGCCCGCTTGGGGCGAACGCATCGACATGTCCCACGGGGCCGGGGGCAAAGCGTCGCGTCGGCTGGTCGAAGGTTTGATCGCTCCGGCTTTCGCCAACCCCGCGTTGCAGCAACTCTCCGATGCCGCCGTCTTTTTATTCGCCGGCACGCGCGTCGCGACGAGCGCCGACGGATACGTCGTGCGTCCGCTCCGTTTTCCGGGCGGCTCGATCGGCGAACTCGCGATCAACGGTACCGTCAACGATCTGGCGGTGTCGGGCGCGCGCGCTCGCGCGCTGCTCGCGACGTTCATCCTCGAAGAAGGCCTGCCGACGGAAACGCTGCGGCTCGAAGTCGATGCGATGGCCGCCGCGGCAAAGTGCGCCGGAGTTTCGATCGTCGGCGGCGACACGAAAGTCGTCGAACACGGGCATTGCGACGGCATGTACGTCACGACGTTTGGTCTCGGCGAAGTGGATGCGCGCGCGGCACTCGATCCTCGGTCAGTTCGTCCTGGTGACTGCGTCCTCTTAAGCGGTCCCATCGGCGATCACGGCATTACGATCTTGCTCGAGCGCGGAGAACTAGAACTCGAAACGGAGCTGCGTTCCGATACGCGTTCGGTGTGGCCGTTCGTCGACGCGCTACTCGAAGCGTGCGGTTCGGAGGTGCGTTGGATGCGAGATCCGACGCGCGGCGGCGTCGCAACTGCGCTCAACGAACTCGCACGCGACGCGCGCGTCGCGGTCGCGCTCCGCGAAGCCGACATTCCGCTGCGCTCGCAGGTACGAGGGGCATGCGAATTGCTCGGACTCGATCCCCTGCACATCGCAAACGAAGGGCAGTTCCTCGCGATCGTCGCGCCACATGCAGCGCAACGCGCGCTCGCGGCGATTCGCGCGGTGCCGGGCGGCGAGGAAGCAGCGTCCATCGGCGAAATACGCGCCGCACCCGCGCGTACCGTTCTCGGCGTGACCTCGTACGGAGGTACGCGCGCGATCGACATGCTGGTCGGCGACCCGCTTCCCCGCATATGCTGACGCCCACAGCTTCATCGCTCGCGGCTTTCGTCGACGAGCGTCTGCGCGCGCGCAACGGCGTCGTGCGCGCCTTTTTCGAGAGGGAAGCGCCGCGGCTCACCGATGCGTCGGCGCTGCTGGCACGGCGCTTCGCGCGCGGCGGCCGCATCTTCGCTTTCGGACGCGGCGCTTATGCAACCGACGCGGCGCACGTATCCGTCGAATTCGTGCATCCGGTCATCGTCGGCAAACGCGCTTTACCGGCGCTCGACGCAAGTGCGGCGTACGACGCGCTGCTCGATACGTTCGCGACGCCGAACGACGTAGCGATCGGTTTCGGCCCGCCCGCGGGAGACCCCGACGTGCTGCGGGTATTAGCGCGCGCCCGGGAGCGCGGCGTTCTCACTTTTGCGTGGCCGGGCGAGCGGCCGGGCGACGCCGACTACAGCGTCGCGTCGCCGACCGAAGACCCGCACGTCCATCAGGAAATCTTCGAGATCTTGGGTCACACGTTGTATGAGAGCGTTCACGTCTTCCTCGAACACGAAGAGCGGCTCGCGAGCGATGGCGGCGCGGCAAGTTTCTTGTATCCGTTCCTCGGTGGCGCGCAGAACGCAGGTGAGGCGGACCGCGCGGCCGTCGTGCGCTCGGTCGTCGCCAAAGCGTCGGATGGCGAACGCCTGCGCGAACAAGTGGCGGCGCGGCAGTCGGGTGAAATCGCTGCGGCGGCTCGCGCGATCGCTACTTGCCTAGATCGCGGCGGGCGGATTTTGGCCTTCGGCAACGGGGGGTCGGCGACCGACGCGACCGACTTCGCGCTCGACTGTCTTCTACCGGAGAGCGGCTTGCGCGCGATTCCGGCGTTGTCGCTTTCGGCCGAGCCCGCGATTCTAACGGCGGTCGGCAACGACGTCGGAATGGAGCTGACGTTCTTGCGGCAGCTGATCGCACATGGTCGGCGCGGCGACGTCGCACTCGCATTTTCGACCAGCGGAGGCTCGAAAAACGTCGTCGCGGCGCTGGAAGGCGCGCGCGAGCGGGGACTATTGACGGTCGCGCTGTTGGGCTATGACGGCGGCGACATCGCGCGACGCGGGCTCGCCGATCACACGCTCGTCGTCGACTGCGCCGACATTCCACGCATTCAAGAAACGCAAGCCGCAATCTACCACGTTTTGCGACACGCGATCGAGCGCGCGCGCGACGGTGCTTGAATTGTACGGAACGGCGACGTGCCCGTATACTGCCGAACTGCGCGAAGCGCTGCAGTGGGACGAACGAGAATACGTCGAGTACGACGTCGAGAGCGACGCCGAGGCGAAGCGCCGCATGCTCGCGCTATGCGAAGGTACGATGGCCGTTCCGGTGTTAGTCGAGGACGAACGCGTCGTCCAGGTCGGCTATAACGGACGCGCGTGTTACGTAGCGCCCGCCTAATTCGCGTTCGCGGCGTCGTGCAAGGCGTCGGATTCCGGCCGTTCGCATATCGCCTCGCGCAACGCTTTGGCGTTACCGGCTGGGTTGAAAACGGCAACGACGGCGTGGCGATTCACGTCGAGGGTGACGAAGCTGCGTTAGACGCGTACGAACGTGCGCTCCTCGCAGAGGCGCCGCCCGCGGCGCGCATCGCCTCGCTGCACACGACGCCGGCGGCGGGCGCGGGGCACGAACGCTTCGCCATCCGCGAAAGCGAACGCGGCGCGCACCCGACGGTACGCATCTCGCCCGATCTTCCGGTGTGCGAGGCGTGCCTCCGCGATCTCTTCGATCCTGCAGACCGGCGCTACCGGTATCCGTACATCAACTGCACGGATTGCGGGCCGCGCTACAGCATCGTGCACGCGCTACCCTACGACCGCGCGTTCACGACGATGTCGGCCTGGCCGATGTGCGAGCAGTGCGCGAACGAATACGACGATCCGTACAACCGTCGTTTTCACGCCCAGCCGCTGGCATGCGCCGATTGCGGCCCGACGTACGTGCTGCACGAAGGCAACGCGCGGTCCGCGCGAGGCTATGCCGCAATCGAGGATTGCGCCGCGCTTCTTCGCGCGGGCAAGATCGTCGCTCTCAAAGGCATCGGCGGCTACCATTTGGCGTGCGATGCACGAAACGTCGCGGCGATCGCGGCTCTGCGGGAGCGCAAGTTCCGGCGCGAGCGGCCGTTTGCCGTGATGACCAAAGACGTGTCGACTGCGCGGCAGCTCGTCGTACTCGATGCCGAAACCGAAGCGCTGCTCGTCTCGAGTGCGCGCCCGATCGTGCTCGCCGAAGCTCGCGAGCAGCTCGGCGGCGTCGCGCCCGACAACCGCGATCTCGGCGTGATGCTCCCCTATGCGCCGCTGCACCATCTTCTCTTTGCCGCGGGCGCGCCCGAAGCGCTCGTCGTTACGAGCGCCAATCGTTCGAGCGAACCGATCGCATATGAGGACGACGACGCGCGCCAAACGCTCGGCGGCATCGCCGACGCTTTTCTCGTCGGCGAACGCGCGATTGCGCGACGCGTCGACGACTCCGTGGCGCGCGTCGTGGCGAGCGTCCCCGCGGTATTGCGCCACGCGCGCGGCTTGGCGCCGCAAGCCGTGGCGACGTTGCCGACATCGCGACCGATACTCGCCGTCGGCGGCGACTTGAAGAACGCGATCGCAATCGCGGTCGATGGCCAGGTCTTCGTCAGTCAGCATATCGGCGATCTCGAACACGTCGGCGCACGCGCGTCCTGTGAAGCGACGATTCGAGATCTCTGCGCCATGTATGAGATCGACCGCGACGCCCTGCTGATCGCGCACGACGCTCATCCGGGGTACGCCTCGACGGCGATCGCCCGCGCGCTACCGGGAGAGCACGTTGCGGTCCAACATCATCGCGCGCATATCGCAAGCGTGCTCGCCGAACGAGGCGCCTGGTCGACGGACGTTATCGGCGTCGCGTTCGACGGCACGGGTTACGGTGACGACGGGACCATTTGGGGCGGCGAATTCTTCTCCGGCAACGCGCGCGATGGCCTCGAGCGCATCGCCCACTTGCGCGTAGTGCCGTTGCCCGGCGGCGACGCGGCGGCGCGTTTTCCCGTGCAAGCCGCAGCCGGCTTCCTCTGGCCGCTCGACATCGGCGAGCTCGAGTACGCGCCGTTTCTCTTTCCCAAGCGTTACGTTCTCGCGCGACGGCTCATCGCGCGAAACGTGCGTTGCTTCACGACGAGCTCGATGGGACGCTTGTTCGATACGGTCGCGGCGCTGCTCGGCTTCGCGCGCGAAACGACGTTCGAAGGGCAAGCGGCGATGTGGCTCGAGCATCTCGCGACCCGAGCAAAGCCGCAGGCCGCGTATCCGTTCCCCTACGAGGGCACGCAACTCGACCACGCACCGCTGCTGCACGCGATCTTTACCGACCGCCGCGCCGGTCGCGATACGGGCAAGATCGCATACGGCTTCCACGCCGCCGTGGCGGACGCCATCGACGCGGTCTGCACCCGGCATGCGGGACCGGTCGTGTGCTCGGGCGGCGTCTTTCAAAACCGGCTGCTGGTCGAACTCGTGCAAGCCAGACTCGGCGAGCGCGTGTGGTTCAATCGAGCCGTGCCGGCGAACGACGGCGGCCTTTGCCTCGGCCAAGCGGCGCTCGCTGCTTTCGCCGAAAGTTCCGGAGCGCCGCCGGGTGCTCGACGACATGCAATAACGGAGTCGCAGGAAGCGTCGCACGGCGTGCGACACGTCTCGCGTTGACAGCATTCATTGACCCAGGGAGTTCCGTTATGTCCGACGACGGCTTGTTATCGCTCGCCGACTTGCCGCCGGAGCGTGCCGCGGCGAAATTACGCGCCGTCGGCGAGTTCGACGCGGCCGCGGCACGAGAGAATTCGGATGACTCATCGAGTGACGGCGGTGCAAAGACTTTCGGCTTCGGTCTGGGTTCGGTGTTCGGACTCGAGACCAACGCTTGGGCGCTGCCCGTCGACGTCTTCGGCTACATACCGCCCGGGGCGACGGGCGATCTAATCGACATCGTCGATGTCTCGCAGGTTCGCCCCCAAGTCGAGTTACGCGGGACGCGCGTAAACGTCACGTTGCAGCGCATGCGTACGTACGATCTGCCCGGACGCGGAGAACATACGATCTGCTTCGACTTTTCGACTGAAAATTGGATCGGGAAAACGATGGAAGAGGCCCACTACAGCGTAAGCACGACGGCTACGGACGGAAATTTCGCAGCCATTACGAATTTTCCGATGTTCCGCGGGCTCGGACTCGGCAGCGAAGGTCTTTCGCTGCACTGGCGGTTGATTAACGTCAAGAGCGAAAGCGACGAGCAATTACTGAACTTCATTCATTCCGATGTCGTCCAGACCGGGCTCAAACTCGTGGCGACGGCGCAACCGGCGCTCGGCCTTCTCGGTAGCGTCGCGGACGGTCTCGCGAAATATCTCAATTCGAGCGACAACAATGCGATCGTGCAAGACAAGCGCCTCGGCCTCGATTACTCGCCCAACGCCGGAGGAGCGGGGCTCGCGTGCGGTTCGTACGTCGCGGTGCAAGCGACCCAATCCGCCTGGCAAGACTGGAGCCGCTGGGCCTACGATACGCGCAACGCTTTGATCGTGAGTCGCGACGGCAGTGCCGTGCCGTACAATTACTTGATGTTCGGCATCGATCGCTACAGCGGCGAATGAGCGCAGTCCGGTTCGTTATCGAATCGGCGCCGGACGATGCTGCAGCCGGTACGTACGCACGAATTCGCGCGTTCGACGACCGCGGACGGAGCCTGACCGAGCCGTTCGACTTAGCGTTCAGCGTCACTCCCGAAGATCGCGCCCTGCTGCGGTGGGCCGCGCTCGAGTACGCCGCCTGGCCGTTCGGCGGCTACGCAGAGCGCGCGCGACTCGCGTCCGAGCGAGCCGTCGCAGTCGGTTCGGCTCTCTACAACGCTACCGTGACGGCCGCCCTCGCGCACACACCGTCGCGCCTCGCGATCGAGACGACGCTCGCACAAGCCCTTCGTTTGCCGTGGGAGTTGCTGCACGACGGCCAGGGCTTTATCGCCCTCGCCGACCCGCCGTGCGCGATCGTTCGCACCGCCGCAATGCCAACGGCGCCGGGTGGTCGTGCTCGAAAGACTGCCTCCGGTGGAGCTCCGCTGCGCGTGCTGCTCGTGACCGCGCGTCCGAACGATGCGGTCGGCGTCGATCTCCGCTTGGTCGCGCAGAAGTTGTTTCGCCGGCTCGATGCTCGAATTCGCGACGGCGCCATCGCCGTCGAGTATCTGCGGCCGCCGACGTTCGACGCGCTCGTCGCGCGGCTACAAGCGCAGCCGGCCGTCGACGTCGTGCACTTCGACGGTCATGGCACTGCGGGTGAGATCGCCGGCGGCACGCCCGCGCTCGTGTTCGAAGATGTACGCTGCAAGAGCGTTCTCATTTCCGCCGAGCGCTACGCTCGCGCGCTCGCGGATGCAGGGGTAGGGGCTTCGATTCTGACCGCATGCGAGACCGCGACCGTGACGGGGGGCCGCGTCGAAAGTGCGGCAGCGGCGATCGTCGACGCCGGCGTCGATACCGTGGTCGCGATGGGCGACGAAATCTTGGTCGACTCGGCGGCAGACTACGCCGACGCGTTTTATGCCGCGCTGTCGCGTGGCGCCGGCATATCTGCGGCCCACGTTGCGGCGCTCCGACGGCTCGGCAGCCGGCAGGCGTTCAACGCCGATTGGTGGACGCCGCAATTCTACGCTTACGAAAACGACGAGTCGCAAATTGATGCGGTGTCGCAAGCCGACGCTGCTGCCGCCTGCACAAACGAGCTCGCACCGCCGATCTCAACAACGAGCGACTGCGTGGGGCGGGGGCGCGAACTGCTCGCGATCGAGCGGGCGTTTGCCGGCGGTTCGAACGTCGTACTGCGCGGCTTTGCGGGGGCCGGCAAGACGACGCTCGCGCGCGAAGCCACAAGCTGGCTAACGCTGACCGGAGCGTTCGCGCACGTCCGCGTGATCGACTGCGGCGAAGGGTCGCGCGCGACGCTCGACGCTCTCGCTGCGATCGCAGATTCGCGCGCGGCAGCGGACTCGCCGGAACGAACGCTGGTTATCGTCGACGGTATCGATACGCTGGACGGTCCGCTCGACGCAGCGACGCTGGGCACTTCGCTCGAACGTACCGCGCGCACGTCGGCGTTGCTCGTTACAACGCGCGACGTTCGCGACCGTCCTCCCACGTTCGCGCAGATGGTTCCATGGAACTTCATTACGGTCGGAGCGCTCGCTCCGAACGACGCTTTAGAACTCGCACGTCGCTGCGCGTCGACCGAAGCTCTTGCGTCGGGCGGCGTCGACCGCAGCGCGATCGAGGCGACGATCGCACGCGTCGGCGGCCTCCCTCTGGGAATCGTCTCGCAGTCCGCGCCGGACGTGCCGCCGGGAGACGCCGCTTTTTCAGCTTGGGCGTCGCTCGTCGAAACGTCGCTCGCGCGGCTTGCAGAACGGGAGCGCACGATGGTGACGGCCCTCCGTGAGTTTGCCCGCGGCGGCAACTATTTCATAGCGCGGACGCTCATCGATGAAGATCGCGATGGCTTTGCGTCGTTCGTCGAAGAACTCCGCCGCGTCGGTCTCGGCGACTCCTTTCCATTAACGAATCTTCCCGAGGGCAGGATGTTGTGCTTGCAGCTTCATCCAGCCCTGATGCCTCTCGAGCGCATGCGGAGCGGCTTCGACCGCGATCTCGCGCTTAAATTTGCCCGTGCCTACGACGCTTTGAGCGCGACGCTCGCCGCCGCAGCGACGGCCGATCCTTTCGTGCCGTCCCGGCTGTACGCGTTCGAACGGCCGAATCTCGAACGCGCCGCAGCAGCCTATGACGCCGTCGCAATGCCGGCGGAAGCGGCGGCGTTGCGTACGAGTCTCGACGCCCTCGCCGGCCAATTCGGAGGACACCTCGACACTTTCGCGGTCGGGCCGCAAACGTTCGAAGGTGCCGACGAGACGTTGCGCGCAGCACGGGAAGCGCTCGCGGTTGCGGAAGCAGCGTCGCCTGCGGATCCGCTCGGCGTCGCGAACGCGCGCGTAATCGTCGGCATCGCGCTCGATCGCGCCGGTAACACGCCGGCTGCCGTCGACGAAACGCAGCGCGCGGTTACGGCACTTTCAGCGCTCGCGCAAGATCGAGATCCGGCGGCCGAGCGGTCTGCGAGAGTAGACGCCGGCTATCTATCGGCGCTTATCAACCTCGGCGGTCTGCAACGCAAACTCGGACGCCACGATGACGCGCGCTCCGCCTTTAGAAGCGCCGCGCCGATAGCCGAAGCCTCCGACCGTACGGCTGCGGTCAAGGTGCATATCATGCTCGGCGACGTCGCTTTGAGCCCCAAAGACGCGACGGCGGAGTACGGCCGCGCGTTGACGCTGGCGCGGCTGCTTGCGGCTCGCGCGGAGGAAGCGGGGGCGCTCTTCGGTCTCGCCGGCAGCGCGCGCCAAGCCGGCGACTTTGCAGAAGCCGAGCGCAAGACGCGCGAGGCCGTCGGTATATGCGCGTCGATCGGTGACGCCCGGCGCGTTACATCCGGTTACCTGACCCTCGGGTCGCTCGCAGCCGAACGGGGCGCGGCCGACGAAGCCGAGCGCTGGTTTACCACGCTGCGCGGTTCGGCCGGCTACGCGGCCTGCGATGGACGCACGCGCGCCTTCTTCGACGTGTCGATCGCGGCAGGGCTCGCCGACATCGTGTTCGCTTGGCTGGGAACCGACGACGCGGTGAAGACGGCGACGACCGTCCCTGCCTGGCAGGCAGCGGTCGGCGCGTGTCTCGCGCGCGATCGCGAGATGCAACTGCGCTTGGCGTCATCGAGAGAACTCGCGGAAGGCGTCATCGCCGAACATGCCGACGATCCGGATTGTGCCGCCGTCCCTATCGGACGCAAGACACTCGCACACGTCGCGTTGATGGAGGCAACCCGCTCCGTGACATAGGCTAAACGGCCGAGCGCTGCGGTATGAGCCACCATAGCGTCACAAGCAGAGCGGCGAGTGCAAAGCCGGCCGTCAGCACTTCGGAGCGCAAGCCGTCGCGCAGTGAGCCGCGCTGCCCGCCATCCGCGGCGACCTTGCCGGGAGCGGGAATGAGTCGGGCGACCGTCGCGCGATATGCAGAGTACGCAGCGCCGTTCTTGGCTGCTAGAAACCGTTCTTCGACCGAAACGAGAACCAAGACGTAAGCCGGCATGAGAACGATCAGGAGCGCGGTAACCGGCCACGGTCCGAGCATTCCGATTCCGATTGCCTGAAGTAGGTTACCGAGATAGAGCGGATTGCGCGTGATGCGGTATGGGCCGCTTACGCGAAGTTCTTCCAACTGCACGTCTTGTGTCCAGACGATCGATGCGGCGATGTAGCTCGAAGCCCAGACCCTTAACGCGTACCCGCCGATCGCTAAAGTGACGGCGACCGTCGCTAACGCATAAGGATGGCTCGAGGAGAGAAAAACCGGCTGCGCCGGTATACCGAAAACACCTGCGATGACGAAGCCGAGCATAAACGAAACGCCGTACACCGAGCCGAAAATGGCGAAGCGCTTGCGAAAAAACCATGGAGCCAACGGCGTCGAGCTCGACATGCGCACGCCGTTACGGGGCTACGGCGTCGAGCCCCATCAGCGTGCGCACGCGCGCGCGATCGGCGGCGAGTTCTTGCGCGTCGCCTGCGTACACGATGCGGCCGCTGTCGAGAACGTAGGCGCGGTGCGCGACCTTGAGCGCGAGCAGTGCATTCTGCTCGACCAGTAAAATCGACGTGCCGCGGGCGCGGAGTTCCGAGAGCATCGCGTAGACGTCCTCGACGATCAGCGGCGCGAGGCCCTGCGACGGTTCGTCGACGAGCAGCAGCCGCGGGTTTGCGACGAGCGCACGTCCGATTGCGAGCATCTCCTGTTCCCCGCCTGAAAGACGTCCGGCTTTACGCGAACTGAGTTCCGCGAGCTTCGGAAGATGTTCGAGAACGCGCGCGATCGTCCAATGGCCCGTGCGCCCATTTTCGGCAAGCTGTAAATTCTCAAGGGTGGTAAGCTCCTTGAACATTCGCCGCCCTTCGGGAACGTAACCCACGCCTAGACGCGCGATCTTGTACGCGGGCCAGCCTGCGATCTCGCGACCTTCATAGCGGATCGAACCCGAACGCGGCGGCGTCAGGCCGAGGATGCTCCGAATGGTCGTCGTCTTGCCCGCGCCGTTGAGGCCGAGCAACGCGACCAGTTCTCCCTCGCCGACGCTTAGCGACACGTCGCGCAAGATGGCGATCTTGCCGTAATTCGTGTGAAGACCACTTACCTCGAGCAGAGGCTCAGACACGGTCGACCACTTCCTTACCGAGATACGCATCGCGTACGGCTTCGTTCGCCGAAATATCGGCGGGAGTGCCTTCGGCGAGAACGCGCCCGCGATCCATCACCGTGATCCGGTCGGCGAGCGAGAGCACGACGCGCATATTGTGTTCGACGAAGAGCACCGTCAACCCCAGCCGCGCGTGCAGATCGCGGATCACGCCGACGATGCGCTCGGTTTCGGCTTCGGCGAGCCCCGCCATCGGTTCGTCGAGCAGCACGAGCTTCGGGCTCGTGGAAAGACTCATGGCGATTTCACACAGGCGCTGCGCACCATGCGAAAGTTCGGCAACGAGCCGCGAGCGCGAGCGCGTTAAGTTAACGAAGCCGAGCAGTTCGTCGATGCGCGCTTCGACCGCCTGGTTCTGCGCGCGCGTGCCGGCGCGCAGACGAAACGCTTGACCCGCATGGCTCCAAATGCCGAGCTGCAAATTTTCGTGGACGCTTAGCTCGGGAAAGATACTCGGCGTTTGGAACGTCCGGCCGATGCCCGCGGCCACGCGCTGCCAATTCGGCATACGCGTGATGTCGCTACCGGCGAACGAGACGCGCCCGTCGTCGGGAAAATAGAATCCGGTGAGCGTATTGAAAAACGTCGTCTTGCCCGCGCCATTGGGGCCGATTACCGCGTGGATCGTTCCCTCATGGACCTGCACCGAGACGTCGTCGACGGCGACGACGCCGCCAAAATGCTTGCCGACCCGATCGGCTTCCAGCAACGTCGCGGGCATTCAGGTCGTGCCTCCGACGAAAGGTGCGTGCGCCTCGGGAGTGGGCGCATCGTGATCGTCGCCGATGCTCTGTTTCTTTCGCAGCGCCGCGAGCGATCCGAGAATGCCTTTCGGGAATCCGAGTACGCAGGCGATGAAAATCGCACCCAAAAAAATCTGCCACAGCGGCGTAATCGTCGATATGATGTCCTTACCGACGACGAAGATCGCGGCGCCGACGAGCGGGCCCCAAAGCGTCCCGGCGCCGCCGAGGATCATGATGAGCACGAAGTCTCCGGACTGGTGCCAATCGAGAATCAACGGATACGAGAAATTAATCAGTAGCGCGAACATCGCACCCCCGAGGCCGGCGACCGTAGCGGAGACGAGCAGTGCGACGAGGATAAAGCGATCGGTATTGATGCCGAGGTAACGGACGCGCACTTCGTTTTGCCGGATCGCGACGAGCGTGCGTCCGAACGGCGAACTCGTGATGACGGAGAAGGCTGCGACGACGCCCAGATAGAGCGCGAGCGCGACGTAGTAAAACGCCGTCTCGTGCAGCGTGAAGTGCGCGGCCGGCGTGCCGACGTAGGGCCGCGCGAAATTCATACCGTCCTCGCCGCCCGTGATGCTCGTGAAGCGATACGCGATAAAGTAAAACACTTGACCGAATGCGATAGCGAGCAGGCCGAAATAGATGCCTCGCCGTCGCAGTAGAAACGGCCCCAAAATTGCGCCGCCGGCGAACCCGGCGAACGTGCCGATAAGAACCGCCTCGATAAAGTGAACGTGCGCGTACGTGATCGACAGCGCCGCTCCGTACGAACCGAGCCCAAAGAACGCGGCGTTCCCAAACGCAGGCAACCCCGTGTACCCGAGAAGCAAGTTCACACTCATTGCGGCAATCGCGAACAACAACACTTCGCTCACTATCGAAATGTCCAGGTGAATGAGCGGCAAGACCAGCGGCGCGAGCGCGAGGAGTACCCCGGCGACGGCGATGGCCGGCAGGGTTCTGCCGCGCGTCATCATCCGAAAATGCCTTCTTCACCAAAGAGACCGCGGGGCCGAATCATGAGAACGACGGCCATGAGCACGTACATGGAGACTTCGCTCGCGGCCGGGATGAACAACGTCGTTAGTGAAATTGCGAAGCCGATCAGCACACCGCCGGCAATGCTTCCGAACAGGCTGCCCATACCGCCGATGATGACCGTCACGAAGGCGGGCATGAGCAGCGCGTTCCCGCTCGTCGGATTGAGGCCGAGCAGACCCGCTGCAAGCACGCCCGCTATGCCGGCAAGGAAGATGCCTAGGCCGAAGTTCACCATATACAGCAGTTGCGTATTGGTGCCCAGGGCCGCAATCATCTCCGTATCTTGCACGGCGGCGCGCAAACGTAGGCCGAAGCGCGTGCGCGTCAAGAACAGCACGAGGCCGACGATCGCAACGATGAGCGCCGCCGCGATAAAGAGCCGGAAGGCCGGAAACGACATGAACCCGAGCTGGACGGTGCCGCTGAGGCCGGCAGGCGGCGAAAACGGCACGCCGTTGGCCCCCCAGATGAGATGAAACATCTCTTCGGCCACGAGCGAAAGCGCGAATGTCAGCAGCAAACTGTAGAAAGGCTCGCGCTTGTAGAGGGGCCGGATCAACGTTCGTTCGACAACCACGCCGACGATGACGGTGAGCAGCGGTGCGACGAGTAGGGCGAACCAAAACGACGTACCGCGGGTAATCATTGCGAAAGCGAGATAGCCGGCAAGCGTCATGAAACTTCCGTGCGCCATATTGATCGTACCGGTAAGATTCATGATAAGCGACAGCCCGATCGCGACGATCGCATAGAACGCGCCGAGAACGAGACCGTTAAAAAGTTCGGGAACGAGATGGTCCAGCATGGATCAGGGATAGCTTATCGTGCAGATCTTCGCTTTCTCGGCCACGCTCTGTTCGATCGCATCCGCTTGATGGACGTCCGTTACATTGAACAGGTCGGCCTTATCGCCGTTCTTACCTTCGCGAAGAACTTCGCCGACCCACATGGGCCACATCAACTGGTGGTCTTCCTTCCGGAAATATGCGGTACCCTCGAAGATCGAGGTGAACTTCACGCCCTCGAGCGCTCGCGCGATCTTGACTGAGTCCGTGCTCTTCGCGTCGTTCATAGCTGCCGCGAGGCGATCCATCGTAATGTAACCAAAAGCGCCCCGGGCATTCGGCGGCGCGCTATAACGTTTCGTGTAATCGGCAACGAAGGCATGTGCCGCTTTGCTCTTCCCGAGGACTTTGTCGCTTTTATAATACCATTCGATGCCGAAATATCCGACGCGAGCTTCACGCGGAAGCGATTGCACCGCCTCGAGTTCGGCTTGGGGTCCACCAACGCCGACCTTTTTATTGAGCCCGAACGAATCGATCTGCTTCATGCAGTTGACGAAGTCCGCTCCGGCGTTAAGCACCAGCAAGACGTCCGGCTTGCCTGCGAGCGCTTTCGTGAGATAGGGGCTGAAGTCGGTCGTCCCGAGCGGTACGAGGTCACTGCCGGTGACGGTGCCGCCGATGCGCGCTAAAACGTCGCGGTACCCCGCCTCCAGCGAATGGCCGAAGGCGTAGTCCGGCGTGATGAGATGGAACCGTTTGCCGAATTTTTTTGCGAG
Source organism: Vulcanimicrobiota bacterium (assembly GCA_030853925.1). GTDB lineage: Bacteria > Vulcanimicrobiota > Vulcanimicrobiia > Vulcanimicrobiales > Vulcanimicrobiaceae > JALYUE01. The sequence goes on along the minus strand of JALYUE010000064.1, from coordinate 4,478 downwards.
TGAGTAGCCGGTAGCATGCGTTTCCATCCACGTGCTGTGGCACGTCCTGAACGTGTTCCACTTGCAATCTTTCCCGGTCACGTCGTCGGTGTGACCGCCGGAATCCATAAAGATTATGCCGGCGGCGTTAGCCGCGCCGCTCACCGACAACGAGACCGCACTGCTAACCGACCCGGCGAGCGCGACGACCTTATCTTGGTTCACTAATTTTCGCGCTTTTTGCGCTCCGATGCCTGGATCGCTGGCATCGTCTTCCGTGACCAACTCGATCTTTCGGCCCATAACGCCGCCCCGCGCGTTCCACATATCGGCAGCCATCTGGAAGCCTCGCACTTCGTTCTCACCCTCGGCCGCATACACGCCCGTGGCGGGCTCCAGGAGACCGACCTTGATGCTATCGGCCGCTTCGCCGACGAGAGGAATGAAGGCGGGTACGCCCACGGCGGCGGTTGCGACGGCGGCTGCGCCGGTAGCGCGTACGAACGAACTGCGCGAAAAGGTTGATGGAGGCACGCTTGTATTCTCCTTCGGAGCAAGATGTCACAATCGGATGAGCGTACCAATGCGACTTACGTCGATAATTGTCGCAAGAGACGAAACATCTTTCTTTACTCGAAGCGTCTAGGGCCAAAGACTGCTTGCAATATGGTTCAGTCGCTTGAGCCAGGGAACGACGCGGACGTCGGTAATCGTCCGCCGTACGCTTCGTCGCCGCCTCGGCCGATTGCGACGGTCCCGAGAGCTGAGAAAGGCCGTCGATGTCTGCTTCCCGCAAGAATTTCATCGCGGCCAATGCCGCAGCCGGCGCGGCCGCGTTGATCGCGACCGAGACCTTGCCGGTCGGGGCAGCCGGCACTTCAAAGGCGCCGCCGCCGCTTGCGTTCGATCCACACGAGGCGAACATGACGTACGATCTCGTCGTCACCGGCGGCACCGTTGTCGATCCGTCGCAGCGGCTGAACGCCAGGCGCGACATCGCAGTGAAAAACGGGCAGATCGCGGCGCTGCTCGCCCCGGGCACAGTGGTGAAGGCCGCGCAATCGATTGAGGCGGCGGGCAACGTGGTGACGCCGGGGCTCGTCGATCTCCACTGTCACTACTACCATCAAGTCTCCGGCATCGGATTGCCCGCGGACGAGATGATGCACCTCTCGGCGACGACCACGGGCGTTGACGCAGGCGATGCCGGATACTCGACCTTCTCCGGCTTTCGTCATTTCATCATCGGTCAGGCCCGCACGCGCCACTTCGCGTTCATTCACATCGCGTCCATCGGGCTCGCCGGCGACCCGATCAAGGTCGGCGAGATGTTCAACATCGACTATGCCGACGTCGAGCGTTGCGCCAAAGCCGTCGCCGAAAACCGCGACGTCGTCCTTGGCGTAAAAGTCCGCCTCTCGAAAAACGTGGTCGGTAACAACGGCATCGAACCGCTGCGGCGGGCGATCGCAGCCGCCGAGATCGCCGGCCCGTGGGCGCGCGTGATGGCGCATATCGGCGATTGCGCCGCGCCGCTCGGCGACATACTGGATATGATGCGCCCGGGCGACATCATCACGCACTGTTATTCGGGTGCTGCCGGCGTCAACAACATCGTCGCCGACGGAAAACTGCTTCCGGCGGCACTACGCGCGAAAAAGCGCGGCGTGCTGTTCGACGTCGGCCACGGCGGCGGCAGCTTCGACGTGACGATCGCAAAAGCCGCGATCGCGCAGGGCCTGCCGCCGGATACAATCTCGAGCGACGTGCATAGCGTCAGCATCCAATCGCCGTCGCGACCGCTCTTTCCGAACGTTCTTTCGAAGTTTCTCGCGCTCGGATTCTCGCTCGACGACGTCATCGGCAAATCGACGAGCGAGCCCGCGCGCATCGTCGATCGCGTTGCGAAGCTCGGAACGCTCGCCATCGGCGCCCCGGCCGATCTCGCGATCTTCCAAGTCGTCGAGGGCCCTGTGACCTTCGTCGACACGAACGAGAACGCGTTCCCGGGGACGCGCTATCTCGAACCGGTCAAGGTCATCAAGGGCGGCCGGCCGCACGGCTTGCCGTTCCCCAACCCGTTCACGTACACATGAACGCCGTACGAGCGGTCGACGCTTGAACCATTGGCACATCGCGAAAACGCGCCGCCGTGGTATGGTTGCTCGACCTAACTCCGCATTGTCGTCAGAAACGAGCGCTCGTGGCCGAAGCTACCCTCACGATCAGCAGCCGTAATTATTCGTCTTGGTCGTTGCGCGGTTGGCTGCTGTGCAAGATCGCTGGTCTCGACTTCGACGAGGCGCCGCTACCGAGCGACGACCCCCGCGCGCGGGCCGAACTGCTGCTGCTTTCGCCGTCGTTTCTGGTGCCGTGCTTATCCCATAACGGCTTAACTATTTGGGATACTCTTGCGATCGCGGAATACCTCGCCGAAATCGACCCAAGTTCGCCGCTCTTACCGCGCGAGGTTTCGGCGCGCGCGCGCTGTCGCTCGATTTGCGGTGAAATGCATTCGGGCTTCAGCAACATGCGCTCGGCGCTGCCGATGAACCTTAAGGCGCACCATCCGGGCTTCAAGATTTGGCAACGCGCGCAAGCCGACATCGATCGCATCGCGAGCATCTGGGGCGAATGTCTCGAGACCAACGGAGGGCCGTATCTGTTCGGCCGAATCGGTATGGCGGACGCGATGTACGCGCCGGTCGTCACGCGTTTCGCGACATACGACGTCCGCCTCGATCCGCCCCTGCAAGCGTACTGCGACCGCATCTTGGCGCTACCCGACATGCAAGCCTGGATCGCGGATGCGAAAGCCGAGGCAGACGACGTCAGCGAACTCGAAGTCGAGTTCTAACCGCGACGCATCACTTTCGCTGGTGCAGCCATATTTGGTTTCCGTCCGGGTCCCGCACCGCCGAAATCCAGCAGACCGGCGTCTCGTAAGGATCGCTGGACGCGATGCCGCGCGCGGACAGCTCCGTTCGAAAGCCGACGAGATCGGGCACTTCGAGAGCGAGCGACTGCGCCGAACCCGGCGTGCCGACTTGCGCGAAATTACCGACTCCGAACGTGCTGCCGCCGGCTTCGAATTCGACCCAATACTCCGCTTCGATGCCGGTTTTCGTCAAACCTAAGCCGTCGTGGTAAAACGCGACGGCGCGCGATACGTCAGTGACGGGATACATCGTGAAGGCGATACCGCTGATTGCCATTGCTCGTCAATCCTCTCGTACGTCGGATCCCGACATCATTGCGGCTTTAAAAGACGGGTTACCTCGCACTTCGTGTCTCGACGCCGTTGCTTCGATGAACCTTTTGAGATAAGGCGCCGTCCGGCTTGCGCCCGCCCGCGAGACGTTCGCGGGCGTGCCGGTGGCGACCACGCGTCCGCCATCGTCGCCCGCTCCCGGACCGATGTCGATGACCCAGTCGCTTCCGGCGACGACTCGCATGTCGTGCTCGACGACGATTACCGTATTGCCGCAGTCGACGAGTCCCCCGAGCTGCGTCATCAATCTGTCGACATCCGCGGGATGCAAGCCCGTCGTCGGCTCGTCGAGAACGTACAGCGTGTCGCCGCGCTGCGGACGCTGCAGCTCGCTCGCAAGTTTTATGCGCTGCGCTTCGCCGCCCGACAGTTCGGTCGCAGGCTGACCCAGTCTTAGATATCCGAGCCCCACTTCGCGCAGCACGGCGAGCGCCCGAACCACGGGCGGCTCGCCCGCGAAGAATTCCCAGGCCGCATCGACGGTCATCGCGAGGACGCCGGCGATCGTCTTTCCACGGTAGTGAATCTCGAGCGTTTCGGCGTTGTAACGCGCGCCGTGGCAATCAGGACACGGCGCGTAGACGCTCGCGAGAAACAACAACTCGACCATGACGAATCCTTCGCCTTCGCACTTCGAGCAACGGCCCTTCGCGACGTTGAACGAAAAGCGCCCGGCATCGAAGCGCCGGGCTCGCGCCTCTTTCGTCGCGGCGAACAGCTTGCGAACCGCATCGAAAAGACCGGTATACGTTGCGAGATTGGAACGCGGCGTGCGGCCGATCGGCTTTTGATCGACGCGCACGAGGCGCTTGAAGCCTTCCATTCCGCTCGCGATGCGGCCGCCGCTCGGAGCGGACGGCGTGCGTTCGAGTTCGTCACCGTCGTCGTCGACAGGTAATTCGTGACCGAGGCGTTCCGCCGCCAGCTCCACCAGCGCCTGAGCGACGAGACTCGATTTGCCGGAACCGGAAACGCCGGTCACGGTCGTGAGCACGCCGAGCGGAAACGCAGCGTCGACCGCGTGCAAGTTGTTTCGCGTAACGCCGCTCAGTTTCAACCAGCCCCGCGGCGCGCGCACGTTGCGCTCGGGTAACGAATAGTTGCCGAAGAGAAAACGCCGCGTCTGCGAACATTCGATGGCCGCGAGTCCTGCAGGCGGGCCGCCGTACAACACGTAACCGCCGTGCTCGCCGGCGGCGGGTCCGACGTCGACGATCCAATCGGCATG
>JALYUE010000061.1 GCA_030853925.1 Vulcanimicrobiota bacterium | reverse complement strand
CCGTCGGGCTTCAGCCCGACGGACGCGCCATTCATGGCGCCAAAAAACCAAACCTACCTTCGAGCCGTAGCGTCAGCGGAGGCTCAGCCCCAGCTAGTGAACGAGAAACCCAACCAACAAAAGGGCTACGATGTTGAAGACCTTGATCATCGGATTGATAGCCGGGCCCGCAGTGTCTTTGTAAGGATCGCCGACCGTGTCGCCCGTCACCGCTGCGGAATGCGCGAGCGACCCCTTGCCGCCATAGTGACCGTCTTCGATATACTTTTTCGCGTTGTCCCAAGCGCCGCCGCCACTCGTCATCGCGAGCGCCAAGAACAACCCCGTGACGATCGTGCCGACGAGCGCGCCTCCCATCATCTTCGCGCCGCCGAAATTGGGCAGCACGTAGGATAGCAACACGATCCCGATCGGGACGCCGATCGGAATCAGCGCGGGCAGAATCATCTCTTTCAGCGCGGCGCGCGTGACGATGTCGACGGTCGTTCCATAGTCGGGTTTTTGCGTTCCGAGCATGATGCCGGGCATCTCGCGGAATTGGCGGCGCACTTCTTCGACGACTGCGCCGCCGGCGCGGCCGACCGACTCCATCGATAGCGAGGCGAACAAAAACGGGCAAAGTCCGCCGACGAGCAGACCCGTCAAAACGTACGGATCGCCGATGTTGAAAAACGAATTAAATTGCGCCGCGTCGTGCGTGTTGCATACTGCGTTCGCCGCAACGTGGCACTTATCTGAGAGTTCTTGCAGAAACGACGCGAAGAGCACGACTGCCGCAAGGCCTGCCGAGCCGATAGCGTAGCCTTTCGTGACGGCTTTCGTCGTGTTGCCAACGGCGTCGAGCGGATCCGTGACGTTGCGCACCGACTCGGGCATTTCGGCCATTTCCGCGATGCCGCCGGCGTTGTCCGTGATCGGTCCGAACGAGTCGATCGCGACGATGATGCCGGCCATGGAGAGCATCGACATGACGGCGATGCCGACGCCGTACAGTCCCGCGAATCCGTTCGCCACGAGGATTCCGATGACGATCGTCAGCGCGGGCAATGCCGTCGCCTGCATCGATACCGCAAGTCCGGCGATGATGTTCGTCGCGTGCCCCGTGATCGACGCCTTCGCGATGTTACGAACCGGCGGATACTGCGTGCCGGTATAAATCTCGGTGATGAACGTGATGGCGCCGGTCACGATAAGGCCGACGAGCGCGCACACGTAGATGCCCACCCAGCCGATGACCAGACCCCCGCTCGTCGTGACGCCCGGTCCAAATTCGGCTTGCGTGACGAACAAGAATCCGACCGCCGCGATGATACCGGCTACGATCAGGCCACGATAGAGCGCGCCCATGATGGAACCTTTGGCATCCTTGCCCATGCGGACGAATAGCGTGCCGATGATGGAGGCCACGATCGACACGGCTCCGAGGATCAGCGGGAACGTCGTAGCCGTTTCGAGCGCTTTGCCGAGGACCAGATGACCGAGCAGCATCGCCGCGACCGTCGTGACGACGTACGTCTCGAAGAGGTCGGCCGCCATACCGGCGCAGTCGCCGACGTTGTCGCCGACGTTGTCTGCGATGACGGCCGGATTGCGCGGATCGTCTTCGGGAATTCCGGCTTCGACTTTACCGACGAGGTCCGCGCCGACGTCGGCGGCCTTCGTGAAGATACCGCCGCCCAAGCGCGCGAACACGGAAATCAGCGAACATCCAAACGCAAGTCCCACGAGCGCTCCGATCGAGTCGCTCACGGGGTTCGCGGAGTTGGCATTGACGCGCAGCATGATCGCGTAATAGCCGCTGACGGCCAGCAGCCCGAGGCCGACGACGAGCAAACCCGTCACGGCGCCGCCGCGGAACGCGAGCAGCAGCGCCGGCGCGAGGCCCCCGCGGGCAGCTTCGGCCGTGCGCACGTTCGCGCGCACGGAGACGATCATTCCGATGAATCCGGCCGCTCCCGACAGCAGGGCGCCGATCGCGAAGCCGACCGCCGCTTCCCAGCCGAGCGGCTGCGGTGCAAAGCCGATCAAGAGGAACAGGACCGCAGCGACGATTCCGACCGTCGTATACTGACGCTTGAGAAACGCCATCGCGCCTTCTTGAATGGCGCCCGCAATCTCTTGCATGCGAGCGTTGCCGGGCGACTGGCGCAGAACGACGGAAATTAAAAAGACGCCGTACACGATTGCGAGCAGCCCGGCAGCGAGGCCGAGCTCGATGGCAAGATTTGCTTCCACGAATTCCCTTATCTATAACGAGGCGAGCACACGAAGAGCGGCCCCGCGGTGAAACACGTGGCGGCACGAGAGGTCGGTTTCGGCGCGGCGGTCATTGCTGTCCTGTGCCGCGCGTGCCTCCGGCGTTCCGCGGGCGCGATACGGGACCGGAATAGCGGTCGTGACCGCGAAGCGTGCCAGCGACATGGAAGAGGTCGAATTTCTCGTCGTCGGGTGCGGTCCCGCGGGCGGTACGGCGGCTCGTGAGGCCGCGCGTGCCGGAGTCGAAACGCTCGTGCTCGAGCGCGACGCCGTGGTCGGCGCCAAGCGCGTTTGTGCCGCCGGTCTGCGGGGCGGCTTCTGCGAAGAGTTCGACTTGCCGCGGACGATCGTGCATTGCGATCCGCCGACCATCTCTTTGCATGGTCTCTCGGGTCGCCGCTTCGATCTGCCGGTAGGCCTGGCGCATACGACTACGCGTGAGGAACTCGACGGCGCGATCGCTCGCTTAGCGGCGCAGGAGGGTGCGCAGATTCGTACGTCCTCGCTGTTGCGCGGCTATGCGTCCGACGGCGAGCGCACGATCGTCGAATACGCCGACCTCACGAGCGGCGAGCGTCGCCGGGTGCGCGCGGGTGCCGTGCTGCTCGCTCAAGGCTCGAGCGCGAAGCTCGACGCCCCTTCGAAGCTGTCGTACGGCGCTTGGTCCGCCGGGCTGATCACCTGCTATCAGTATAGAGTCTATCTCGAGCGCCCGGCGACGGCGCAGACTTACACGACGCTCGAGATGCATTATTATTTGACGAAGTCGGGACGCAACGTCATCGCTTGGATGTTTCCGAAGCGGGATCACCTTTCGATCGGTCTCGGCGTACAAGGGAAGTTGTCGGGTAAAGAACTGCGCGCGGAACTCGACGCCTTTTTATCCGGGGTCGCCGCGCGGCTGTTTCCGGGCGTCGCGTACACGCTGCGCGAGGAAGGCAATCTGCTCTACGGCGGCGCGCCGCGTCCGCGCGTGAGCGACGGTAACGTGATGGTTGCGGGAACGGCTGCGGGCCTCGTCGACGCGACCACCGGCGAAGGCATTCATGAGGCCGCGGTTTCCGGACGCCTGGCCGCTCAAGCCGTCGTCGACGGCCGGCGCGGGCGAGCTGGTGCGCCGGCGCAGATGTACGAGCGCCGCCTCAAAGCGGTACTGTACGGGCGGCTGCGCCACCGTCATAAACTGATGACGTTTCTCGAGCGCCGGCCCGTGCGGTTCGACGTGCTCTTCGATCAGCTGTCGCGCACCCCGCGCTTCGCGAACATGCTGCAACGCGAACGCAACGATTTTTCGTTCGGCGAGTGGGCATACTTGTACGGCCAGGCCGCGCTGTTCTCGCTACGCGCACTGCGCGCTTAGCGCCGTTGGCAAGCTTCGTCGTGCGGCGAGTCGTTCGGTTGATCGCGGTGCTCGTCGCGATCACGATCGTGAGCTTCGCCTTCATGCACGCCATCCCGGGAGATCCCGTGGCGCTGCGCCTGGGCGATCACGCGACGCCCGAAGAGGTGCGCGCTTTGCGCGCGGCGTTCGGTCTCGACAAACCGGCATACGTTCAACTCGGACTGTACGTGGCGCAAGTACTACATGGCGATCTCGGCAGGTCGCTCGTGGATTCGGAACCGGTCGCCTCAAAACTCGCTCAGTATTTTCCGGCGACGCTCGAGTTGACGGCCGGCGCCTTGCTGTTCGCGGTCGTCGTCGGCATACCGGCCGGAATATTTGCAGCGCTGCGCCGCTCGAGCGCGCTCGACATCGCGACGATGAGCTGCGTCCTCTTGGGGGTGTCGATACCGGTGTTTTGGCTCGGCTTCATGCTCGTGTATCTGCTTGCCGTCGTTCCCTCGGCCGTATGGGGACTCAACCTGTTCCCAATTTCGGGGCGCATTTCGCTTGCGTACTTCGTACCGGCGCGCACGCATCTAATCATCCTCGACGCATTGCTCGCGGGCAACGTCCCAGCGGCTCTCGACGCACTTTGGCATCTCATTCTGCCGGCTGTGACGCTCGGCACGATTCCCCTAGCGATCGTCGCGAAGATCACTCGTAGTGGTATGCTCGAAGTTCTGCGCAGCGACTATATCCGTACCGCGCGCGCGAAGGGTCTTGCGCCGCAAGCCGTCGTGTTACGGCACGCACTTCGTAACTCGCTCGTTCCCGTGCTGACCGTGATCGGATTGCAAACGGGCTTGCTGCTCGGCGGAGCCGTGCTTACCGAGCACATTTTCGCTTGGCCCGGCGTCGGGCGGCTCGCGTTCGACGCGATCTCTAATCGCGACATGCCGCTCGTGAACGGATGCATTCTGCTCTTCGCCGCGGTATTCGTGATTATTAACACACTGGTCGATCTCTTGTACGCGGCCGCGAACCCTCGTATCACATATGGCGGTTGAGGCCTTTTAGCACTCAAGTCTCGAATGTTGGAAGCGGGGCCGCAGCTACGCGTGTTGAACGGTAGTACTTAGGTTGAAGACTCAAGCTAGCCCGTACGTCGTTGCGGGCGTGCGCTACACGCGCGAAGAAGTCATCCACCGCTACCTTCACCTCGTGAAGTACGTAGCCGGGCGCATCTCCGTGAACTTGCCTTCGAACGTCGAGATCAACGATCTCATCAACGACGGGGTCGTCGGCTTGATCGATGCGATCGAAAAATATGATGACGACCGCGGAGTGAAATTCGAAACGTACGCAATCACGCGCATTCATGGAGCGATTATCGATGCTTTGCGTGCGCTCGATTGGGTACCCCGGGCCATTCGGCAAAAGGCGCGCGTGCTCGAACGCTCGCAACAGGATCTCGAAGCCGAACGCGGCCGTCAGCCGACGGGCGACGAAGTCGCCGAACGCATGGGCGTCTCGCGCCGCGAACTCGAAACGCTGCAACAAAAAGTTCGCGGGACGTCGCTCCTCTCGCTTGAAGAGCGATTACCGAGCAATCGCGGCAGCGACATCCCGCTGCTCGCAACGCTCAAGGGCGACGACGGCGATCTCGGCGCCGACGTCGAACAAGGTGAGATTCGCGAAGCGCTTCAGGAAGCAGTCGCGTCGCTATCGAAACAAGAGCGCATCGTCATCGAGCTCTATTATTTCGACGGCAAGACGCTCAAGGATATCAAGGTCGTACTGGGCGTATCGGAATCGCGCGTGTCACAAATTCACGCCCAAGCGGTGATCCACTTACGTCAGAAGCTGCGCATCTTGCGCGGCGACTTGGGCTTCCGCGAAAACGATCCGACCGTCAAGCAGAAATACGTTCGCCGGCCCGCGTCGTTCCCCGATGTGGAGATGGCGGGCTAAGAGCGCCCGCCGTGCGGATGCGCTTACGCGGCGCGCGCGAGACGCCGCTGTTTTCCGCTCTTTGCCCGGAAGCTGCCGGCGAGCGCGTCGTCACGCAAGACGGCGACATTGCGTTGTATCGCGGTTGGCTCGGCGCAGATCGCGCCGACGCGGTCTTAGCGTCGATTCGCGCGACGACCGTTTGGATTCGGGAGCGGCGCAAGATGTACGACCGTTTCGTGGACGTGCCGCGCGAGCAGGCGTGGTTCGGCGACGATCGACAGCACGCGTTCACGCCCGAATTAGCCTCGGTACGCCGCGATATCGAGCGGGCGACGCACGCGCGCTTCGCTTACGTGTTGTTGAACCGCTACCGCGACGGCAACGACGGCGTCGCGTGGCACTGCGACCGCGAAGTGGAGGGCTTGCAATCGCCCGTTATCGGTTCGCTGACTCTCGGCGTCACGCGCGCCTTCGATCTACGGCCGAAGAGCGACCGGCGCCGCGTCATCTCGATCGACCTCGACCACGGCGACCTGCTCGTTATGCGCGGTGAGACGCAGCGCTATTGGGAGCATCGCGTGCGTAAGGAGCCACGCATCGGAGGCGAGCGCGTAAACCTGACGTTTCGCCAGCAACCGGACTAAGCGGCATTCCGCTGCGGTGCGGCGTCGCGGCTGTTCGCGAATTGTCACGCGCGCCGTCATAGCATACGAGCGTCCTTCGAGTGTGGGCAGGGCAAGGGCTCGCACTCGAAGGACGGTCGGCCCGGTAGAAGGCGCTCGTTCGTATCGGCTTAATTTGCGCGGCCCCGGCCGGCCGGTACGCGCGTCCCGGGTCGGGCGGCTGCGCGCGCGTCCCCGGTCGGCCGACTCATGTGAGCGTCTTATAAGCGCGTCGCTGAATTTGAACGCGTTGCCGGCTTCGAGCGAACGCGTCGTCGTTGCCGGAGCGAGTTGCAGCTTTGCTGCGTCATTCAACGCTCGAACGGTCCTGACGATGACCGGTCGTCGTAGAGTCGGTCCAGAGGTGTGCTCGAACAGGAGTTCGATGCCGTACGATACAAAGGACATTCGTAATGGGGTGGCTTTCAAAACTGAAAAATGCGCTCGGCCGCTCGCGCGAATCGCTCGCAGGGGTCGAGTCGCTGGCGCGCCAGAAGCGCCCGCTCGATCGCGACTTCTGGAACGAACTCGAAGAGATCCTTATTTCTGCCGACTTCGGCGTACCGACGACGGAGAAGATTGTCGGCGCCCTCGAGGACGTATCGCGTCAAGAGTTTTGGGCTCGCAGCGACCAGGCAGTGGCGCGCTTTAAGCAAGACGTCAAGGCTTTCGTGACCCTTCCGAATGCGGGCTTGTCGCTCAAAAGTAAGCCTGCGGTAGTCCTCGTCGTCGGCGTCAACGGCAGCGGGAAGACGACGACGATCGGGAAGCTCGGGCGTTACTTGTCGTCGCAACGCAAGCGCGTGATGGTAATAGCGGCCGATACGTTTCGTGCGGCTGCGGCCGAGCAACTCGAAATTTGGGCCGCACGTAGCGGCGCCGAGTTCGTTCGCGGACGCGAGGGCTCCGATCCAGCCTCCGTCATCTACGACGGTTTGGCCGCCGCCAAAGCGCGCAAGATCGACGTGGTTCTCATCGACACGGCCGGGCGCTTGCAGACCAAAACGAATCTTATGGAAGAACTCAAGAAAATGGGGCGGATCATCGAGCGCGAGACGGGCGCGCCGCCCGACGAAACGCTGCTCGTTCTCGACGGCACGACGGGTCAAAACGCGATCTCCCAAGCGAAGCTCTTCAACGAGGCGGCTAAGCTCACGGGGGTCGTGGTGACCAAGCTCGATTCGACGGCGAAAGGCGGCGTGCTCGTCGCCATCATCGACACGCTCGAAGTTCCGGTGAAGTTCATTGGACTCGGCGAAGGCATCGACGATCTGCGGCCTTTCGATGCCGCGGCCTTTATCGACGCACTCTTCGAAACCGCCGCTTGAGTTCTACGATGTGCCACGGTGCTGGCACTCCGGTCAGCTAGATTTATATTCTACGATACGACGAAGGAGTACCATACACGTGGCGGACGACAAAGCGGCTGCGCTAGGAAACGCGCTGGCTCAAATCGAGCGGCAATTCGGCAAAGGCTCCATCATGAAGATGGGCGACTTTGCGGAGCGCATGCTGATCGACGTGATTCCCACCGGGTCCATCGCGCTGGATTTGGCGCTCGGCGTCGGCGGGGTGCCGCGCGGAAGAGTCGTTGAGATTTACGGGCCCGAATCGAGCGGTAAGACGACGCTCGCGCTGCACATTATCGCCGAAGCGCAAAAGCTCGGCGGCACCGCGGCCTTCGTCGACGTCGAGCATGCCCTCGATCCGACCTACGCCAAGGGGCTGGGCGTCGATTTGGACAGTCTGCTCGTCTCGCAACCGGACACGGGCGAACAGGCACTGGACATCGCGGAGATGCTCGTGCGGTCCAACGCCGTGGACGTCGTCGTCGTCGACTCGGTCGCGGCCCTCGTCACGAAGGCCGAACTCGAAGGCGATATGGGCGACACGCACGTCGGTTTGCAAGCGCGCCTCATGTCGCAAGCACTACGTAAACTGACGGCCGCGATCTCACGTTCGAAGTGCGTCATGATCTTCATCAATCAACTGCGCGAAAAAGTCGGCGTGATGTTCGGCAGCCCGGAGACCACCTCGGGCGGCCGCGCGCTGAAATTCTACGCTTCGGTGCGGCTCGATGTACGCAAGCTCGAGCAGATCAAAATCGGTCAGGACGTCGTCGGCTCGCGAACTCGCGTTAAAGTCGTCAAAAATAAAGTTGCGCCGCCGTTTCGGCAGGCCGAGTTCGACATCACCTACGGCAAGGGCATCTCAAAAATGGGCTCGGTGCTCGACGTCGCGCTTGAGCGGAACATCGTGGCCAAAAGCGGTTCGTGGTATACGTACGGCGACGTTCGGGTCGGACAAGGCCGCGAAAACGCCAAGGCGTATCTCGAGGAACATTCCGAATTGGCCGACGAAATCTCGGAGAAAATCCGCGAAGCCCTCAAGGCGACGATGTCGACGAACGGTCATGCGCCGCTCGCCGCGGCGGGTGCGACGCGCGACGAGTGATGGAGCGGGCGCCCGTCCCGCGGGTATCGGCACGTGTGGCGGCTCTGCGTGTTCTCGCACAGCGTCGTCTGACCGAAGCGCAGCTCTGGACTCGGCTCGCTAGCAAAGGGTATTCGGACGATGACGTGCGCGCCGCGGTAGCCGCGTGTAAGCGCGACGGCTTCGTCGACGACGCAGTGTTCGCACAGCTTTTCGTAGATGGGCGCGGCAAATCGGTCGGTAACGCGCGGCTCGTCGCCGAACTCGTACGGCGCGGTATCGAGCGCGAATCCGCGCAGCGCAGCGTTGCGGCTGCCGAACGAGCGGAAGACGAACGCTTACACCATGCGTTAGAAAAGCTGTTTCGTACACGCGCTTCGCTGAGTTACCCAAGTGCGGCGCGTGCGCTCGAGCGACTCGGGTTCCCGGCGCCTGCGATCTATCGCCACCTGCGCGCCCGTGCGCTGAGCGATATGGCCGGCAATGACGCGCCGGCCGAGGATTCGTTCGAAATTGCCACGTAGCGAGGTGCGCATGCGATCCTGGTGCGCGGCCTTGTGCCTCGCAGTAAGTATGTGCTCGGCGTTGCCGGCCCGGGCGGTCGAGCTGGAAAGCATCGCCAAGGCTGCGCTCGCTTACCGCAACCCAAATCCTCGCCTCGAGGCGATGTTTCGAGCGGCGCTCATCAACACGAGCAAACAAGCGACGCTCGCTTCGGACGGTACCGCCTATGTAAAAACAGGCGACATACCCGCCGAATGGCTGCGCGACGCGAGCGCGCAGGTGCGGCCGTATCTTTTCTTCGCCAAGTCGGACATCAAAGTCGCGTCGCTGTTACGCGGCATAATCGCTCGCGAAGGCAAGTATCTGCAGGTCGACCCATATGCGAACGCCTTCACACTCGATTACCGCGTGTTCGAACAGAAATTCGAGCTGGACTCACTCGCTTACCCAATCGTGCTCGCCTGGAGTTATTGGAAGGCTACGGGCGACGACTCCATTTTTACGGGCGACGTGTCGCTCGGCTTCGATGGAGCTTTACAAACGATGGAGCGCGAGCAAGATCACGCTCGGAATTCCAAATACACGCACCGCGAATTGCGTAACGATAACGGCAGTCCCGGACCCAATCCCGTCGGATACACGGGCATGATTTGGACGGGCTTCCGGCCATCGGACGACGCCTGCAAATTCAATTACCTCATTCCGTCCGAGATGATGGCGGTCGTCGCCCTCGGCGATCTGGAAGAAATCGAGCGAACCGTCTATCGCAACCTGATCAAATCGAATCGAGCCAAGACGCTGCGCGGCGAGGTTCAAGACGGCATACAAACCTATGGCGAAGTGTTCACGCCGAATTATGGCTACGTGTACGCCTACGAGGTCGACGGTCTCGGCCACCAGACATTGATGGACGATGCGAACATTCCGAGCCTGCTTGCGGCGCCGTACCTGGGATACACGAAACCCGACAGCTTCGTCTATAAGAATACGCGCAGGTTTTTGCTCTCGAAGGACAACCCGTACTTCTACGTCGGTTCCGTTGCGCGCGGCATCGGGAGCGCGCACACGAGCGACGGGTACGTGTGGCCGCTGGCGCTCATTATTCAGGGCATGACTTCGACGTCCGAAGCCGAGCGCAAAGGCATACTGTCGCAATTGCTCGCGAGCGATCCGGGTGACCATCTGCTCCACGAGTCGTTCGATCCCAATAGTCCCACACGCTATTCGCGTAAAGATTTCGGTTGGCCGAACGCTCTCTTTTCTGAATTCGTCATGACGCAGTTCAACGGTACGCCGGCGCTTCCGATGGGCGACACGACGGATCTCGAGTTTCGTGGCGAGTAAGTGCGCCCGGAAGGCGATCCCTTGAGCACCGCCGACATTTTCCTCGGTATACAATGGGGCGACGAAGGTAAGGGACGCGTCGTCGATTCGTACGCCGCCGATTACGATATCGTCGCTCGCTTCGGCGGCGGCGATAACGCGGGTCATACGCTCGTGGTCGGGACGCAAAAGCTGGCGTTGCGCATCGTGCCGAGCGGCGTGCTGCAGGAGCGCCCGCAGCTGTTCATCGGCGGGGGCACCGTCATTGGTTTAGGCGGTTTTATCGCGGAAGTCGATATGCTCGCGGCGCTCGGCGTAGACACGTCGCGCATCAAAATTTCGGATCGCGCGCACGTCGTTTTTCCGTATCACGCGGCGCGCGATGCGGCGAGCGAAACCGCACGCGGGGCGGCGGCCCTGGGAACGACGGGCCGGGGCATCGGCCCCGCCTACACCGATAAGGCGGCGCGCGTAGGAATCACCTTCGCGGATTTGCGCGACCCGGCTTCGCTCGCCGCGCGCATTCGCGCGAATGCGGGCGACGCGGCCGATGCCGTGCTGGCGGCGACGCTGCCGCTGCTGCCGCGCGTCCTCCCGCACGTCGTCGACGGCGTGTCGTATATGCACGAGGCGCTCGAAGCGGGAAAGCGCGTGCTGATCGAAGGCGCGCAGGGCACGCTGCTCGACGTCGGCTACGGCACGTATCCGTTTGTGACGAGTTCTCACACGATCGCAGGCGGTGCTTGCACCGGCCTCGGCATCGGCCCGACGGCGATTCGGCGCGTCGTCGGCATCGCGAAAGCGTACTGTACCCGGGTCGGGGCGGGGCCGTTTCCCTCCGAATTGCTCGATGCGACGGGCGACGCGTTGCGTACCGCCGGCGCCGAATTCGGTACGGTGACCGGACGCCCGCGCCGCTGCGGGTGGTTCGACGCGGTCGCCGCCCGCTATGCCGTGCGTCTCAACGGGCTCACGAGCGCCGTCATTACGAAGCTCGACGTGTTGAGCGGACTCGACAAGATTGCGATCGTTACCGGCTATCGCGTAGGCGAGGGTGCGGTGGGATTCGACGCTGCGGCACAGCGCGGTTTGCAGCTCGAATATGAATGGTTCGACGGGTGGCACGACGATCTGTCGGCCGTACGCAAGATGGCCGACTTGCCGAGGCCGGCGGCTCGCTACCTTGCGGCTCTGCAGCGCGCGCTCGGCGTTCCGCTCGATGCCGTTTCGCTCGGTCCCGAACGCAGTTCGATTGCGTTCGCTTAGGCCTAGCGGCGGGTATCTCAACGCGTGAACGAGAGACGTCGTGCCGCGCTTCCGCTACCCCTTGCAGCCCGCTCTCGATCGAGCCATCGCGCGCGAACGCGAAGCGCTCGTCGCCGTCGCTCGGGCGCAGGCCACTCTAGAAGCCGAACGGCGCGCCCTCGCGGCTCTCGATCGTCGGCTGGTCGACGTGCTGCACGGCGGCCTTGCGCTCGGTGCGGGGCAGTGGCGCGCCGTCGCTCCCTGGCTCGACGTTGCCGCGCATGCCGCCGCTTTGGGGAAACTGCGGACGCTTCATAAAAGCTACGTCGGCGTCGCTTACGACAACGCCGCCGACTCGCGCGCGGCGCACGCCGTGGTACGGCGTTTGCA
>JALYUE010000042.1 GCA_030853925.1 Vulcanimicrobiota bacterium | reverse complement strand
GCACTCGTCGATCTGTCGCGCGAGCCGCGCTGCGGGCGCGTCCGGCGATAGGGGCACGTACGCGGCGCCGGTTCGTAAAACTGCGAGGATTGCGACGACCGCATCGACGGAGCGATCCAGCAGCACGCCGACGCGCGAACCGGCGACGACTCCCCGAGCGCGTAGCGCCACGGCAAGGCGCAAAGCCCGCGCGTCGAGTTCGGCGTACGTTACACTCGCGTCGCCCGCCACGAGCGCGGTCCGGCCCGAAACTCGAGCGGCCGTCGCTTCGATCAACGCGTCGAGCGACGCCGGCGCGCCTTCATCGATCGTCGTCGCGTTCCAAGCTGCAAACTCGGCCAGTTCGCTCGCATCGAAAATTGCGAGCTGCGAAACGCGCTCGTCCGGAGCGGCAATGGCCGACGCGAGTAACACGCGCAGCTGGCGCAAGAAGCGTTCGATCGTTGCGGGCGTCCATAACGTAGAACGCGCGCGCAGCGAAAGTGTAACGCCGTCGACCCGTTCGCGCATGAAGAGAGTGAGGTCGAACTTCGTCGTTACGACGGGGTTGCCCAGTTGCGACGCTTCGAGATCGCCGATGCGCAGGCTGCCGCCTTCGTCGCTTTCGAGGGCAGTGAATACGGCTTGGAAAATGGGCGAACGCCGGAAGTCGCCGCCGGCGTGGAGCTCGAGGACGAGTTTCTCGAACGGCATCTCGCAATGGTCGAACGCGCCGAGCGAACTCGCGCGCACTTGCGCCAGCAGCTGCGCCATCGTCGGGTCGCCCGAGAAGCGCGCCCGCTGCACGACCATGCTCGCGAAATATCCGATCAGTCCTTCGGTTTCAGGTTGCGAACGGCCGGCGACGGGCGATCCGACTAAGACGTCGGACTGACCGCTGTAGCGCTGCAGCAATGCCTGGTACGCGGCGAGCAGCAGCATGTAGAGCGTCGCATCGTGGCGTCGCGCGAAGTTCTTGAGCGCGTCGACGAACGGCGCGTCGAAAGTGAGCGTGCGCGTCGTCGCTTCGTCGTTCGCGGCGGGCGCACTCGGAACGTCGGCCGGCACATCTAACGTAAAGGCGGCCCCCGCGAGCTCCTCGCGCCAGTATGTCAGTAGCCCCTCGAGGCGTTCGCCCGCGAGGTGGCCGCGCTCCCATTCGGCGTAGTCGCCGTATTGAATAGGTAACTCCGGCAGCTGCGCCGCCGTGCCTTTCGCCGCCGCGCGATACAACTCGCCGACTTCCCGCACGAGGATATCGCGCGAGCCGCCATCGGATGCGATATGGTGTGAATCGACGTGCAGGACGTGCTCGTCCGGCGCAAGCCGCAAGATCGTCGCGCGGAACGGCAGATCGCGCGTCAGGTCGAAGGGCACGCCCGCGGCAGCGCGCGTACGGCGCTCGGCTTCGGCGAGCGCTTCGGCAAATTCGAGGTCCGAAAGATCGGCGAACGTAACGTCGAGAGCGCGCGCTGGATGAATGACTTGTACCGGCTCGTCGTCGCGAACCGCGTATGTCGTGCGCAAAATTTCATGGCGTGCGACGAGCCCGCCCAGGGCCGCTTGCAGCGCCTCGCGATCGAGTTTGCCTCTCAATCGCCAGGTACGCGGCACGTTGTAGGCGCTGCGCCCGGGGGCCGCGCGCTCGATCGACCACAACAATTCTTGGCCGAACGAGACAGGTAGAATGACGACCTCATCCGTCATCGCGAACCGCGACCTGCGGCACGACCGATACGCTGCGAGCCCGTTTCATCCGGGCGCATACCGGCAACCGTCGCCGCCAGCTCTTCGATCGTCGGATGATCGAATAACGAGCGCAAGGACAGGCGGACGTTCAGCAGGCGGCTCATCTTTCCGAGAAGACGGATTGCGAGCAGCGATTGCCCGCCGAGCGAAAAGAAATTGTCGGTTACGCCGAGTTCGGCCGCATCGCGTTTGAACGTCTCCGCCCAGAGTGTCGTCAGTTCGCGCTCGAGCGCCGTGCGTGGAGCGACGCGAGCGGCCGCCGCGCCACCGAATACGGGATCGGGCAGCGCGCGGCGATCGAGTTTGCCGTTTTTCGTCAGCGGCAACGCATCGATGACGAGAATCGCAGCAGGCAGCATATGCGCGGGCAAACGATCCGCTGCAAAAGGTTGCAAGCGCTCGGGCAACCCCTCGCAAGGCTCAAGCGGCACGACATACGCAACCAAAATCGGCTCGTCCGCCCCGGCGACGGCGCGGGCGAACACCGCGGCACGCGCGACCTCCGGATGCGCCTCGAAAAGCGCTTCGATCTCACCCGGCTCGACGCGGAATCCACGAATCTTGACCTGTTCGTCGACGCGCCCCAGGAACTCCACGTCGCCCGTGCTCGAACGCCGGACTCGGTCGCCGGTGCGATAGGTACGCCCATTGTTTGCGAGCACGCCGAAGCGTTGCGCGGTAAAGTCGGGCCGATCGAGATATCCGGCCGCCACCCCGGCGCCGCCGACGTACAGTTCGCCCGGAACGCCGATCGGCAACTCGTTACCGGCCGCGTCGCATACGAAGAGGCTGACGTTCGCGAGTGGTTTGCCGATCGGAATGCTGCTCGCACCCGCGGCGCGAGCGGCCTCGCGCGTCGCACGATCGACGAGAAAGGTCGCGGCCCCGACGGTCGTTTCCGTCGGCCCATAGTGGTTGTACACGTTACAGCGGTTTGCGGTTCGCGCGGCCAGGATCGCGTCGATCTCGTCCGCGAGTTCGAACGGAAAACGTTCGCCGCCGAGCAGCAGGCAGCGTTCCGGCAACAACGCGTCGCGAGCGCCCGGCGAAGCGGCGCCGAGTAGCGCGCGAAGATGGCTCGGCGTCATCTTGACGAGATCGATCGCGTGCCGCGTGCGGTAGGCGGCGAAGCGCTCGGCATCCGTCGCCACGTCGTGCGCGATTACGTGCAGCGTTGCACCCGCGCATAGTGCGGGAAACAGCGCGGTGTTTCCGAGGTCGGCGGCGAGCGTGCTGAGCATGCCGACGTTCCAGCCGTCGATGCCATCCTCGAAAACGACGCGCCCGATCGAGCGCGTGTACTGCGCGATATTCGCATGCGTGATCGCGACAGGTTTCGGCGTACCGGTCGAACCCGACGTGAAGAGCACGTACGCGAGCGCGTCCGGCGCGCGCGTTACCTCCAGGCGCGCCGGCGACTGAAGCGCAAACGACGCGGCATCGCGATCGAGTGCCACGACGATCGAATCCGGGAGACGCCCCGTATGTTCCGCCAGCGTGACGACGACGCGCGCGCCGCACGCGCGCACCTGCGCCGCGAGCCGAGCGGCCGGCTGATCCAGCGCCAGCGGCGCATAGGCGGCGCCCGCTTTGAGAATCCCGAAGATGGCGGCGACCGCTTCGATCGAACGCTCGAGCAGCAGGCCGACGACGCTGCCCTCGCGCACCCCAAGCGATCGCAGATGACGCGCGAGTTGGTTCGCGCGATCGTCGAGTTCGCGGTACGTGATCGATCCATCGCCGCAACGGACGGCAACCCGCGCCGGCACGCGGCGTGCCGAAGACTCCAGCGACTCGACGACGGACGGCGGCACGCCCGCAAGCGCCGTATCGTTCCACGCCGCTAGTTGCGCGCGTTCTTCGGGCGACAAGAGCGCCAGCTGCGAAAGCGGTATATTCGGAACGCGCACCGCGTCGTGGACGATCTCGCGCAGATGTCCCAAGAAGCGCGCGACGGTCTGCGGCGACCATAAATCGGCGCGCGCGCGCAGCATCAAACGCAAGCCCGCCGGAGTTTCGGCCATGAAGAGCGTTAGATCGAATTTCGTCACTCCGAGATCGACGCCGTAATGCGCGACGCTGGTCGCTTCCCCAAGGGTCATCGGCTGCGACATCGCATTTTGCGACGTAAGGACGACGTTATATAACGGCGCGCGCCCGAGGTCGGCGTCGTCCTTTTGCAGCTCGCGCACGAGCGCTTCGAGCGGAACGTTTTGATGGTCGTATGCGCCGAGCACCGTATCGCGAACCCGCTCGATCAGTTCCGCGAACGACGGGTCGCCCGTGCAATCCGCACGCAACGGGAGCGTGTTGTTGAAATAGCCGATCACGTGCTCGACTTCGGCTTCCATGCGCGCCGCGACGTTCGAGCCGACGACGATGTTGGAACGCCCGGTATATCGGTGCAGAACGGTCGCATACGCCGCCAGCATCGCAACGTACGTCGTGGTGCCGTGGGCTCGCGCGAGCTGCTGCAGGCGCCGCGTCACTGCAACGTCCAAAGTGAGGGACTGCTGGACGCCCCGCGCGCTCGGCAAGCCCGTTTGCGGGAAATCCGCCGGCAGGCCGAGCGGCTCGCCGCAATCCGCGAGTTCGGCGCGCCAATAGTTGAGGAGCTCTTCGAGCGCGTCGCCCGCGACCGTTTCGCGCTGCCAGGCAGCGTAGTCCGCATACTGCAGCTCGAGCTGCGGTAAGCCGGCCTCGCGCGCTTTGCCAGAACTCCGGTATAACGCCGAAAGCTCGCGTTCCAGAATGCCGACCGACAAGCCATCCGAAACGAGATGATGCATCTCGAACACGAGCACGTGATCTTCGGCGCCGCGCCGCACGAGCGTCGCGCGAAACAGATGGTCGGATTCGAGATCGAACGTCGCTTGCGAACGCTCGACCACGAGCGCGTCCGTGCGCGCGTCGCGTTGCGCGGGCGCGAGGTCGCTCACATCCACGAAGCGCATCTCGACCGTGCCGGGCGGATCGACCACGGGCGCGGGCTCCCCATCGACGGCCGCAAACCGCGTGCGTAGGACCTCGTGCCGCGCGACGATGGCGTCGAGCGCGCATTGTAAGCGCGTTCGGTCGAGGGGCCCTGCGATACGGCGCGCGATCGGCACGTTGTACGCGGTCATGCCGGGCGACGAGCGCTCGAGCAGCCACAACACTTCCTGAGCGTACGAAAGCCGCAGCGCAGCGGCGGAATCGCGCGGGCGAGGCCGTAGCTTGCGGTCGGTATCGACGACGCCCGCCTCGGCGAGTAATTGATCGAGCAGCGCGTCATCGATCACGACCGCACCACCGCAGCCCGACGGCGCTGCCGTTCTTCGGCAGACATTTCCATCAGCGCGAGCAGAGCGCGCGCGATCGCCTCGATGCGGCCGGCGGGCGCTTCCGACGCCTCGAGCGCGGCGACGACGCCGCGTACGGTCGGCGCGTTGAAGAATTCGCGGAACGAGAGCTTCGCGCGAAACGATTTGGAGAGTTGTGCGACCAAGCGCATCGCGAGCAACGAGTGTCCGCCCAAAATGAAGAAGTCGTCGTCGACGCCGATGTCCGCCGCCCGGCCGAGCGTATCGCCCATGATCTTCGCCACGACGACTTGCACGACGCCTTGCGGAGCCGCGAACGGTTCGCCGCCTTGCCGATCGAGAGCGGGCTCGGGTACGGGCAGCGCGCCGCGATCGATCTTACCACTCGAGGTAAGCGGAAAGGCGTCGAGTGCGATCAGATACGCCGGAAGCATAAAGGCCGGTAGGGTGGCGCCGAGATGCGCGCGCAACGTTCGTTCGAGCTCGGCAACGCGCGCCGGGTCCCGGGCGCCGAACGGCAGATAGTAAGCGGCTAAGACCTGGTCGCCGTGCGAGCCGCCGCGCACTATGACGAGCGCTTCGCGCACGTCCGGGTGCTGCACGAGCGCGTTCTCGATTTCACCGAGTTCGATCCGGAAACCGCGCAGCTTCACTTGCCGATCGACCCGGCCGACGAATTCGAGCGTGCCGTCCGAGCGCCAACGCACGCGGTCGCCCGTGTCGTACATGCGCGTCTCGGGAGCGAGCGCGAATGGATCCGCAACGAAGCGCCGCGCCGTCAATTCCGGACGGTTGTGATATGCGCGAGCGACGCCGTCGCCGCCCGTGTAAAGGGTGCCGATCGCGCCGATCGGTACGGGCTCCAGGTGTTTGTCCAGAACGTATACCGTGGAGTTCGCGATCGGCGAGCCGATCGGTAAAGAGGTGGCGCTCCCGTCCGCGTTCCAATCCCGCGGCACGGTGAAGCACGTCGTGAACGTCGTGTTCTCGGTAGGGCCGTAGACGTTGATGATGCGGCAATCGGGCAGTTGCGCGAGCGCCCGCGTAATG
>JALYUE010000037.1 GCA_030853925.1 Vulcanimicrobiota bacterium | reverse complement strand
TTCAAACTGCGCGAACGCGCGTGCGCTGCAAGCATCGTCGACGCCCATCTCTCGAGCAACGCACAACGCCGCGAGCGCATTGTATACGTTGAAACGGCCCGGGAGCGCAAGTTCGAAACGCCGTCCGGAAACGGAGAATTCGCTGCCGCCGGGGCGCGCCACGACGTCCGTCGCGCCGACGTCCGCGTCGGCGCTAATCCCGTACGTGAGAGGAACGCGGCCTTCGGCGATCAGTTCCGCGGCCCAACGTCGCCCGTATGCGTCGTCGCTGTTGAGGACGGCGCGCTCCGCACTGGCGAACAGCCGGCGTTTGACCGCCGCATACTCATCGAAGGTCGCATGAAAATCGAGATGATCGCGCGTGACGTTCGTCAGGACGCCGAGCGCGAACCGGACGTCCGCTACTCGATCGAGAGCGAGCGCGTGCGAACTGACTTCCATGGCGACCGCTCGGGCGCCGCGCTCGAGCATACTCGCTAGCATACTTTGCAGTTCGAGCGAAAGCGGCGTCGTGTTGGCGAGCGGCTGCAGCGTTGCGCCGAACGCAGCCCCGAGCGTGCCGATGCGCCCGGCGCGAACGCCCGCCGCTTCGAGGATCGCTTGTATGAGATACGTCGTCGTGGTCTTGCCGTTGGTACCGGTGACGCCGACGACGTCGAGCGTCGCCGACGGATGCCCGTAGAAGGCCGCGGCCAGGGCCGACAACGCCCGCCGCGTGTCCGGCACGACGATGGTGGTCAGCGCCGGCCGCGCCGCGCCCGAACGCGCGAAAGCCGCATCCATCACGAGCGCCGCCGCACCCGCCGCGGCGGCCTGCGCGAGAAAGGCGTGTCCGTCGGCGCGTTCTCCGCGTAGCGCGACGAAGACGCTGCCGGGCAATACGCCGCGCGAGTCGTGCGCGAGGCCGAGCACCGATGCACGCGCGTCGCCCACGAGGCGCGCATCCGGCATGCCGGCTATGAGGTCTTCGAGCCGCGCCGTGCGCGCTGGGCTGCCGGCGATCATAACCCTCGTTTCGACGCGCGCGCCGCCCGGACCAAGCGCACCTCGGCGGGCGGGATGCCCGCGTGCATCATCGCGAGCTTCGCGATCTTCGCGAACGCCGGCGCCGCTACGACGCTGCCGTAAATCGCACCACGCGGTTTCGCGATTTTCACGAGAATAACGTAGCGCGGTTTCTCTGCCGGAATGAAGCCGACGAACGAACCGACATAATCGCCCGAGGCGTAGGTGCCGTTCTCGGCAACCTGCGCGGTGCCCGTTTTACCGGCGGTCGTGTAACCGGGTACTTGCGCGGTCGGATCTCCGGTTCCGCGCACGACCACCGCGCGCAGATAACCGCGGAGCGTCGCCGCAGTGCGCGCCGAAAACGCGCGGCGCTCGATTTCGCGGCCGTACCGATACACGACCGCGCCGTTCGGATCGATGATCGCCGACAGAATTCGCGGTCGCAGCAGCAAGCCGCCGTTCGCGATCGCGCAATAGAAACGCGTAAGAGCGAGCGGCGTCGTGGCGATGCCGTGGCCGAACGACATCGTCGGCAGCGACGTCGCGCTCCAATCCTTGAGCGGCAAAAGAATGCCCGGATTCTCGCCGGGAAGTCCCACCTTCGTCGACGTGCCGAAGCCGTACTTTTGCATCGCAGCATAAAGGGTGCGGCTTCCGATGCGCAGGCCGACTTCGGCCGCGCCGACGTTATGCGATTTCGCGATAATTTCTTCGAGGTTTTCCGTGCTGCCGGTTCCGGCGAGAAAGCCATCTTCGGCATTGTGAATCGTGCTGCCGCCGATGGTGAGCGAGTCGCGCGCCGGAAACTGGTCGCTCGGCGTCACTTTACCGCTGTCGAGCGCGGCGGCCGCCGTAATGAGTTTGAACGTCGAACCCGGCTCGTATGCGTCGGCCACCGCCCGATCGCGGCGCGCGTCCGGGGAGGATCGCGCGTACTCGGAGACGTCGAAATCCGGTGCATTTGCGAGCGCGAGGACGGCGCCCGTCTGCGGATCCATGACGACGATGCTGCCGCTTTCGGCATGCCACTGGGCGACGGTATCTTTGAGAATCTTCTCCGCGTTATATTGCAGGAACGAGTCGATCGTCAGTTCGAGCGAGTGTCCCGGCTTCGCCGCGACGAGTACGTGCGGTTGCGCGAACGGAATCGGACGCGCGAATTCGTCGGATTCGAGCACCATGCGGCCGGGAGTTCCGCGCAAGAGCGAGTTGAACGCATACTCGACGCCGTCGAGACCATCTTCGTCGAAACCGGTAAACCCGATCAACGTCGAGGCGAGCCTTCCCGACGGTAAAAAGCGGACGCCGGTCGGCTCCGCGACGAGATTAATTCCCGCCAGCCGGAGCTTCGCGATCGCGGCCGCCTGTTCGCGCGTAACTTTATGCGCGACTTGGACGTTCGGCTGCGTCGAGCGCAGCAACGCTTCGATGCGCGCAAGACCGAGATCGGGCACGATGCGGGCAAGCGCCCGGGCGGTGACCGGCACGTCGACGACTTCGGCGGGAATGACGTACACGCTCTGCGACGGGAGCGACCGCACGAGCGGCGTCCCGTCGCGATCGTAAATCGTGCCGCGGTGCGCGGCATAATCGATGGTCGTCAGACGCTGCTGATACGCCCGCGCCGCCAGCATCGGACCCTCGCGTACTTGCACGATGAAAAACCGAACGCCGAGAAAAAACGCGAACGCAAGAAAAAGATAGAAGACCGCCTTCGCGCGCTGGGCGCTCGTACGCGCGAGCGCCGCAGCCGGACGGCGTGGCGCCCCGGCGTTCATTTCAACCAGGTTAGGAACGCGATGCCGCTCGAAACAGGCGCCTGCCGGGCGCGCGGCAGCACGATTTCCGAAAGCGTTTCCGGCTCGTGCATCCCGAGCTTCGCCGCGAGCATGCCCAGATGTTCGCGCGAATCGAGGCGCGCGATGCGATCGTCCAGACGCGCGGTTTGATCCCGTAGCCGAGTTCGTTCGGCCGAACTTTTCGTCAACTCGTAGTTCAAGCGGGTGCCGTTCGCCATCAGCGCCAGATATACCGCGACGCACAACGTAAGCGCGGCGGCCGTCGCGAACATTCGCACGAAGCCCCGATACGGTTTGCGCTTGGTGCGTCCGCGGCGGCGGACCGCCGCCGTTCGACCGGAGCGGGTGCCGATGCGGACCGCGACGTCGTCTTCGTCGTACGGGAGCGGGCTAGCTAACACAACGTGCGCTCCGCGACTCGAAGCTTGGCACTGCGCGAACGCGGATTGTGCGAGAGCTCTTCGTCGCCGGGAAGGAGTGGTTTTTTCGTAAGCGGGCGGACGCGGTCGTCGTCGCGGAACCTGATTTTGACGATGCGGTCTTCGAGCGAATGAAAGGTGATCACGGCGATGCGGCCGCCGGGTACGACGCGTCCGATCGCGCCGTCGAGACCGCGTTCGAGCGAGCCGAGTTCGTCGTTGACGGCGATTCGCAGCGCTTGAAACGTGCGCGTCGCGGGATGGAGCCGCTCGCGCTTGCCGCGTACGTGCACGACGCCCGCCACGAGCCGCGCGAGTTCGCCCGTCCGTTGCGGCAAGCGGCCCGCCGAACGTGCCGCCACGACCGCCCGAGCGATCCGTCGCGCGGCCCGTTCCTCGCCGAACCGAAAGAAAATGTCGGCAAGCTCGGTTTCGCTCGAACCCGCGAGCAGATCGTACGCGGTCGGCCCGTCCGCGCGATTCATTCGCATATCGAGCGGCCCGTCGTTTGCGAAAGAGAAGCCGCGTTCTGCAACGTCGAGCTGCATCGAAGAGACGCCGACGTCGAACAGTGCGCCGTCGAGCGCGCCAATGCCGAGCTCGTCGAGCGCGCTCGAGAGGTCCGCAAAATTACCGTGCACGAGCTGCACTCGCTCGGCAAGGTCCGGTTCGAGCGCCGCATCGCCATCGCGATCGAAGGCGACGACGCGGCCACCCACTGCGACGATCGCGCGCGTGTGTCCGCCGGCGCCGAACGTCGCGTCGAGATAGACGCCGCCCGGGCGCACGGCGAGAGCGGCGAGCGACGCTTCGAGCATGACCGGCACGTGAAGCGGCATAGCATTAATACAGGCCGAGCCCCGTCGTGAACTCGGCCGCTTCTTCGGGGGTCGGGGTCATCGCTCCGAGCCGCTCTTTCGACCACAGTTCGACGCGGGTTAACGAACCGATCGACACGATGTCGCGTTGAATCCCGGCAAACGCGCGCAGAGCCGGGGCGAGCAACAGCCGCCCTTGCGCGTCGCACGCAACTTCATCGGTGTGTGCGAAGAGATGGCGCACGAAGCGGCGATAGCGTTCGTCCTTAACGGGCGCCGCGTCGAGCCGCTCGCACACGGCTTCCCACGTTGCGAGCGGATACAAGGCGAGACACGGATCCGGTTGCGCGATCGTTACGATGAATGCAGCGCCTAAACGCTCCCGGAAGCGGGCAGGGACGACGAAACGTCCCTTATCGTCAAGAGCGCCTTCTACACGACCGGTAAACCGCGCGACGTCGCAAGCCAGGGAAAGACCTCCACACGGACCCACCGACTACCACTTTGTTCCACTATACCCGGCCCGTCACAGGGTTGCAACAGCCGTGCCGCAAGTCGGTGCTGGAACACACAATCCGACGAGGCCAGCCGCGGGGCGGAGCGGAACGACGCCACTTGGTGAGGTTTTTCGCACTCTTTATCTTACTTAGCGCGCTCTTCGGCTGCAGCGGCGGCGGCTTCGTTCCGCATGGGCCGCATACGCTCGAGCAATCGACGCTGAACCGCATCGTCGCAGCCGGCGCCGCGCGTAACGGCCTATCGCCCGGTTTGGTCGACGCCATGATCGAGGCGGAATCGCACGGCGATCCGAGCGCAATCAGCCGAGCTGGCGCCCGAGGTCTGATGCAGCTCATGCCGCAAACGGCGGCGACGTACGGCGTGCTCGACGCGTTCGATCCGAGCGAGAACGTCTTCGGCGGCTGCCGCTACATGCACGACCTCTTGCTGCGTTATCACGCGAACGTATCGCTGGCCCTTGCGGCATACAATGCAGGGCCGGCCAGCGTCGATTCGTCGCACGGCATTCCGCCGTTTCCAGAAACTCGCGCCTACGTCGCGCGCGTCACGGCCGCATTGCACGCTTCGACGTAGTGCCGGCCTAAAGCTCGATGGCGACCGTTCGCGAGCTTCGGGCGGCCCCGCTCGTGCCGATGCAGCCGCTCCTGCGCATCCCGATCCTCGACGCGTACGTGCTGCGCGAAATCGTTCCGCCCTTCGCGTTCGCGCTCGCCGCCTACGTGTTGTTTTGGTTCATCAACATTTTTTTCTTGGCGGCGGATTACATCATCAACGCGCACGCGCCGTTTTTTCTCGTGCTGCGCTTCCTCGTCTTCCGCGTGCCGCAGAGCACGCCGCTCGCCTTCCCGTTCGCAAGCCTCTTTTCGGCGCTGCTCGCTTTCAGCCGGCTCGCCCAGGACAACGAAATCAACGCGCTGCGCACCTCCGGTGTTACGTTCTTGCGCATCTGCCGAACGCCGCTGCTGTTCGGTCTCGCCGTTTTCGGCTTGGCGTACTACATCAACGAGACGATCGCGCCGGTTACGACGGACCTCTCGACGCGTTCGTTCTACCAGATCATCTATCACACGGACCAGTTACCGATCGAGCCCGGCTTCTTTCGTAAAGACGACGCCACCGGGAACGTCTACTACATCGGAAATCTCAGCTCCGACAAACGCGTGCTGCAGAACGTGATGATCTTCGAAAATGCGACGACTTCGCAGTTTAGAACCGTCGTCACCGCGCAAACGGGCTACGTCGTCGGCCAATCGCTGCACCTCGTCAAGGCTGCGGTCAGCACGTTCAAGACGACGGGCGAAGTGCACGGAAACGCCGTTCACAGAGACATCGACATCGGACTACCGCTCGGTGAGTCCATCGAACAATTTGCGAATTCTACGACCAACGATCCGTATACGGTCAATTCCAAGCAGCTCAAGGCGCAGATCGGCGCGATGCAGGCGACGGGACAGGGCGGTCAAACGCTCGATACGCTGAAGATCACCCTCGCTCAGCGGCTGGCCTTTCCGTTCGCCTCGTTCATCGCCGTCGTCCTCGCCTTGCCGCTCGCGGCCCAGATCGGCAAGAAAGGCAAGAATCTGGGGACGGCACTCGGAATCGCGTTGTCCGTACTGTTACTGTTCGTCTACTACATTATGATGTCGGCGTTTGCCGCTTTGGGGAAGAACGACGCGATCAATCCGTTTCTCGCCGCATGGGCGCCGAATCTGATCATGGGCGGCGCCGGCGTCCTGATGTTTTGGCGCGTCGAACGCTGAAGCGGCCGCTCGCGGCGCTGCTGCTCTGGTCCGCATGCTTGCATGCCGGTGTTGCGGCCGCCGCCGCTTTTCGCGAACCGCCCGGACTCGATCCGCGCTTCGCCGCCTTGCTCGCATCGCGGACGTGCGCCTCGGCTGCGGCCACGCCGGCGCCGGCCCAAGCGTCGGCCGCCGACATCGGAGATACTTACGCCGCAGCGCGGCGGCTCGGCGCACGGCGTCGCCATCTCTATGCAGCGCTGCTGCACGACGATCAGCCGGCGGCCGCTTCGACGTCCGCGCCGACTAGCGGTCCGAGTTCTGCGGCCAGCCCCGGCTCCGATGCCGGCGCGAGCCCGGCCGCAGATGCGAGCGCGAGTCCGAGCGCCACGCTCGTGCCGATACCGCCCGTGCCTCCGCCGGGACCCAAGGTGCTCGTCGTGCCGACGCCGCGCGACAGCGCGACGGCAACGCCCTTCCCGCTGCCCTCACCGTCGCCGAGCGCGAATTCGAGTGCGCCCGTTTTTCTCGTGCGGCCCACCGGCTCGCCCGGCCCGATCGCTCCACGCGGGGCGTCGCCCGCGCCGTCCGCGAGTCCGACCGCCGCGGGGGCGACGCCCGTT
>JALYUE010000016.1 GCA_030853925.1 Vulcanimicrobiota bacterium | reverse complement strand
GCGTCGTCCAGTCGCACGCCATGCGCTGGCCGCAGCTTCACCTCCTCGACCCGCCGGGTTACGGCCCGGACGCCGTCGCGCTCATCTCGACGCCGCTATACTCGAACACAACGCTCGTGAGCCTGCTGCCGGCGCTGGCCGGCGGCGGTACGGTCGTGCTCATGCCGCGCTTCGACGCGCGGCATTTCCTCGAGCTAAGCGAGCGCCACCGCGTAACGGTCGCGATGCTCGTGCCGGTCCAGTACCGCCGGATCCTCGACGTCCCGGATTTCGAGCGCTTCGATCTTTCGAGCTACCTGTTGAAGTATGCGACCTCGGCGCCGTTCGCCGCGGGGCTCAAGGCGGAGGTGTTGGCACGCTGGCCCGGCGGTCTCATCGAATATTACGGCATGACCGAAGGCGGCGGGTCGTGCATGCTGGTCGCACACGAGCGGCCCGACAAGCTTCACACCGTCGGTCAACCGATCGAGGGGCACGAAATGCTCGTCATCGACGACGGCGGACGGGTCCTCCCGTCAGGCGAGGTGGGCGAGGTCGTCGGCCGGTCGAACGCGATGATGACCGGCTACTATAATCGGCCGGACGAGTCGGCCCAGTCCGCATGGTACGGCCCGCAAGGATTGCGCTATATCCGGACGGGCGACGTAGGGCGAATCGATACCGAGGGCTTTTTCACGCTCACCGGACGTAAGAAAGACGTCATTATTTCCGGTGGTCTGAATATCTATCCGGTCGACTTGGAAGCGGCGCTGAACGAGCATCCCGCCGTGCGTGAGTCGGCCGTGGTCGGCGCGCCGTCCGCGCGGTGGGGCGAGACGCCGGTCGGCTTCGTCACGCTGAAGGACGGAGTCGACGTATCGGCGCGAGCGTTGAAAGATTGGGCTAACGCCCGGCTTGGAAAAATGCAGCGTCTCGCCGGCGTGCGAATCGTCGCCGAGCTACCGCGCAACGCGCTCGGAAAAGTTTTGAAGCGCGAGTTGCAGCAACGATCCAGCGAGTCTATCGATTGAGGCACGAGCGAGGCCGTTTCGAGGTGACGGGACGGTCTCTACGCGACGACCATGCCGGCCTTTTCCAGCTCGCTCTTGCCTTGCGCCCAGGAACTCTCGGGAACGATCGAGTCCGCGTCGTCGCTGATCTCGGCCCAGCGCGATGCAACGTGTTCGGCAGCATCGTCGCCGACGCCGATATACACGCCCCGCGTCAGCGTGATGTGCGCCCGTTCGAAACTGCCCGCACCGGCGCACAGGATCGTGTGCGTCGGCGCATCCTCGGATACGAGTACGAGGACGCCCGGGCTCGTGGCCTCAGGCTTGAGCCGGGCGACGTGGTCCGGAGCCAGCAAGCCTTCCATCATGCGCGTCGCGGCGGTCGGTGCGAAGCAGTTGACGCGAATGCCGTTCTTGTGGCCCTCGATCGAGAGCGTCTGCATGAGTCCCACCAGCGCCATCTTCGCCGCTGCATAATTGGCTTGTCCGAAATTGCCGTACAGCCCGGTAGAAGACGTGGTCATCACGATTCGCCCATAGTTCGCAGCGCGCATGATCGGCCAGACCGCCTTGCTGCAATGCACCGCTCCCATCAAATGGACGTCGAGCACCGCGCGGAAGTCGGCCATCTCCATCTTGGCGAATGACTTGTCGCGCAAAATGCCTGCATTGTTCACGAGAATATCGATGCGGCCGTACTGATCCATAGCGGCCGCGACCATTTCTTCGACTCGACCGAAATCCGCGACCGAGGCGCCGCTGGCGATTGCCTCGCCGCCTGCCGCGATGATCTCGGCTGCGACGGCCGTGGCCGCGGAGGTCGATCCGAGCGTCCCGTCGGCTACGCCCGGCAGATCGTTCACGACGACTTTCGCGCCGCGCTTCGCCAGCAGTAATGCATGCGCGCGCCCAAGACCGCCGCCCGCTCCCGTTACGATGGCTACGCGTCCCGTTAAATCAATCGCCATGTCGTTCTCCACAAAATTCGGCCGTGCCACAACGCTTGCGACGAGCGGCACATGGTAGTTTGAGAAAAACGGTATCGTAAGAAAAGTAAAATTCCCCCTCGTTCAAAGTGAAGTGAATGAAAAGACGGCTTGCGGCGGCTGGAGAACGTACCGCAACCTCATGAACCCGTGCGAGGGGTGATTGGCGAGCAATGGACGACGTGAGCTCTCGCCCGCTGACCATCTTCAGCGAAGGCACTCGTTTGGCGGCCGACGTCTTTGCGCCGGCCGGCGACGGTCCCGCAACCCGCCGCCCCGCGATCCTTCTTTGCCATGGCTGGGGCGGACTCAAAAGCCAGCTCGCGGAGTATGCACGTGCGTTCGCCCGCGCCGGGTTCCTCGCTATGACGTTCGACTACCGCGGCTGGGGAGAGTCGGACGGACGCATCATACCGGTGCCGGGTTCGCCTCGCCTACTCGAGGCCGGCGTGCGGACGCTCGACGTGCGCGTGTTGCGCGAGATCGTCGATCCCGTCGATCAAACCACCGACGTTGCGAACTGCCTCGCCGCGCTCGTAGCGGAGCCCGGCGTCGATCCTGCGCGCATCGGCGTCTGGGGAACGAGCTATGGCGGCGGCCATGCCGTGTTCGTTGGAGGAAACGACGACCGAATACGCGCCATCGTCGCTCAGATCGGCGGTTTCGACTACCCGCCCGAGTACCGCGCCGAGGCTCTCTTACGCGCGACCGAAAAGGCGCGCGGCCAGATCGAGCCCGTCGTACCGCAGGACGGCCTCGACGCCGCAGCAGGCCTCAAGGGCACTCCCGACATCGCCCGTATGGCCGTGCATTCGCGGCTCGCCGCGGCCGCGCACGTCCGCGTTCCAACGTTGATTATGGATGCCGAACACGAAGAACTCGTCGATCGGCTCGAGCACGGCTTCGCCGCCTACACGATCGTCCGTCAACACGCGACCAGCGAATACCGCACGTTTCCATGCGATCACTATGCGGTCTACAACCGCTTCTTCGACGAGTCCGTCGCGGCAGCGATCGAGTGGTTTCACACGTATCTTTGAACGCGAGAGACGGCGCTCGGTCAGGCGTTGCCGGCAAGTACGCCGGCAAGTAACGGGCGGACGTAAAGGTCTGCCGCGTTGTCGCGCGTCGCCGTACTTACCCAGCGGCTAAGTTCTTCCGCCGAATTAATCGTCGCGGTGATCATTTCCGCGGCAATGCGCACGTTGCATGGGCGCGCCGAACCGTCGATCAGGCCGTCGTTGAGCATGTCCGCGAAACGGAGCGTCAGACGCGACATGTGCGCGGCCATTGCAACGCGCAGTTCGGGCTCGAGCGCCGTGAGGGCCGAGATCCGCAGTAAGGTGCCGTTCTCGAGCATTTGGCGATTTACGAGCGAAACCGAAGCTGCGGCAACGCGCTCGATGCCGTTGCGCTGCGCGGCGAGCGCTTCATCTTGGGCTTCGCGTAACAGTGCGAAGGTGCGTTCGAAACAGGCGACGACCAGTCCGTCGCGCGTGTCGTTATGGTAATAGAACGCACCCTTCGTAACGTTGAGCTCCGTCGAGATGCGATCGACCGAGGCGCCGCGATAACCGAGCTGGTTGATCAGCGCCGTCGTCGTTCGAAGGAACGCTCGCTCGGAGAGGCCATCGGGTTCTTGGGCTGCAACCGGGAGCGACGCCGTGAAGGGCGCGAGATCGACCGGTTTGGCGGCTATTCCGTGCAAGAGGATGTCACTGAAGCGCTTTGCGACGCTCGATGCATCTTGCGGAAAGTAGTCGCCGAACCAAACGACCGACCACGATACCTGCGACAGCAGCATGTGCGCAGATGCGTTGAGCCGCGCACGGTCCCAGCGGACTTCTTGCGTTCGCAGAAGCTCTCGTAGCGATTTGAACATCCGGGTATACGCGGGCCACACCACGTCGCAATGGGGTGCGGTGAGCGCGCGCAGATCGCCGAAAGACACGAGTTCGGGGCGGTCGCCGCGTCGCACGCTCGCCTGCAACTGAAAATAACTCTGCGCGAAGCGATGGATCCGTGCCTCGATGCCGCTCTCGACGAGCGCATCTTGCGCGAGTTGTCGATGGACCTCGATCGAGCGCATGAAAACGGCGGCTACGAGGTCGTCGCGCCGCTCGAAGTAGTAACGCAGGCTCTTGAGATTCAGTCCGATTTCGGCGGCGACGATAGCTAGCGTCGCGTCACGCAAACCGTGACGATTGAACACGGCGCCCGCCGCGTTGAGAATCTCCTCTTTACGGTGTTCGAAACGACTCGGTCCGGTTGGCGCGGTCTGCTCTGGTACGAGATCCGGCGCGGCGCTCTTCACGCTATCCCGCTTCGTGCGGGTTCGATCGTATCATCGTGCGTCCGCGTGGCTGGCGAAGCCGGCCCACGGCGACCATTCACGCTCGGATGGTTCTCGAAGATCGGCACCCCACGTGCTCACGATCGGATTTTGGCCTGCAATCGCGCGATCGAGCGAAGACCGTACGAAGATGTCGGAGCCCGCGTTCGTAAAGATATAGAAACGGTCCGCCAGTAATCCCTCGAATACCGCTTCCGCTACCGTTTCCGCGCTGACGCCGCTGTTCTGGATCTCGTTGCTCGCCGCTACGAGCTCGGGGTCGTCGCGCTCGCGATCGCTCCAAGGCACATCGTCTTTGGGCCTGTTGCGCCAGCTCCGATTGATGCGCGTCGACACCATGCCGGGGCAGACGACACTAACCCCGACGCGCGTCATCGTGGCGCGCATCTCGCTATAGAGGGACTGGCTTATGGACAACACCGCTGCCTTCGATGCGCAATACGGCGCGTGATCCCCATGACCGCAAAATGATGCCAGGGAACCCGTATTCACAACGTACGCTTCCTGCCCGTGCTCCAGCATCATCGGCACGAAGGCCTTGATTCCGTGGATGACGCCGCCGACGTTCACCCCCATCACCCACCGCCAGTCGTCGAGGCTCATCGCCGAGCTCGGTCCGGTAATCGAAACACCGGCATTGTTGAACAGCAAGTGCACGGTACCAAACGTGTCGGAGGAAAAAGTCGCGAGTTTCTCCATCGAAGCGAAGTCGGAGACATCGGTACGATGCGCGACGATCGTGCCGCCTGCGCCCCGCAACTCCTGCACGGCCGCATCGAGTGCGGTCTGCTCGATGTCTGCGAGCACGACGCTGACGCGGCGGCGTACGAGTCCCCGGGCGATCGCTAAACCGATCCCGCTCGCGCCGCCGGTGACGACGGCAACCTTATTCTCCCAAGTTTCCACGTTTTCTCCCGCATGAGCCTATCACGAAATACCGGTCGAGCCTAGAGTGCCGCTTCGGCCACTCGTTGGGCTGCGTGGCACGCCCCCGTATTCGAACGGCGTTCTACGCCTAAGGTGATTGTCGACGTTCGAGCGCGTTATATAATGAGTTGTAAAGTGCCGGTGCAGCGCAGGCCGTTACACTCTGCCGGAATGTAATGCAGTTCGAGAAGTCTGCGTTCGAGTTCGGCACGGACGTCGTCGGGCAAGCTTGCCGGCAGGCTGACGCGCGTTGCGTGCCCGGCATCGTCGACGTCTATGCGAACGGGGCCCGACGCGTGATAGCGGGTTCGCAGCGTTTCGAGAGCCGATTCGTCGGCGACCAAGGGGCGCTCGAAGCTCTGACCCCAGCCGCCCGGTGGAACGTCGATGCCGCGCGCGGCGACTTGCTCGCTCGCACCCGATTTGGCCGGCTCGGGAGACGCGCCGGCTGTTTCGGAGGGCGAGGGTGAAGGGGCCGGACTCGCGGTCGCGGTCGCGGTTGCGCGTACGGGTTCGCTCGTTGCTCGCGAGGCTGCGGCGATTGGGCGTTCGGGACGCTCGGTTGCTAGCCCGAGCGACAGCGCCAAAGGCTTAGGCACTTCGTGCTTTGCGCGTCGCAAAGCGGCGTCCCGGGCGGCCGTCGGCTTCCGCGCGACCGTCTTGGGCGGCGCGGTCTTAACCGGTGCGGTCTTAGGCGGCGCGGGTCGCAGCGCGACGATATGCGGGGGCTTGCGATGCGCGATCGTTCTGCGTTCGATCGTCAAGTAAGAAATGCGCGTCGTTTCGAAAGCGCGACCGCCGCTTTGCGTGGCACCGCTGCCGATCGGCAGCGAACCCGTCACCACGAACAGCGCCGCGAACAGATGCAGCCCGATGGAAAGGGCGAAGGCGCGCCGGAACGGGTCGCGACTCGAACGCGAAGGAGACATACGGTTCTCTTTGCGCGGGAAAGATACGTCCGGCTACGCCGAAAACCGGCAACGGACCTGTGGACCCCTCTCACGAAAGCCGGACGTATGGGTCAGCCAACCGAAATCGTTCTCTACCAAGCCGAGTGGTGTCCGTATTGCGCGCGCGTGCGCTCGAAGCTCACCGACTTGCTGCTCGATTATAAAATCGTCAACGTGACGCGCTCGCATTCCGAACGGACGGAAGTTCAGGCGGTCTCGGGCCAGACGGGCATTCCCGTAATGGTCGACGGCGACGTCACGTTAGACGATGACGACGAAATAATTCCCTATCTCGCAAAGAAGTACGCCGCCAAACAAAAAGTTTAGCGCGCTAGTGCAACGGCGATCGCCGCTCCCGCGGCGGTTGCGGCGAAGTTGACGGCGTCGTTGCCGAACCACTGCAAACCTCGCAGCGGCGTCGTGTTGGCACCGCATGCATGTGGTTCGCGTTCGGTCGCGCGCCGGCATTGCCCGCACCAACGTAACGATTGGAGCGACGCTCCCAAGATCGAATCGAGCAGCGCGCCGCCGACTCCGCCCGCCGCTACCGCCGCTACGGTTGCGAGGTGCGGCGTTAGGCCGAATGCGACCACGCCGATCGTCGCTGCGCCCGCGACTTCGGCGAGCGTTCCCAGTACGGTGACCCCGCCCGATAATCCGATCGCGATCGGTCGTAGCGTAAGGATCGAACGCGGCCCGCTACGCGATAACGCACCGATCTCCGTACCCCATGTGTCCGCGGTTGCGGCTGCGAACGCGCCGGCGAAGGCGATCGCGTAACGCGCATCGACCCAAAGGGCGAGCAGCGCGCAAACGGCCGCCACGCCGCCGTTTGCCAGTACCTGCGTTCCGTCGCGTGCGCTCGTTTTGCCGACGTCGATCAACAGCTCGCGTTTGCGCTCGCGGCCGATGCGCGAGAATCCGAGCGAACTTATGAAAAACGTCAGCAAGACGAACGCGCCTGGAAACGCGAGTGCGCCGAACGTCGCGGTTCCTACGGCGATGGCCGCGAGCGCCCCGGTCGCGCTGAGCGAGCGCGTTCGATACGCCGTCAGGGCGATCGCCACGGCTGCGACTACTCCGATATCGAAGTTCGAAAGCGGCGCGAGCGTTAGTTGCGTCAAGCGAGAAGCGCCTCGACTAAGCCGAAGGGTGTACTTTCAACGCTCTTTCGAGGGCGGCCACCAGTCCGTCGATGCTGTAATCGCTCGCGACGACGTCCGGCGGTATGCCAAGTTCGGATGCCGCGCGTGCCGTTATCGGCCCGATGCACGCGACGACCTTCGCTTGTGCGAGGTCGCCGGCGCCCGGCACGTTGCGAACGAAGGCTTCGACCGCACTCGCGCTCGCGAACGTCCAAACGTCGGTTTCTTCCGCCGCTCTCGCGATCGTCGCATCGGAGACGTGAGAAGTCTTGTACGCGGCGGCGACGTCGACGACACATCCGGCGGCGCGCAACGTCTCCGCTAGAATTTCGCGAGTGACCTGCGCTCCGAAGAGCAGAACGCGTTCGCCCGCGCCGGTCCGTTCGAGGAGACCCGCGGCGACTTCTTCGGCAACGGCTTTGTCGGGAACGAAATCCGCCGCAATGCCGTATGTCCGCAGACGTTCCGCCGTTTGCGGTCCGATCGCCGCAACTCGGCAGCGTCCGAAGCGACGAGCGTCCCCTCCGTCGGTACCGATCAATTCGAAGCAGGCGTCGACTCCGTGCCGGCTCGTGAAGACCGTCCATGC
This sequence comes from Vulcanimicrobiota bacterium, assembly GCA_030853925.1. Classification (GTDB taxonomy): domain Bacteria; phylum Vulcanimicrobiota; class Vulcanimicrobiia; order Vulcanimicrobiales; family Vulcanimicrobiaceae; genus JALYUE01. The sequence goes on along the minus strand of JALYUE010000016.1, from coordinate 10,175 downwards.
GTACGCGTCGAGTGCCGCTATCGCCCGCGCTGCGTTCGCCGGATTGTCCGGCGGACCGATCGCGATCGTCGGTACGATGACGGGTTCGGCGCCGAGTTCCCACAGGCGCGCCGCAAATTCCGAGGCGTCGTCGCGCGCGCGCGTTACGAGCACACGTTTGCCGAAGAGCGGATTCGTATCGAACCACCGGATCGAGTCCCGTTCGCGTACGACGTTTCCGATAACGACGACCGCCGGCGCCGCGAACTTCGTCCGCTCCACTTCCGCGACGATCGTGCCGAGCGTCGCGACCAGCGTCTCTTGCGAAGGTTTGGTGCCTTCCCGTACGATGCCGACCGGAAGATCGTCCGGCATGCCGTTGTCGCGCAACTTGTCGACGATTCCCGCAAGGCCCCCCATCGCCATTAAAAAAATCAGCGTTTGCTTCGGGTTGGCGAGTTTAGCGAAATCGAGCGAGGAGTCGCCTTTGGTCGGATCTTCATGTCCCGTCGCAATCGTGAACGACGTATTGTGATCGCGATGCGTGACCGGAATGCCGGCGTACGCCGGCGCCGCGATCGCCGACGTAATGCCGGGCACGATTTCGAACGGTACGCCCGCGCGATGCAAGGCGGCCGCTTCTTCGCCGCCGCGCGCGAAAACGAAGACGTCGCCGCCTTTAAGCCGCACGACCTTCTTGCCTTCGACGCCGAGGCGCACGATAAGCGCCGTAATTTCGTCCTGCGAAAGCGTATGCCGGCCGGCTTTCTTGCCGACGTAGATATGCTCGCAGCCGGGCGGCGCCATCGCGACGATCGCCGCCGAAGCGAGGTAATCGTACACCATAACTTCGCATTGCGCGATCGCGCGAGCGCCGCGCAGCGTCAAGAGGCCGGGGTCGCCCGGACCCGCGCCGACGAGCCACACTTTTCCCGTGGGCTCGGAGGTCACTCCGAGGGCTCGGCCTCGAGCGGCCGTTCGACTTCGGCGCGCAACGCGAAGAGTTCGTCGAGCAGCGTCGCGAGCGTGAGCGCTTCGGCGCTATTGGACATCGCCCGCTCGCGAAGTTTCGTAACCGGCCCGTGCAGCAGTTTCGACACGATCGTGAGCGAGGCGCCCGTGATCAGCATGCGCTCGCGGTCGGTCAGTTCCGGACAACGGCCGAAGAGCCGCTCGATTTCCGCCGCGCGCATCGCCTCAGTCTTCTGCACGAGAGAACTAACGACGGGAATAGACACGCGCGATTGATACCAGCGCGCGAAACGCTCGCTGTGTTCGGCGACGATCTCTTCGACCAAGGGAATCGCCTCGCGGCGCTTTTCGAGCGATACGTCGACGAGATCTTTGAGACGGTCGATATCGGCGACGTGCACGTTGGGAATGCGCACGACGTCGGGATCCACATCGCGCGGAACGGCGATATCCACGATGAACAGCGGACGGTCCGGACGGGCGAGCATCGCTTCGGCGACGTTGCCGGGGGTCACGACGAAGTGCGATGCGCCGGTCGACGTCACGACGATGTCCGCGCGTTTCATCGCGGCGATCAACCCCGGCAATTCGACGGCCGTACCGACGCCGAGGTCCGCGATGATCTCGCGCGCTTTGGCGGCCGAGCGATTCGCGACCAGTAATTCCGAGCAGCCTTCCAGGCGCAAGCGCCGTGCGGCGAGCGTGCCCATTTTCCCGGCGCCCACGACGAGCACGACCTTGTCTTCGAGCGAACCGAGCCACTGCTTCGCGAGCGCGATCGCCGCCGTCGCGACGCTGACCGATTCGCCGCCGATCTGCGTCGTCGAGCGCGCCTGTTTGCCGGCGCTGAGCGCTTCGCGGAAGAGCGAGTGCAGCGTCTTCCCGAGCGAACGCGCCTTCTGCGACTGCACGTACGCGTCTTTAACTTGCCCCAAGATTTCGGCTTCGCCGATCAGCATCGAATCGAGGCCGGTCGCGACGCGGAAGAGATGATCCGCCGCTTGCGATCCGAGTAGCGTGTACATATACGACGACATATCCGCTACGTCGCCGTGACGGAAGTGCTGCAAAAAGTTTTTAAGCTGCCCGACTCCGGCTTCGTAGTCTTCGACTTCGGCGTAAATTTCGAGCCGTCCGCAGGTCGACAGCATCACCGCTTCGCGCACCATCTCGTAATCGCGCAGCGCCACGAGCGACTCGCCCATTTTCGAAGCGGGAAACGCGTGACGTTCCCGCACTTCGACGGGAGCCGTGCGGTGAGAAAGCCCAAGACAGACGATCGGCATGCTTTCCTCTTCGTACCACGATTTTCGAGCCGCCACCTACCGAGCCCGACGGAGCACCGTCGACGCGCTCGGGTGCCGGCATCATCATGACACCCGAAACGTCGGGAAGATGTCGCGAAATCGTCCGGCCGCAAACGCTACGAAAGTCCTTGCGTAAGCTGCGTCAATGCTTCTTCGACCGCGGCAAGCGTTTGCGCGATGTCGGCATCGGTGTGGGCGAGGCTGAGAAAGCCGGCTTCGAACTGCGAAGGTGCGAGGTAGACGCCGCGGTCGAGCATGGCATGGAAGAAGCGAGCGTAGAACGCCGCGTCGGACGTTTTGGCGCCGACGAGATCGCGGACCGGCTCGCTCGTGAAGAAGAAGCCGACCATCGACCCGCGCTGCGCGGCCTGGTGCGCGACGCCGTGGCGGCGAAATGCGTCGGTGAGGCCGGATACGTACGCGGCGCCGGCGCTTTCGAGGCGCCCGTAGACGCCCGGTTCGCGTAGCGCACGCAGGGTCGCGGCGCCGGCGGCCATCGCGAGGGGGTTCCCCGAGAGGGTGCCGGCTTGAAAGACGCGCCCGTCGGGCGTAAAGGCGTCGAGAATGGCGGCGGGGCCGGCGACGGCCCCGACCGGCAGCCCGCCGCCCAGAATCTTGCCGAGCGTCGTGATGTCGGGCGCGATGCCTTCGCGTTCGGCGACGCCGCCCGGGGCGACGCGGAAACCCGTCATCACCTCATCGAAGATCAGGAGCGCGCCGTGCTCGCTGCATAGGCGGCGGAGCCCGGCGAGAAAGCCTGCCTGCGGCAGCACGAAGCCCATGTTGCCGACGTATGGCTCTACGATGAGCGCCGCCACGTCGTCGGGCCGAGCCGCAAACGCGGCCTCGACCGCCGTCAGGTCGTTGTACGGCACGACGATCGTATCGGCCACCGTTCCGCGCGGCACGCCTTCGGAATCGGGTACGCCGATCGTAAGCGCGCTCGAACCGGCCGATACGAGGAATGCATCGACGCTGCCGTGATAGCAGCCGGCGAATTTGACGACGGCGCTGCGCCCGGTTACGCCGCGCGCGAGCCGCAGCGCGAACATCGTCGCTTCGCTGCCGCTGGAACAAAATCTGACTTTTTCGACCGTCGGCACCATCGCGACGACGAGTTCCGCAAGATCGCTTTCCGCGTCGGTCGGCGCGCCATACGACGTGCCTCGCGCGGCGGCCGCCCGCACCGCTTCGACGACGGCCGGATGCGCGTGCCCCAGAATCATGGGTCCCCACGAGAGCACGTAGTCGATATACGCGTTTCCGTCGACATCGGTCAGTCGGCAGCCCTGCGCCGAAGCGATGAAGACCGGAGTGCCGCCGACGCCTTTGAAGGCGCGCACGGTCGAGTTGACGCCGCCGGGAATGACGGTCTTCGCGCGCTCGAAGGCGGCGCGGCTGCGTTCGCGATGCATGCGCTCGGCTTTTGCACGAGCCGGCGTCCTAAAACTGCAACGCTTTGCAGCTTCGGCGGCCGGCGGCTCCTTACGCGATCGACTCTCGCAGCGTGCGAGGTGCCTCCCAGTGCGCGACGATCGCTCCCGCGGCCGCTGCGTCGACCGGCCGCGAGAAATAATATCCTTGCGCGCTCGTGCAATTCAAGGACCGTAATTGGTGCAGCTGTTCCGGCGTCTCGACGCCTTCGGCGGTCGTGGTCATCGAAAGGCTCGCCGCAAGTGACGCGATCGTTTTGACGATTTCGGGATTGCCGACGGCTTTCGTTCCCGACGTACTGATGAACGACCGGTCGATCTTGAGCGTATCGACCGGAAAACGATGCAGATACCCGAGCGACGAATAGCCGGTGCCGAAATCGTCGAGGTGCACTTCGATGCCGAGCCTGCGAAGTTCGGTCAGCGTCCGCGTCGCGAGTTCGGGATTCGCCATGATCGCGCTTTCGGTGATTTCGACGTGCAAGTGGGCGCTGCTCAGGCGATGGGTTGCGAGCGCTTGTTGTATTTGGTCGAGCAGCTGCTCGTTCGAAAATTGCTTCGCCGAGACGTTGACGCTGATTGCAAGCGACCGTTCCAAATGAAAAACATCTTCCCACAGGCGAGCTTGCCGGCACGCTTCGTCGATGACCCACGCGCCGATCGCGAGGATCGCTCCGCTCTCTTCCGCCGCCGGGATAAATCCGTCGGGACTCAGCAAGCCTCGCTCCGGGTGCTGCCACCGGATCAGCGCTTCGAAACCTTGCAAGGCATTCGTTTTGAGCGAAACGATCGGCTGGTAGAACAGCACGAATTCGTTGCGGTCTAGGGCACCCTGCAAGTCGTTTTCCAATTGCAGCAAAGCGACGGCCCGCGTGAGGAATTCGGTTGCAAACACTTCGTAGCGGCCTTTGCCGAGCTCCTTGGCCCGGTACATCGCGATGTCGGCGTCGCGCAACACGTCCTCCGGTGTGTCGAAACCCGTGCGCGTGACGGCGATCCCGATGCTCGCCGACGCGAAGAGCTCGCGTTCCAAAACGATGAACGGCTTTTTGAGCTGCGCGAGAACTCGTTCGGCGAAAGCGGCCGCATCGCGTTCCGAATGGATATCGTCGAGCAGGATCGTGAATTCGTCGCCGCCGAGCCGAGCCAGCGTGTCGCCCGGCCGCAGGCAGCGCTCGAGACGGCGCGCGACGGCGACGAGCAGCATGTCGCCGGCCAAGTGTCCGAGGCTATCGTTAACGAGCTTGAAGCGGTCGAGATCCAGGAACAGGACCGCCGCAATATGATCGTTGCGGCGCTGCATGCGAGATATCATGTGCCCGAAGCGTTCCATGAACGACGCGCGATTTGCAAGCCCCGTCAGCTCGTCGTGGTGCACGACGTGCAGCAAGCGTTGTTCGGCGAGTTTGCGTTCGGAAATCTCGAGTTGCAGCGCCTGCGTGCCGTGCAGCAGGCTTTCGTTGATGATCGCGAGTTCGCGCGTGGCGGCCTGCGCCACCATTCCGGGAAGCACGAGCCCGACGGCGATGGTCAACAATGCGACGACAACGAAAATGTCTTGCAAGGTTGCGACCATCGCCGCGTTCGCGGTCGGAATGCTCTTGATCGCGATGAAGTAGCCGGCGCCGTCGAACAAGAGGATGCCGACCATCAGCCCGGTCAACTTGATCTGCAGAGAGTGCGATCTTCGCTGCGACCAGCCACCGCTGCCGTCTTCGAGTTTTCGCCAAGCGTACAACGCCGCGCCGGAGTAAGCAAAGACCAGACCCAAAATGACGGTGGCAAGCCCGAATTGCTGAAAACCAAAAACTGCGGAAACGCCCCATACGACGGCCGCGAATAAGCCGAGGTGGATCGTACCGCGCGGCGCTCGAAACGGGCGTTCGAGATCGGGAGCGTCGCGGCGCAGCAGCCAAACCGCGACGCTCGCGAGGCAAATAGCGATTAAGTAAGTGAAGTTCGCTGCCGCGAGCAGCCAAATGGGATCGCCGAGCAAGAGAAACGCGATGGCCGCGGCAGCCGTGACGACGGTCGCGACCCACGGCGTATCGTTGCGCGAACGTCGCGCGAGGAAGCGCGGAAAGACCGCATCGTCGGCGAGTTGCGACAACGTACGCGAGGCGCCGGCGAGCGGCTGCAGCGTGCCGTGAAACATATTGAACGTCATGAAGCCGACGGCCATCGCCTTGGCAAGCGCGCCGGCCAGCGGCGCGAACGTCGGGCCGAGTTCGAGCGCGAGATCGCGGCCCAGCGCTTCGGGCCCGAGAACTCCGAGCCAAATGACGGGGAGCGCGACGAAATACAGGCCGGCTAACGCGCCACTAACGAACATCGCGCGCGGTACGTTGCGCTGCGGATCGATCGTCTCGCCGACGTGACATGCAGCCGCTTCGAAAGCCGGCGCTGCGAACCCGACTAAATACAGTCCCGCCATCAATGACGTAAAGCTGCCGAACGCGCCGTCGAACGGCGTCGTTAGGTGAAAAGTCATCGCCCGATGCCAGTCGACGTGACCGGTTGCGAGCGGCATGAATGCGGATAAAAATGCTGCGCTCGCCGATAGGATCGCCATCGGTATCGCGCACCGCACCACGAGCGTGATGCCGCCCAAGTTGACGGCCGTAAAAATGCAGACGATCGCTACTGCGAGCACGTTGATCGGAATCGACGGCACGAGCCACTGGTGAATCGCGGACGCGGATAAGATTGCGGTCAATCCGCACGTAGGAATCCAGCCCCACCAATAGCAGCAGCCCGCCAGCGCCGAAAGCATCGGACTGTACGGACGGAATGCCTCCGAACACGCCGCCGCGATCCCGCCCACGCGACCCGGACGAAGCAGTACGAGTTCCGTCCAACCAGGCGCTGCGACCCATGCGAGCAGCATTCCGAGCGCGAGCAGCGGAATCGCGGCGCTGCCTTGGCCCGTGATGGCGCCTTGCCCGACGATGAGGACGCCGACGATGAAAACGCTCTGGTTGCTGCCGCCGATCGCGAGCGCCGTCGTCCCGAGCCAGCCTATCGTTCGCGGATGCGCAGCCGTCTCATCGAGCGCAGAGTAATCGTTTCCTGGAGACAAGTTAGGCCGACACGACGCTCAATGCGACCGCGGGAAACTTGCGCGTCTTCTTGACGCGATACATGGCCTCGTCGGCCGCTTTCCAGACTTCGACGAGTCGCGCGGCGGGCTTATATCCGAAGCCGACGGAAGCGGTGATCGCATCGCTTGCGAGTCTCGCGTTCACGCTCGTAAGCAGGCGCTGCCCTTGAGCCTCGTCGCATTCGACCGCGAGTACCGAAAATTCGTCGCCGCCCGTACGCGCGACGACGTCGTGTCCGCGGAAATGTGTCGAGAGACACGTCGCGACGTGCCGCAAGACCTCGTCTCCCGTCGCGTGTCCGAGCGTATCGTTGATCTCTTTGAAGCCGTCGAGATCGACGACGAACGCGCAGGCGGGGTAGCCGTACCGGCGACACCGTTCTTCTTCGCGACCCACGAGTTGGTCCCAACCGCGCCGATTGAAAATTCCGGTGAGCGAATCGGTCAGCGCTTCGTTTTCGGCGCGTTCGGCGCGCCGCGCGGCTTCGTCCGCTTCGCGTTGCCGGTCCACGGCGAAGCCGAGCAGCCGCGCCAGTAACTCGACGAGCGGCTGATGCTTTTCGATACCTTCCGCGGGTTTTTTGTCGATCGCGCACATCGTACCGAAGAGCGAACCGTCGTTGCGGTAAATCGGGAGACCGACGTAGCTCTCGATCTGCACGGCTTTCGCCACGGGTGCTGCCGCGTACGCCGGAATCTCCATCGCACGCGGTGCGAGCATCGGACCCTCGCCCGCGACCAGACGCGAGCAAAAGCTGTCCGACCAACGCAACACCGCGCCCGCCGGAATTGGATATTCGGCGCCGAGCGTGTCGAGCACGATCCAGGCGTCGCCTTCGACGCGCGTAAACATCCACAGGCCGAGCCCGAGCTGTTCTTGCAGGTACGACATGATCGCTCGAGCTGCCGATGCTAGGTCGGCAAACGACGAAAGATCGGGTGCGGCCATCCAACATCTCCGAAGACGAAACGGCGCATGCGGGCGCCTTACGTTATCTTCGGCCGACCGGGCATACCGTGCTCATTGGGTCGTGCGAACGACGCTCAGATGCGATGCAGCGCACGTTCGCGCCCGCGTTCTTTAACCGCGAGTGTGACGCCGCGCGTAGCTTTTAGCGAAATACGTGATGATGATATCGGCGCCCGCGCGCGCGAAACCGAGCAGCGTTTCGTCGACGACGCGGTCCTCGTCGATCCATCCGTTGAGCGCGGCAGCTTTTACCATCGAATACTCGCCGCTCACGTTGTAGCAGACGACCGGGACGTCGGATATCTCGCGCACCGCGGCGATCAGGTCCATGTACGCAAGCGCCGGCTTGACGATGAGAAAGTCCGCGCCTTCGTCGAGGTCCAGCGACGCCTCGCGCAGCGCTTCGCGGCCGTTGGCCGGGTCCATCTGGTACGTCCGCCGGTCGCCGAATTGCGGCGTGGAATCGGCGGCGTCGCGGAACGGCCCGTAGAACGCCGAGGCGAACTTCACGGCGTACGCCATGATGGGCAAGCCGGCATAGCCCGCTTCGTCGAGCGCCGCGCGCAAGTAGCCCGTGCGTCCGTCCATCATGTCGGAAGGCGCGACGATGTCGACGCCTGCGCGTGCATACGAAAGCGCGGTCTTCGCGAGTAATTCAAGCGTCGCGTCGTTGTCGACGTCGCCGCGCTCGTCGATGATGCCGCAATGCCCGTGATCCGTGTATTCGCAGTTGCAGACGTCCGCGATCACGAGCATCTCCGGCACCGCGCGTTTGATCGCGCCGATCGCCCGCTGCACGACACCCTGCGCGTCGTGCGCGGACGATGCCACCGCATCTTTGAAGTCGGGAATTCCGAACAACAAGACGGCGCGCACGCCGAGCGCCCACAACTCGACGCATTCGCTCGCGGCGTCGTCGACGGAATAGCGGAAGATACCGGGCATGCTCGCGATTTCGCCGCGGATTTGTCCCTCATCCGCGACGAACAGCGGCTGCACGAGGCTCGCTACGCGCACGACGTTTTCGCGCACGAGTTCGCGTAGTGCGGCATTCGCGCGTAAGCGGCGCGGCCGTTTGCGCAAGTCGACGGTCGTGCGCGGCCGAAGCAATTCCCGGATGCTCATGCAGTGTTATCCTCGCTGCGCTCGAGCGCATAGTGCGTGACGCCTTGTACGAAGGCGCCGACGGTCGCTTCCGCGGCGACCACGTCGGGCGGCAGACCCGCGATGCGCGCCGCAGCCGCCGACGAATCGCCCATCGCCGCGACGAACGGCCGCTCTCCGCCGGCTACTAACCCTGCGAGGTAGGCGGCGACCGCCGCGACCGAACCGCTCGACGGAAAGAGTAATCCGAAGGGCGTCCGTCCGTCGAGCGCTCGCGCGACGTCCTCGTCGCCGCGCACCTCCACGACCTCGGCCCCCGCGCCGCGCAACGCGGGCGCGAGCTTGCTCGGGCGATCTTGCGTACGCGGCAAGAGAAACAACCGTCCCGCCAGTGGCAAGGTCTCGCGCGTGCGGAAGCTTTCCAGCAGCGTTTCGCCGCCTTCGGCCAGGAGCTGGCGCGCGAGCGCCTCGCCGAGCGCCTCGGCTTGCGCGGCATCCGTCAGCGACGCGCGCCGCTCTCCGCGCACGTGCTGCGACCCGTCGGGGGCGCAGATCGTCGCCTGCATTGCGAACTCACCGAGCGCGTACGTCGCATAGGCCCCGACCGGCGCCTGACAGCCGCCGCGCAGCGTCCGCAGAAACGCACGCTCGGCGCGAACCGCGATCTCGCTCGCGTCGTCGGCGAAAATTCCGTGGATGCGAGCCGCCAAACGCGCGTCGTCGGCCCGCACTTCGATACCGAGCGCCCCCTGCGCGACGGCGGGAATGACGACGTCGACCGGCATTGGAACCGTATAGGTCGCGCCGAGTCCCAAACGCTGCAGCCCCGCAAGCGCGAGTACGATCGCATCGTAGCCGCCTTCGCGCAACTTGCGTAGCCGCGTGTCGACGTTGCCCCGAATCGTTTCGAAGCGCAGATCGGGACGGAGCGCCTGTAGCTGCGCGCGGCGCCGCGGGCTCGAGGTCCCGACCACGGCGCCTTGCGGAAGAGCGTCGAACGTCGGGTATCGCTCGGAGCAAAACGCATCCCGCGGGTCGGCCCGCGGTCCGATCGCAGCGAGCCGCATGTCGTCCGGCAGCGAGCTCGGAAGATCTTTGCACGAGTGGACGGCGTAGTCGGCGCGCCCGTCGCGCAGCGCCTGCTCCAACTCTTTGACGAAAATGCCGTCGGATCCGAGCGCCGTCAGCGATCGGTCTTGCACGCGATCGCCTTTGGTCGAGATCTGCATGACGGTGGAAACGAGTCCGGCGCGCGCTAAGGCGCCCATGACGTGACGCGTCTGCCACATCGCGAGCGCGCTCGCGCGCGT